>JAFECJ010000014.1 GCA_018242205.1 Pseudomonadota bacterium
TCATCGATAGTTTCGACGGCCTGCTGCGGCAGTGCTACCAGGATTTCGGTGCGCTCTACGAGAAGCTGGCGGCGCAGGGCGACATCGAGGCCGGCGCGCTGGTGGCGGGCGACGAGGTGCTCAACCGCGGGACGCTCGAGCACTTCGGGCGCGCGCCGGCGGCTGGGCACTAGGCCGGGCGGCCATATTGTCGGCGGAACCAACCGATTCCCCTGCGCACCCCTGGCGGACCAGGCGGTATCACCACATTTTCGGCATGGTTTACTGTGTCATAATAGGGCCAGGGCGGAATTTCCAACCCGACCCCGGCGCGGTAGAATGCAAGGTAAAGTGGCGTTGGCCCTTGGCCGACGCTTTTGGACAGGCAGAGGTTCGATGTGAGGAAGGTGGAGGTCAGGCGAGCCGTGGCATTCGTTGCCTCCGCGCGGCTGTCCGCCTCCGCGTGGCTCTTCGCCATGCGCGCGCATTCAGCGACCGGGTGGCTGGCCGCCATGCCGCGGTTATTGGCGGCCGCCAGGTTACCTGCCGTCCCGGGCCTTTCCTCGACCGCGCGAATGGTGACGACCGTCGCGTCGATTGGCGCGGGCGTCGCCGGCGTCAGCGCGGTCGCGGTCGCGTCGATCGGTTTGTCGCTGCCCTATAGTCGGTCCGTATTCGCCCCGACGCTACGGGCGCCGAACCCACCCGCGGTGCAGGCCCGCGCCGATTTCGATGTGAGCAAAGCTTGGCGCCAGGATTACGCGAGGCTGGCCAATCATGGTTTCCTGATGCCGGAGTTTGCGCTTTCTATGGCTTTGGCGACGAGCTTTCCCGCCACCGGCGATCAGCGCTCGGCCAACATCGCGGCGACCGCGCCCATGTCCATGGGAGCGCCCATGCCGCTGCCGCGGCCCGACGGCATCGCGCGCGCGGGCGCTGCCCGGACCGCACCGCTCGCCATCGAGCCGCAGGTCGCGGCGTTGCCGTCACAAAGCCAGCAGCGCGAACCGGGGATTCTGGACAGGTTGTTCGGCGATCCCGACCGCGCCGCCAAGGCGGTGCTGGCGGCAAATCCGAACACGGCGTTGTATGACATCTCCAAGCGCGTGGTTTATCTGCCGGACGGCGACAAGCTCGAGGCGCATTCCGGCTACGGCCAGTTCATGGACGACCCGACATCGGTTGCGCGCAAGGATCTCGGCGTGACGCCGCCGAATGTTTACGCCGTATCGTTCCGCGAGAAACCGTTTCACGGCGTGCGCGCGCTGCGGATGAAGCCGGTCGGCGCCGGCAATATGTATGGCCGCGACGGCATCCTGGCGCATTCCTACTTGCTCGGCGAGGAAGGCGCGTCGAATGGCTGCATCTCGGTGCGCGACTACGACAAGTTCCTGCAGGCCTATGAAGCCGGCAAATTCAACCAGATCATCGTGCTGCGCAGCGTCGATGAGCCGGTGCCGGCGCTGGTTGCGGGTACGCAGCCGGGCGGGGCGTAATCGTCCCGATGGCGCGCAATGACGGCCTTTGATCTTGAGCGCTTCGTCGAGGCGCAGGGCCCGGTCATTGACCGAGTTTGCGATGAGTTACGGCAGGGCCGCAAACGAAGCCACTGGATGTGGTTCGTGTTCCCGCAGATCGCGGGTCTTGGGCACAGTGCCATGTCGCAGCAATACTCCATTTCCGGTCTCGACGAGGCGAGGGCTTACCTCGCGCATCCGCTGCTCGGGCCGCGGCTGATCGAATGCACCCGGCTGGTCGGTCTGTCCGGACGCTCTGTCAGCGCGATTTTCGGTTCGCCCGACGACATGAAGTTCCGCTCGTCGATGACCTTGTTCGCGGCGGTAAAGCCGGGACCGGGTCCGTTCCAAGACGCGCTCGACAAGTATTTCGGCGGCGAGGCCGACGCGGAGACGCTGGGCCGGATCTAACGCCGATCTTTGCGGCTCCTCACTCCGCCGCTTCGACCGTCGGCAGCCGGTAGTCGTGGAACTGCTTCCGGAGCGTCATCTTCTGGATCTTGCCGGTCGCAGTGTGCGGGATTTCATCGACGAAGGCGACGTCGTCCGGCATCCACCATTTGGCGATCTTGCCCTGCATGAAGGAAAGGATTTCTTCCTTGGTCGCGGTCTCGCCTTTCTTGAGCACGATGACGAGGAGCGGGCGCTCGTCCCACTTCGGATGCATGACGCCGATGGCGGCGGCCTCCGCCACCTTGGGATGGCCGACGGCAAGATTTTCCAAGTCAATGGTCGATATCCATTCGCCGCCGGACTTGATGACATCCTTGTTGCGATCGACGATCTGCATGTAGCCGTACTGATCCATGGTGGCGACGTCGCCGGTGTCGAACCAGCCGTCGGCCTCGAACACCGGATCGTGCTCGACCCTGTAATAGGCCTTGGCCACCGCCGGGCCGCGCACTTTGAGGCGGCCGAAGGTCTTGCCGTCCCACGGTAGCTCCTTGCCGCTGTCGTCGCAGATCTTCATGTCGACGCCGAACGGCGGGTGGCCCTGTTTCATTTGCACGTCGAGGCGGGCGTCGCCGGTCAGTTGCGCATATTCCGGCTTCATGGTGCAGAGCGAGCCGAGCGGACTCATCTCGGTCATGCCCCAGGCGTGGATGACTTCGACTCCGTAGTTCTCCTGGAAGGTCTTGGTCATGGCGCGCGGGCAGGCCGAGCCGCCGATGACGACGCGCTTGAGGTGCGGAAGCTTGCCGCCGGTCTTTTCCAGGTCCTGCAGCAGCATCAGCCAGATCGTCGGCACCGCCGCGGTGAACGACACCTTGTACTTGGTCAAGAGCTCGTAGATCGAGGCGCCGTCCATCTTGGCGCCGGGCAGCACCAACGTGGCGCCGACCATTGGCGTGGTGAAGGCAAGTCCCCAGCCATTGGCGTGGAAGAACGGAACCACCGGCATGCAGGTATCGGCCGAAGCCAGGTTCTTGGAATCCGGCAGCGCCGCGATAAAGGCGTGCAGCACGTTGGAGCGGTGCGAATAGACGACGCCCTTGGGGTCGCCCGTGGTGCCGGAGGTGTAGCACATGCCGGCCGCGGTGTTCTCGTCGAACTGCCGCCATTGGAAGTCGCCATCGACCTCGGCGATCCATTCCTCGTAAGGCACGGCGCCGCGCAATGTCGTTTGCGGCATATGTGCCTTGTCGGTGAGCACGATGAATTTCTCGATCGACGGCACCTTGTCCTGAATCTTCTCCATCAGCGGCACGAAGGTGATGTCGAGGAACATCATGCGGTCGCCGGCGTGATTGATGATCCAGGCGATCTGGTCGGGGAACAGGCGCGGATTGACGGTGTGATAGATGGCGCCGATGCCGAGAATGCCGTACCAGCATTCCAGATGCCGCCAGGTGTTCCAGGCCAGCGTCGCGACGCGGTCACCGAGCTTGATGCCGTCCTTCTCCAGCCGCTGCGCCACTTTCAGCGAGCGCGCCCGGACTTCGGCATAGGTGGTCTCGACGATCGGCCCCTCGACCGAGCGCGTGATGACCTTGCGCTCGCCGTGAAACTTCGCCGCGTGGTCGATGATGCGATGAAGCAACATCGGCCAGTCCTGCATCAGCCCGAGCATGGCATTTCCTCTCCGGTTTCTTGGGCGCGGGTGTTCCCGTCGCCGGCAGCCTGGTGGCTTTTGGGCCGACCCCTCGTCAGCCGCACTTAAGTTAGCGGGCCGATGGCGCCGTGAAAATGGTACGTTTGGCTCGACTAAGGATTTTGTGCCTCGCACAAATGCCCGATTCATGGCAGAGACCGGCGCCATGGCGTTTGTGGTGGTAAGGGTCTACACGGCGATGGCGGGCGCTCTGCTGGCGCTCGTGCCGGCTGCCGTCCGTGCCGACGGCGTGCCGTTGCCGCGGCCCCGGCCGGACGTCGCGGCCAAGCCCGCCGCGCCCGCACGCTGGCGCGAGCCCTTGTCGTTCCGCGAAGCCGCCGGCGCCGAGTTCAATTCCGCGGCCGTGACGTCGGCGCCGTCGCCGTGCCGGATCCGTCTGGAGAAGATCGCGACGCTCAGTGCCATGCCGCGGCTGATTGGGCCCGGCATCTGCGGCGGTGATGACATGGTGCAACTCGACAGCGTTACGGTCGACAAGGGCCGGCGCGTCGAGATCAAGCCGGCACCGTTGCTGCGCTGTGAGATGGCCGAGCAGTTCGCGCTGTGGGTGCGCGATGACGTCACGCCGCGCGTCGCCAACAGCGGACGCACGCTGACCAGCGTCGACACCTACGACGACTACAGTTGCCGCGGCCGCAATCGTGTGTTCGGCGCCAAGGTGAGCGAGCACGGCAAGGGCAACGCGGTCGATGTGCGCAGCCTCACCTTCGCCGACAAGCAGGTGGCGATGCTGACCGACAAGACCTTTGCCAAGGACATCCGCAGCGATCTGCGGGCCTCGGCTTGCGCGCGCTTTACCACGGTGCTCGGTCCGGGGTCGGACGGCTATCACGAAGAGCACATTCACGTCGATCTGGCCCAACGCTCCAATGGTTACCGCATCTGCCACTGGAATGTGCTCGAGCCGCCCCCGCCACCACCGCCGCCCAAGCCGGCCGAGGTCTCCAAGGCGGAGAGCGACAGCGCCAAGCCGGATGAGGCCCAGCCGGACGAGGCCGCGCCCGACACCGCCGCTGCCGAGGCGAAGCCCGACGCGCCGCAACGGGTCGAGATCGCGCTGGTCGACGTGCCGCTGCCGCGGGCGCGGCCGCCGCGGAAACACCGAAAAGTGCGGCATCGGGTGCACTTTCCCTTCAACCTTTTGCGTTAGGTCCACGGCATGACGATCGACGCGCCCAGCCGCTTCGCGCCGCCGCAGTCAACCGGCGTCACCCGGCGCGGCCTTCTCAAGGCAGGCCTCGGCCTGGCCGGCGCCGGTGCCATCATCGTGCCGGGCACCACGGCCTATGCGGCCATGGAAGCCGCCAACGGCCTGATCATCACCGATTACACCTTGCGCCCCCCGGGCTGGCGCGCCGGCCAGCGCCTCACCATCACCGTGGTCGCCGACATCCATGCCGGCGGCCCGAACATGGGCGTCGCGCGGGTACGGCAGGTAGTCGACGCCGCCAATGCCTTGTCCGGCGATCTGATCGTTCTGCTCGGCGACTACTTCGCCACCCATCGCTTCGTCACCGAGGTGGTGCCGCCGGAGGCGTGGTCCTACGAACTGTCGCGGCTGAAGGCGCCGCTCGGCGTCTATTCGATTCTCGGCAATCACGACTGGTGGCACGGAATCGGCCCGACCCGGGCGGCGCTGAAGAACGTGCGCATTCCGCCGATGGAGAACGACGCGGTGCGCCTCGGCGAGCCCGGTGGGCGGTTCTGGCTGGCGGGTCTCGGTGATCAGATCGCCTACCGGCTCGGCCATGGCCGTTTCCGGGGCGTCGACGACCTGCCGGGCACGCTGCGCAAGATCGACACTGACGATCCGGTCATATTGCTGGTCCACGAGCCGGACATCTTCACCGACGTGCCGGACCGGGTATCACTGACGCTCGCCGGCCATACCCATGGCGGTCAGATCCGCTTCCCGCTGGTACCGCCGGTCTGGACTCCGTCGGCCTATGGTGCGCGCTTCGCCTACGGCCACATCGTCGAGCGCGGCCGTCACCTGATCGTGTCCGGCGGGCTCGGCACCAGCAAAGTGCCGTTGCGCCTCGGCGTGCCGCCGGAAATCGTCCGGGTGACGCTGGGGTAGGGCGGCAAAAACAAAAACGGCGCCCGAAGGCGCCGTTTCCGTCTCAAGCCCCAAAATTGTCTTAGCGGAACAGGCCGCCGACGGCCGCCAGCTTCGGCGACGACGAGCCGAACGGCGCATCGCCCTGACCCGGCGCCAGCACGACCACCACCGCGCCCGGCTTGACCCGGTTGTAGAGGTCGATGACGTCTTCGTTGGTCATGCGGATGCAGCCCGAGGAGATCGCTTGGCCGATATATTCCGGCTGGTTGGTGCCGTGGATGCGGTACAGCGTGTCCTTGTTGCCTTCGTAAAGATACATCGCGCGGGCGCCCATCGGGTTCTGCGGGCCACCGGAAACGAAATTCGGCACGTCCATGCGCTTCTTGATCTCTTCGGTCGGGGTCCAGGTCGGCCACTCGGCCTTGCGGCCCACCTTGGCGACGCCGGACCAGGCCAGAGCCTCTTCGCCGACGGTCACGCCGTAGCGGATCGCCTTGCCGCCATCGAGTACGTAGTAGAGGTACTTGGCGTCCGAATCGATGACGATCGAGCCGGGCTGCTCCTTGCGGTGGTAGGCAACGATAGCTCGCTGAAACTGCTCAGGAATCATCACTTTTTCGTACGGCGCCGCGGCCAGCAGCTTCTTGTCGCGTGGCGTCATGCTCGCTTCAGAGGCCGGCTCGACCGTCGTCTGCATGCAGCCGCCCAGCATCAATCCGACGCCAAACACCGCCAACATCAATGCCTTAGCGCGCATTTCAGTCCTCTTTCCTGGTCGCCGTTGCGGCGCCCGTCCTGTTTGTTCTGCAGTGCAATTAAGCGAAGAAGGCCGACGTTAGCCACGTTTCTTCAGTATCAAGACGCAGCTTCTTGTGAACGTGTTGCAGGAATGCCGCATTTCGTTCGGCTGTACGACGGCCGCGACGCCAGACCAGGGCGCCGTCGTTAAAAACAACTTTGCCGCCAAGGTGTTAACAGAGGGTTTACCATAACGAATGGTATACTGGTCGAATGGCGCCAGTTGTTTATTCTGAGCGCCCGATTCCACGATCAAATACAAAAGCTTGCGTAATTCCGCCCCACTTGCCGCCAAAAGTGCCCATCGGGAAACGTCCCAGGGACAAGGAGCCAGGGTAAAATGACCGCGCCGAAGAGTTCGGACCGCCAGCCGCAGCAGCAACAGCAGCAGGGCTCGTCCAGTCAGCTCAAGGAGCGTTACGGAAAAATCGGCATTTCGGCGGTGGCCGGTGCCGTGCGTCACAAGCCGGAACAGAAGCCGGCCGAGACCAAGCGCTTTACGCCGGTCGACAGCGACTGAGCGCGCTGACTTCGAATGAACATCGCGGCCATCACGCCCGAACGTTAGGGCCGCGTCATTACTCCAATCGATCCCACGGACCGCCGGCGCCGCGCCTGATAGATGTGCGCGCTGTCGGCTTGCGCCGTCATTTCCGGCTTGCACACGGCGAGACGATCTGGCCATGAAGGTCGGGAGGCGCCAACGAGCCGCATGACGCGGGCCACCGGCGGGCCAGGTGACCGATGCTTTCGATCTATGTCCAGCGCGGCACCACGCTCGAACGGGTGCAGGTCGAGCCCGGCGATGAACTGTCCGAAACCCCGGTCTGGCTCGACCTGGTCAATCCGACGGTCCAAGAAGACAAGCAGGTTGAGCAAATCCTCGGCATCGCGGTGCCGACGCGCGAAGAAATGCAGGAGATTGAGGTCTCCAGCCGCCTCTATATGGAGAACGGCGCGCGCTATATGACCGCGACCCTGATGTGTCAGTCGGACACGGCGACGCCGAAGACCACGGCGGTCACCTTCATCCTGTCGAACCACACCTTATGCACCGTGCGCTACGACGCGCCGCGGCCTTTCGCCATCGTCGAGCACAAGCTCGGCCGCTTTTGCGCGCCGAAGGTGACCGGCGACGTCGTGCTGATGGACCTGCTCGACGCCGTCGTCGATCGCTCCGCCGATATTCTCGAGCGCATCGCCGCCGAGGTCGACGGCGTCTCGCACATGATCTTCGAACCCGAGGAGGGCGACGCGCCGCCGTCCTACAAGGACGTGTTGAAGACGCTCGGCCGCAAAGGCGATCTCACGTCCAAGGTTCGTGAATCGCAGGTCTCGGTCGGCCGCCTGCTGTCGTTCCTCGCCAACGAGGCCGAGGCGATGAAATGGCATAAAGATTCCAAGCTGCAGCTGACCTCGATGCAGCGCGACGTGATCTCGCTGTCCGACCACGCCACCTATCTCAACGGCAAGATTCAGTTCCTGCTCGACGCGCTGCTCGGCATCGTTTCGCTGCAGCAGAACGACATCATCAAGATCTTCTCGATCGCGGCGGTGATCTTCATGCCGCCGACCCTTGTCGCCTCGATCTACGGCATGAACTTCAAGCACATGCCCGAGCTCGACTGGTACGTCGGCTATCCGCTGGCGCTGCTGCTGATGCTGGCGGCGGCGATCGGGCCGATCCTGTTCTTCAAATGGAAGAAGTGGCTGTAGGCGGGAGCAACCAATTCCGTGGGGCGCTCTGCGCCAGCGGGGGGAGGCGGGTGGTATCCCGCGATGCGCTCCAGGGTTCGTGAAGCTGGGGGTTTTGGCCTCTCGCCGGGAACCCGAAGCCGGGCCGCGACGTTCTCAGCCCATGCCAAACAGGAAGCCGCGCATCGTCATCACCTGTCCCGAAACCGGCATCGCGGTCATCAGCCGCATCGCCTACGAGGACATGATCAATCCGCTCCGGGCGCCGTTGCAGTTCGCTTGCCCGTGCGGCGAGACCCACGAGTTGAAATTCGTCGGCCCGCGCAACGGACCGGGCGGCCATCCGGGACCATCCGACACACCGCCTATGCGGAAAGAAACATCTTTCGTCAAATAAGCGCGGATCGGTCAGACGTGCTGGCCGCCGTTGATGTGGATCTCGGCGCCGTTGACGTAAGAACTGGTCTCCGTGCACAGCACGTAGATGATCTTCGCCACTTCGTCGGGCGTGCCGAGGCGCTGCATCGGAATCTGCTCGACGATCTTCTCGGTGCCCGGCGACAGGATCGCGGTGTCGATCTCGCCCGGCGCGATGGCGTTGACGCGAATGCCGAGCCGGCCGAAATCGGACGCCATCTCGCGCGTCAGCGATGCCAGTGCCGCTTTCGAGGTCGCATAGGCCGCGCCGGCGAACGGATGCACGCGCGAGCCGGCGATCGACGTCACGTTGACCACCGAACCCTTCGCCGCCTTGAGTTCGTCAACGAGACCCCGCGCGAGCATGATCGGCGCGAAGAAGTTGACGTTGAATACCTGTTTCCAGACGTCGAGCGTGGTGTCGAGCGAGCCGAGCCGCTTGCCCCCCGCCGCTTTCGGCGAGATCGCGGCGTTGTTGACCAGCGCATGCAGTTCATGTCCGTCGAGCCGGCGCTTGATCTCCTCGATCGCCTCGAAGGTGTTCTTTTCGTCGGCGAGATCGACCTGGATGTGATCTTCGGGGCCGGCGTCCCACGGGCAGTTTTCCGGGAACGGATGCCGCGAGCAGGTGATGACGCGCCAGCCAGCGGCGGAAAACCGCTTCACCGTGGCGTGGCCGATGCCGCGGCTGGCGCCGGTCAGCAACAAGGTGCGGCGCGGTTGGTTGGTCTGCGAACTCGGCATTGTATTCCCTTGCTCGGCGCACCGTCGAAGCGCCGGACTCTAGCTCACGGATAAAGGCGCGTCTTGCTCCAGGCCGCGCCCGGCGCGCTGCGTTTGAACACGATGCGGTCGTGCAGACGGAAAGGCCGGTCGTGCCAGAATTCGATCGACGACGGCACGATGCGGTATCCGGACCAATGCGGCGGGCGCGGCACGCTGCCGAGCGCATATTTGGCCGCGTTGACCGCGACCGCCTTCTCGAAGGCGAGACGGCTTTCCAAGGGCCGCGACTGCTGCGAGGCCCAGGCGCCGATCTGCGCCTGCTTCGGCCGCGTCGCGAAATAGGCGTCGGCCTCGGCGTCGGTCACTCGCTCGACGACGCCGCGCACGCGGATCTGCCGGTTGAGCGATTTCCAGTGGAACACCAGCGCCGCCTTCGGCGTCGCCGCGAGTTCCGTGCCCTTCTGGCTCTCGGTATTGGTGAAGAAGACGAAGCCCGTCTCGTCGGCGCCCTTGAGCAGCACCATGCGAGCGTCCGGCATGCCGTCGCGATCGACGGTGGCGAGCGTCATGGCGGTGGGGTCGCGCGGTTCCGATTTCGTGGCGTCCTCGAGCCAGGCGGCGAACAGCCGCATCGGTTCGTCGGCTTCCGTAAAATCACCACTCATTAACTTTACTGTGCGCTCAATTGGAGTCGTGTCGGACATCGGGGAGTCTCACGTGACCGGTCGGCAGACCTGTCATCAGGGTTATATGGCGGCCGTCGCAGGCCGTGGTGCCTTATATAAGGGAACCACGTCCGCGCGCCTATGGCGTCGCTTGGCCGCTATGTCGGTGCTCGCCCTGGCGCTCGGCATGGGCGGTTGCAGCCTGTCGTCGCAATTCGACTCGCTTTTCGGCTCCAGTTCCGATCAGACCGGCTCGATCACGCCGCCGCCCGGCGCCAAAGGTGGCGACCGGCTGCCGCCGGACACCGACCTTGCTTATGCCCGTGCCGCCGTCAAAGAGGTGTTGGCGCGGGGCGCCAAGGATTCAAGCCTGCCCTGGGAAAACCCGGTGACCGGCGCGCGGGGTACCGTGACGCCGATCTCGCAGGCCTATGCCGATGGTGACCAGACCTGCCACGACTTCCTGGCGAGCTACGTCAATGGCGGTTCCGAGGCCTGGCTTCAGGGCGCGGCCTGCAAGCCGCGCAAGGGCGGTTGGGAAGTCCGCTCGATGAAACCCTGGAAGCAGTCCTGAGCGCGGCTTGTCGTGCGCCCGTCCCGGGCGCCCGTGTTGAATCTACGGTCGCGGAACCCCACATTAGGGTCGATTCGGCCGCAACAATCGGCCGGACAGGGGCAATTTGACGGTTTTTCACGGAGTGAGCCAGGATGCGTGACCCCTATACGGTTCTGGGGGTGTCCAAGACTGCCAGCGAGGCGGAGATCAAATCCGCTTTCCGCAAGCTTGCGAAAAAGCACCATCCCGACGCCAACAAGAACGACGCCAAGGCGGCCTCGCGCTTCGCCGAGTTGAACGCGGCTTACGAGATCGTCGGCGACGACGAGAAACGCAAGGCCTTCGACCGCGGCGAGATCGACGCCGAAGGCAAGCCGCGCTTTCAGGGATTTGCCGGGCAGCCGGGCGGTGGATTCCACCCGGGCGCGGGCGGCTTCGGCCAAGGATTTGGACAGGGTGGCGGCGGCGGCTTCGAGAGTTTCTCGTTCGGGCCCGACGGCTTCCAGCGCCGCAGCGCTGGTGCCGGTGCAGGCGGCTCGGGATTCGAGGATCTGCTGCGCGGCATGTTCGGCGGTCGCGCCCAGCCGGGCGCCGGCGGTCGCGGTTACTCGACTGAGTTCGAGCCGGAGGATTTCGGCTCGCAGGCCACCGGGCAGGACCTTGCCGCCTCGCTGACGATTTCGCTGACCGACGCCGCCAAGGGCGCGACCCAGCGCGTCAGCCTGCCGACCGGCAAGGAGATCGAGGTCAAGATTCCGGCCGGTATCACCAGCGGCCAGCAGATCAGGCTGAAAGGGCAGGGCTATCCCGGTCCCCTCGGCCGCAACGGCGATGCCATCATCACCATCACTGTCGCGCCGCATCCGCTGTTCAAGGCCGACGGCAACGACCTGCGACTCGAACTGCCGATCACGCTTTACGAGGCGGTGCTCGGTGGCAAGGTCCGCGTGCCGACGCTCGATGGCGCCGTCGAACTGGCGATCCCCCCCGGCACCAATTCCGGCCGTACCTTCCGCCTCAAGGGCAAAGGCCTCAAGGCCAAGGGCGGCAAGACCCACGGCGATCTGCTCGCCACGGTGCGCGTGGTGCTGCCCGACAGCGTTAGTGACGATCTCAAGAAGGAGATCGAGAAGCTGCGCGACGACAAGCCGTACGATCCGCGGAAGGATCTGGGCTAACGCCTCATCCCTTCTTGGCCGCGCCTTTGTCGACCTGGTCGTAGACGTTCTTCGCCACGCTCTCGAGCTTGTCGCGGTCCGATGGGCCGCTGACGACGTAGCCGACCTTGTCGTCGACCCAGGTGAACGCAGCATCGCGCGCGCCGCTCTTGAAGCGCAGCGCGGTCGCCGGTTGCGCCGCCTTGGCGCAATAGATGGTGTAGCGCTCGCCGCTCGGGCCTTCGTACATGTAGAACGCCGCGGCGCCGCTCGGTCCCGGCAGCAGGCGGCCGCCGACCAGCTTGAGGCCGAGCGACGACAGATCGGGCAGGCTCAGTTCGTAGCCGACCCGCTTCGACAGCCACTGCCGCAGATGCGCCTGCTCGGAGCCCGGCACTTCGACCGGATGACGCACCTCGACGACGTAGAGCCGGTAGGCTTCCAGTGCGTCCGCGGTGATGGCATCGAAGGCCGAAGGTTTCTTGACTGCAGCACCATGAGCGAACCAGCCGGCGCCGCCGCCGGCGATGAACGCGGCGAACACCGCAGCCGCGGCCATCGCCGTGAATCGCCGGCCGCCCGGTCGCGCGCCGCGATCGGCGGCGAGGATACGGTCGAGCTGCAGGCGCTCGGGAATCGGCTCGTGCGCCACCGCGCCGTAGCGCGCGCGAATGTCGTCGGCCTGCGTGCGCCAGGCAGCGACGATGCCGGCGGCGTCGGTGTGACTTGCCAGCCATGCCGTCACCGCTTCCCGGCGATCGTCCGGTAATTCGCCGTCGACATAGGCGTGCAGTTCGTCCTCTGTCACCGGTCTGTCATATTCAGTCATCGCTTCGTCGTCCTATTTCACGCGGCGCAGCGCTGGGCGCCCGCCTTCGAGAAAAGTCTTCAGTTGTTGCCGCGCCCGGGCCAGTCGCGACATCACGGTGCCGATGGGTACGCCTTGGATATCGGCGACCTCGCGGTAGCTCAGGCCCTCGAGCACCACGAGCAGCAGGGCCTGGCGCTGTTCATCGACCAGCGTCGCGAGCGCGCGTTCGATGTCGCGGCCGCCTTCGGCGGCGTCGACGGCGGCGTCGCCGTCGTCGACCGGCACCATCACCGGCCGCCGTGCCAGAGAACGCAGGCGGTTACGGTTGAGGTTGGCGAGGATCGTGTACATCCAGGTCCGCACCTCGCCGCCGTGGAACAGATGCTCCGAGCGCAGCGCCCGCACCAGGGTGTCCTGGACCAGGTCGTCGGCCGCCTCGGCGTCGCGCGTCAGCGCCCGCGCAAATCGGCGCAGCGCCGGAATGGTCACCTCAACCTCCTGCCGGAACGTCGGCACTTTCTTCCTTTCGCGGCGGTCGCCCCTGGGTCGCGCCGATTATGACAAAAAACCCCGCAAGATCAGACATATTCCCTCAGCCGAATTGAATTCACATCGCAGGCCGACAAGCCGGCCGGCTTGCTTGATGGGCCCAGAACCCTATGCCATACGGAGGCTTCCGGCGGTTGCCGGGCAAGTGAGGGTTGAAATGGCTGAAGTCTCGGGCCTGATGCGCGGCAAACGCGGGCTGATCATGGGGGTGGCGAACAACCGCTCGATCGCCTGGGGTATCGCCCGGGCGTGCCGGGACCACGGCGCCGATCTGGCCTTCACCTACCAGGGCGACGCCCTCAAGAAGCGCGTCGAGCCGCTCGCCGAGGAAGTCGACGGCCTGGTGGTTGGGCACTGCGACGTCACCGACCCGGCCTCCCTCGACGCCGTCTTCGCCCAGGTGGAGCAGGCCTGGGGGGCGCTGGATTTCGTCCTGCATGCCATTGCCTATTCGGACAAGGACCAGCTCGACGGCCGCTACGTCGATACGACCGAAGACAACTTCACCAAGACCATGCTGGTGTCCTGTTATTCGTTCACGGCCATCGCGCAGCGCGCCGAGAAGCTGATGAAGAACGGCGGCTCGATGCTGACGCTGACCTATTACGGCGCCGAGAAGTGGATGCCGCATTACAACGTCATGGGACTCGCCAAGGCCGCGCTGGAATCCTCGGTGCGCTACATGGCGGCCGACCTCGGCGTGAAGAACATCCGCGTCAACGCCATCTCGGCCGGCCCGATCAAGACCTTGGCCGCGTCGGGCATCGGCGACTTCCGCTATATTCTGAAATGGAACGAATACAACACGCCGATGCGGCGCAACGTGTCGCTGGAGGATGTCGGCAAGGCCGGCGTATTCTTCCTGTCCGACCTGTCGAGCGGCGTCACCGGCGAAATCCAGCACGTCGATGCCGGATATCATGTCGTCGGCATCAAGCATCCGGACGCGCCCGATATGGCGGTCAAGTAAGCCGGCGCATGATCCCGAAAAGTGGATACCGGTTTTCGGATCAGATCATGCCCCAAGTAAAATAAGCGATGCCGACGGTCTATTACATCCGTCACGGCGAAACCGACTGGAACGTGGCCGGCCGGCTGCAGGGCCGTCGCGACATTCCGCTCAACGCCAGAGGCCGAGGCCAGGCCGCGCATTGCGGCGAGGTGCTGCGCGATCTGTTCGCGCGCGACAACATCGATCCGGCCTCGCTCGGCTATGTCTCGAGCCCATTGGTGCGTGCCACCGAAACCATGGAATGGGTGCGGGAAGGGCTCGGTCTGCCGCGCGACGGTTTTAAACGCGAGCCGCAGCTCATCGAATTGTCGTTCGGCGATTGGGAAGGCGCGACCATCGCGCTGTTGCACCAGAACGATCCGGTGCGCATCGCGCAGCGCGAGCACGACAAGTATCATTTCGTGCCGCCGAACGGCGAGAGCTATCAGATGGTCGAGGCGCGCATGAAGCGCTGGTACGACAGCCTGACCGGCGACGTCGTCGCGACCTCGCATGGCGGCACCTGCCGCGGCCTGATGACCTGCCTCGGCGTGGCGACGCCGGCGGTGGCGCCGCTGGTCGATATTATCCAGGGCGAGGTCTATGTGTTTCGCGGCCGCGAACTGACGCGGTATGCGTGACGCTGCGCCCTCAAACTCGCCTCCATCCGCTTCGTAATCAGAAAAATCTGTATCCCTTCACGAAGGTCTCGGTCGGATTCTAAGCCCTATTGGCGCCGGCTGCTCGGCCGATCCGCTTCTTTGGCTGGAGCTGCCGAAGGCGCCGCGAGAATGTTTCGAATGATGGGGCTCCACTGCGCCTGCTCCTGCTTGATGAAGTTGGCGAGTTCGGCCGTCGACGGAAAGGCCGGATAGATCCCAAGGGCGATCATTCGCTGCCTGACGCTGGGTTGGTCGAAGATGCGGCGGATATCGGTGTGAACCTTATTGACGATGTCGTCCGGCACGCCGATCGGAGCCATCAGTGCTGCCCAACCGATGGCGACAAACCCGGGCGCGGTCTCGGCGACCGTCGGCACCTCGGGGAAATTGGGCAGGCGTTCACGTGCCGAGAAGGCGAGGAGGACGAGCTCGCCGGACTGGATTGCGCCTTTGATCGCGAGATAGTTTTCGATGATCAGGCTGGTCTGACCGGACAGGACGCTGGTGAGCCCATCGGCTGCGCCGCGGTAGGGTACAAAGGTCAATGAGGCACCCGTGCGCGACCTAAAATACTCGCCGGACATGTGTGGCAATGAGCCTGTTTGATTCGCAGCATAGAAGATCCTGTCGGGCTCGCTTCGCGACAGTGCGACGAGTTCCTCGATTGATGTGACGCCGAGCTTGGGGCTGACGGCGAAAGCCATCGGCGATGCGCCGAGGAAGGCGACCGGTTTCAAATTCGTTCCGATTATGACCGGCGCGTGCTCCTGGCGAATTGGCAGGACGGTGAAGGCCGAAGCGGATGCGACTAGCAGCGTGTAGCCGTCCGGTGAAGCATCGGCCGCCCGTTGCGCAGCGACGATGCCTCCTCCCGCGCTGTTGTTCTCAACGATTACCTGCTGCCGCCAGAGGCGAGACAGTTCGTCGGCGATGATCCGGGCCAGCACATCGGGGCTGGAGCCGAGGCCGGCGTTGGTGATGATACGAACATGGCGGTTGGGGTAGGCGCCCTGCGCGCTTGCCGGCGCTGCACCAGACATTGCTCCCAAGGCGACCGGAAGCGCCCAGAGCAGGAGGCAAAAGTACAATCGAACCGGCGGGCGGCAGCGCATAGCACCTCCAGGATTCTTCCAGAACAGCTACCTATATCGGTCGGGGCCGACAAGGTTATCGCACGAGAGGAACTGCTAAGGCATCATGAGTCGGGTTGGCGCCGCCCCGACGCGCTAGTCGCTACTTTTGAGGGCCGCCGCCAGTGCCTCGAATGTGCCCGGAAAATAGGCGACGTTGTGCCAAGGCCTTTCACGTAACGCATCAGCCAACTGGCGAGCTTGAGCCGCGTCCTGTCCGAACAAGATGATGCGCCGGTTGAAATCGTCCTCGGGAAGCGGCGCCTTCTTCAGGCCGCCTAACGCGAGTTGATCGGCCGGCACGCTATGGGTGCCGGGAAGACTCTCCTTGGCGAACTGATCGGCGGAGCGAGCGTCGAAGAATACCGCAGTTCGATCGAGCTTGAAAATCCGGCGGATGCCATCGATCTCGATCACCGTCGGCCCGCCGAGGGCGCGCCAGATCGGAATGCCCAACTGGTAACGGCGGACATTGGTGAACCCGGCGGCGGCGAGTTGGTCGCCTAGCCTCCGGCTGGCCTGGCAGAAGGGTCCGTTACAATAGAGCACGAGCGCTTTGCTCTTGTCTCCGCCGACCAGGCGCTCGGCAGCCGCCACATGTGAGGACGGCGGCGCATCGAGGTCGCGCGCCCCAGGGATATGGCCGGCCACGAATTCTGCGTGCGTCCGCGTGTCGAGGATAATGGCGCTGCCATCGGCCATAATGCGGCGCATTTGCTCGGTGCTGACCTCGGCTGTCTTGGAATTTGATTCGACCAAAGTCGCTTGATAAATGCTGAGCTCCTGCGCGAGCGTGCCGGCTGAACTGAGGGCGAGCCCCAGAAGACCTGCAGCAGACAGGCTGATAACATGGTGGAAGGTCATCGTTTATCTCCCTGCGCCAACGTGTAGCTGTGACTCCGCCGGAAGCAGCCACCGTCCGGTTCGGACGCCGCGATAGCCGGCGCCGAGCATCAGGCCGCCTCGGCAGCCGAATGTCCAAGAGGATTGACAGAGAGCAGGCCGCAGAATTTCTGCGGATTAGCCTGTCGGACTCAAAGCGGATGGCAGAGGGGACCGAGCGCCTCTGTCACGCCTTTCAGGGAAGAGCGGATCGCACCGCTCAGGCCGGCCTCGTTGCGAAATGGCGGCCGCTGGGTTGAGGACGCGAGGAACAATGTCCGCCTGACGGCTGGTCTGATGATGGGGCGCGCATCGAGAGCGCCATTGCGAACCTCGTCCATCACCGAGAAATAGGGCAAAATGCTTGCCACGGCGCCGCGCTTCACCATGGTTTTCATCGCGGAAACGGAGCGCACCTCGTAGTCGATTTGCAACTCGAGTCCGAGCTCCCTTGCTGCACGTGTCACGGCATTGCGCACGGTGTCGCCCGGCTCGGGCATCGCGAGGCATTCGTCCAGGGCCTCGGCAAAGGTGATCGGCTCGCCTTTTCGAGGCCCTGGAAGCGTGACGAGCACAAGGTCGTCCTGGAAAAGCGGGGTGCGCGACAGGTGGGGTAGATCCGGAATGTCGTAGCAAAGGATGAAGTCGAGTTCTCCGCGGATCAACGTATCGACGAGGACATGGCTCATCTCCTCGACCAGACTGAGGAGAATCTGCGGAATGTGTTCGCGAACATGGATGACAAGCTCTGGGCCGACAATCGGCATGAGGGCCGGCGTCGTTCCGAGACGTATGGGTTCGCTGTCCTCGCGATCACAACGCGACACCTCGTAGCGGATTTCCTCGACCGACTTCAGGATTGCCAGCGCTTTCGCATGGAGCAGCTTTCCGGCCTTGGTCGGCTCGACACCTCGCGAATGGCGAATGAGGAGGGTGACGCCCAGATCTTCCTCGATCTGGCGGATCTGCATGCCCAGGGCAGTTTGCGCAACATGAAGCTGTTCGGCGGCACGGGTCATATTGCCGGCTTCTACGACACTTATGAAGTATTTAAATTGGCGCAGATTCATACGCGTCCCTGGATGACGGCATCCGATAGCCTAGCAGGCGCACGGCGGGTATTGGAATCGGCTCCTCCCTACCGAGCGAGTTCCAATTTGGCGGGCGGAGGAAGACCTTGGCATTCTCCAGTTCGATCGTAACACACGAGGCGCGCCTCTGCCGCGGCCTGATGACCTGCCTCGGCGTGGCGAAACCGGCGGTGGCGCCGCTGGTCGATATCATCCAGGGCGAGGTCTATGTGTTCCGCGGCCGCGAACTGACGCGGTATGCGTGACCCCGCGGGCCAATTTGACGGCGGATAGGGCTCGGGCTACCTAACCCGGGCAACGGCGGAACCTCCAGTTCTTCGAAACCCTATGTCCTTCAACACCTTCGGCCATCTGTTCCGGTTCACAAGCTTCGGCGAAAGCCACGGGGCGGCGATCGGCTGCGTGGTCGATGGCTGCCCGCCGCGGCTGCCGATCACGGCGGAAGAGATCCAGGCCTTCCTCGACAAGCGCCGCCCCGGCCAATCGCGTTTCACGACGCAGCGGCAGGAGCCGGACGCGGTGAAGATCCTGTCCGGCGTCTTCACCGACGAGGCGACCGGGCAGCAGGTCACGACCGGCACGCCGGTCATGCTCATGATCGAGAACGTCGATCAGCGCTCCAAGGACTATTCCGAGATCAAGGACAAGTACCGGCCCGGTCACGCCGGCTTCACCTATGACGTGAAGTACGGCATCAACGATTATCGCGGCGGCGGCCGCTCGTCGGCGCGCGAGACCGCGGCCCGCGTTGCCGCCGGCGCCATTGCCCGCAAGGTGGTGCCCGGCCTGTCGGTGCGCGGCGCGCTGGTGCAGATGGGTCCGCACAAGATCGACCGTTCGCGCTGGGATTGGGCCGAGGTCGATAACAACCCGTTCTTCTGCCCCGATCCGGTGCAGGCGAAATTCTACGAGGAATATCTCGACGGCGTACGCAAGTCGGGCTCGTCGATCGGCGCGGTGATCGAGATCGTCGCCGAAGGCGTGCCGGCCGGGTTAGGGGCGCCGATCTACGCCAAGCTCGACGGCGACATCGCCGGGGCGCTGATGGGCATCAACGCCGTCAAGGGCGTCGAGATCGGCGATGGCTTTGCCGCCGCCGAATTGTCCGGTGAGGACAATGCCGACGAAATGCGCATGGGCAATGACGGCAAGCCGCTGTTCCTGTCCAACCACGCCGGCGGCATCCTTGGCGGCATCGCGACGGGGCAGGCGATCGTCGCCCGCTTCGCGGTCAAGCCGACCTCGTCGATCCTGACGCCGCGCAAGACCGTGGACCGCTACGGCAACAACACCGAGCTGTTCACCAAGGGCCGCCACGACCCCTGCGTCGGCATTCGCGCGGTGCCGATCGGCGAAGCCATGGTGGCGTGCGTGATCGCCGATCACTATCTGATGCATCGCGGACAGGTCGGCGAGGGCAAGCCCTGGCCGTTTGAGAAGAAGTAGGAGCGCTTTCTTTCCCTCTCCCCTTGTGGGAGAGGGTTAAGAAGAAGTTGGAGTAGTCGTTGTCAAACACCCACAGCAAAGTCGAAGCGGCGATCAAGGCGTTCGCCAAAGGCGAGATCGTGGTCGTCACCGACGACGACGACCGCGAGAACGAGGGCGATCTGTTCGTCGCGGCCTCGCTCTGTACGCCGGAGAAGATGGCCTTCATCATCCGCCACACCTCGGGCATCGTTTGCGCCACCATCACCGCCGCCGACGCGCGCCGCCTGCATCTCGATCCGATGGTGGCCAAGAACGACGCGCCGCTCGGCACCGCCTTCACCGTCACCGTCGACGTCAAGCACGGCCTGACCACCGGCATCTCGGCGGAAGAGCGCACCAACACCGTGCGCGCGCTCGCCAACGACAATATGGGCGCGGCCGATTTCGCGCGGCCCGGTCACGTGTTCCCGCTGATCGCGCGCGAAGGCGGCGTGCTGATGCGCACCGGCCATACCGAGGCCTGCATCGATCTGTGCAAGGCGGCCGGGCTGCCGCCGGTCGGCGTGCTGTCGGAACTGATGAACGACGACGGCACGGTGATGCGCGGGCCGCAGGTCGCGGCCTTCGCCGCGCAGCACAAGCTGCCGCATATTTCGGTCGCCGACCTCATCGCCTACCGCCAGGCGCGCGAGAAGCTGGTGACGCGCGTTGGCGACTTCACGCTCACGTCCGACATCGGCGTGCTGCAGGGCTATGCCTATGTCACGCCGTTCGACCGAGTCCACCACATGGCCTTCGTTTATGGCGACATCGGCGACGGCAAGGACGTGCCGGCGCGTCTGCACCGCGCCGACGTCATCGGCGACGTGTTCGGCGGCGCCAAAACGATCAGCGCCGCGCTCAAGGTATTCAAGAGCGCCGGTCGGGGCGTCATCGTCTATCTGCGCGACGGCACCGCCGGCGTGCCGGTGACCGAAATCCCGCACGACGGCGCGACGGAAACCGATGCCGCACGCTCGCAGCAGTGGCGCGACGTCGGTCTGGGTGCGCAGATCCTCAAAGACCTCGGCATTTCCTCGATCCGGCTGGTGTCGTCGAGCCACCGGACCTATGTCGGCCTTGGCGGCTTCGGCATCGAGATCGCCGGAACCGAAGTCCTCGAAAGCTAGGTTCGGAGAACTGAGGGAGGTATGCGCGGACGGGCTT
The DNA here is from genome assembly GCA_018242205.1 of Pseudomonadota bacterium. GTDB lineage: Bacteria > Pseudomonadota > Alphaproteobacteria > Rhizobiales > Xanthobacteraceae > Pseudolabrys. Next base: position 20,436 of record JAFECJ010000014.1, read on the forward strand.
TTTTCCGCCCGCGTACCGTGCCAGCATGATGTCCCTGTGCATTGACGCAGGAGGGCGGCATGAGGCGGTCTCGTCTTTATGGTGCTGTGGCGGGCACCTTATGTCTCGCCTCCATCGCCGCGCTGGCCGCGCCGCACGCCCGCTTCGCCGACACCAGCCCTGGCGCCGTTCCGGTCGATGTCGAACTCGTGCTCGCGGTCGATGTGTCCTATTCGATGGACCCGGACGAACAGGCCTTGCAACGCGAAGGCTATGCCCAGGCGTTGACATCGCGTGACTTCCTCACCGCCTTGCGCGAAGGCGCGCATGGCAAGATCGCCATCACGTATATCGAGTGGGCCGGCGCCGGCGACCAGAAGATCGTCATGCCGTGGCGGCTGATCGACGGGCCGGAAGCGGCCGACGCGGTCGCTGCCGAAATCTCCCGGGCGCCGTATCGCCGCGCCTCACGGACGTCGATCTCCGGCGGTTTGAAATTCGCCAGCACGCTGTTCGACCATAGCGGCTATCGCGGTGTGCGTCGCGTCATCGATGTCTCCGGCGACGGCGCTAATAATTCCGGCGACTTCGTCGCGCCGACGCGCGACGAAGTGATCAGGGCCGGCATCACCATCAACGGCCTGCCGCTCATGCTCAAGCGCTCGCGCGTGAGCATGATGGATATCGACAATCTCGACGTCTATTACGAGGACTGCGTGATCGGCGGCCCCGGTGCTTTCGTCATCCCGATCCGGGAGCGCACGCAGTTCATCGAGGCGACGCGCACCAAGCTCATCCTCGAAGTGGCCAGCCGCCAGCCTGAAGCCAAGGTGGTGCCGGCGAGCGCCGACAAGCCGCGCATCTCCTGCACCATCGGCGAGAAGATGTGGCAGGACCGCTGGGGCGGCAGCATGGATTTCAGGTAGATTGTCATCCCCGCGAAAGCGGGGATCCAGTATTCTCCGTTCGAATTTTGAAACGCGGCGTGGCGGATACTGGATCATCCGCCTTCGCGGATGATGACGTCGTGTTTTGCGGCATCGGCTACCGCTCGAACTTTGCCACCATCTCGACGTGATACGAGTAGCGGAACTGGTCGACCGGCGTCACGCTCGTGAGCTTGTAGCCGCCGTCGATGAGAGTGCGGGCGTCGCGGGCGAAGCTCGAGACGTCGCAGGATACGGCGACGACCAGCGGCACCTTGCTGGCGGCAAGCTCCAGGGCCTGGCGCTCGGCGCCCTGGCGCGGCGGATCGAACACCACGGCATCGAAGGCCTTTAATTCCATCGCCACCATTGGATTGCGAAACAGGTCGCGCGTTCTCGCTTCGATCGGCTTCAGGCCCGGGGCCGAGCGGATGCCGCGCTCCAGCGATTTGACGGCGCTGGCTTCACCATCGACCGCGGTGACGCGCGCGGTCTCGGCCAGCCTCAAGGCGAACGTGCCGATGCCGCTGAACAGATCGGCGACCCGTTTCGCCTTGCCGATATGGCCGAGAACCAGCCGCGCCAACGTCGCTTCGCCCTCGGTGGTCGCCTGCAGGAAGGCGCCGGGCGGCAGCGGCACGTCGGCGCGGCCGATCTTCAAGGTCGGTTCGGTGCGTTGCAGCGCCAGTTCGCCGTGGCGCGTGATGCGGGCAAGGCCGTGCTTGTCGGCAAGCCGCGCCAGTTCGGTGAGGCGCGCCGACGGCAGCGGCCCCGAGCCGCGGGCATCGACATCGAGACCGCGGTCGCTGGCGGTGAAATGAATATCGAGCGGCTTGCCGGTGGTCTTGAGCGTTTCCGCGATCGCCCAGGCGGCGGGGATGCAGCCTTTAAGTCCTGGCGCCAGGATCGGGCATTCGTCGATGGCGACGATGTGATGCGCGCGCGGCGCGGCGAAACCAACCTGCAGCAGATTGGCGCCGGGGCGCCGCGCATGCAGCACGGCGCGGCGGCGGCCCTGGCCGTGGGCGTCGATGACTGGATCGACCGGCGCCGTGATGCCGGCAAAGCCGAGCGCTTCGACCACCAGCGACTGCTTCCACGCAAGATAGTCGGCGAAGGTCCAGTGCTGCACGGCGCAGCCGCCGCAGACGCCGAAATGCTTGCACACCGGCGCGATGCGCGCGGGGCTGGGCGTGTCGACGTGCAGGAGATTGCGGCGGTCGGGATGACCGGCGACCGGCTCCGTCGTCACCGTCTCACCCGGCAAGGTGTAGGGCACATAGACGGCGCCGGCCGGCGTGTTGGCGATGCCGTCGCCGCGATGGCCCATGCGGGCGATGGTGAGCTGCTCGGTCATGGAGAGGACTTAGCTTGCTTGTCCCTCCGCTGAAAGAGGCAGGTCAACTGTGGGCGTGGCCCGGCAGAGCCGGCATGTAGCCGCGCCGGGTCAGGGCGTTGAAACGCCAGACCAGCAGCAGTGCGTAGAGGCCGAGGCCGACGGTGAAACCGATCCAGATACCGACGGCTTCCAGTCCGACCGTGAAGGCCAGCCCGTAAGACGTGCCGAATCCGACGCCCCAGAAGCTCAAGCCCGCGAACAGCAGCGGCACCCGCGTATCATCGAGTCCGCGCAGCGCGCCGGCCGCGATGGTCTGCACGCCGTCGGCGATGAAGAAGGTCGAGCCGGCGGCGAGCAAGGTTGCCGCCAGCGCCAGCGTGGCGCCGGCATCGGCGCTCTCGGCATCGAGGAAGGCGAGCGGGAGGACGTGGCGGGTTGCCAGAATGAGAACGACCATCGTCGCCATGAAGGCGGCGCCAAGCGCGATCGCCGAGAAACCGGCGCGCCGCGTGCCGAGCGGATCGCGCCGGCCGACGGCATGACCGACGCGCACGGTCGCCGCCATCGAAATGCCGAACGGCGCCATGAACAGGATGGAGGCGACCTGCAGGGCGATCTGATGCGCGGCCAGCGCCGTGGTGCCGATCCAGCCCATCAGGATCGCGGCGATGGCGAACAGCCCGTATTCGAGCAGGAACGCGCCGGCAATCGGCAGGCCGATGCCGAACAGCTTGGCGGTCAGCGCCCAGTCCATGCGCCAGAAATAGCCGAGCACCCGATATTTGCGGAACGGCCGCTGCGTGTAGCAGATCCAAAGGCTCGCCGCGCACATGCCGAGATTGACGACGGTCGTTGCGATACCAGCGCCGACCATGCCGAGCTGCGGCATGCCGAATTCGCCGAAGATCAGCATGTAGGCGAGCAGCAGGTTGACGGGGATCGCGGCGAGCATGATCCACAAGGCCGGCTCGGGGCGGTTGACCGCGCCCATGAAGCCGCGAATGGCGATGAACCACCAGCCCGGCACCAGACACCAACTCAGGCCCATCAGATATTGTCCGGCGAGCCTTGCTGCGTGTTCGTCCTGGCCCAGCGTGCGCAGCAGGTTTTCGCCGCCGAACATCGCCGCGGTCAAAGGCGCGCCGATCATGACGGCGGCCCACAGCCCGACGCGCAAGCTCCGGCGCACCATGCGCGGCTCGCGCGCGCCGAAGGCTTGCGCCGCAAGAGGCGACACCGCCGACATCAGGCCCATGCCGAGTACGAAGCTGGCGAACAGGATGATATGCGCCAGCGCGGCGCCGGCGATGGCAATATCGCCGAGCCGGCCGATCAGCATCAGATCGGTCGTCATCATCGTGATCTGACCGAGCTGCGTAAGCGCGATCGGCAGCGCGAGCTTTACCGTGGCGCGCAATTCATGCCGCCAAAGCGAAACGCCCGCCGGCGCCTCGAGCCCGGCGGCATAGTCTGTCGGTTCTGCCGTCATGGCGCGGGACTATCGTGAACGATGTGGCGCAAGAAAGGCCACGCATTGCCGCAGGCGTGGTTTCGTCTTGCCGCGTGGCGGAGCGGCCACAGAACGATGAGTGAAAGCGATTGGAGGCATCGCCGCCGGTTATGAAACGTCGGCGCCGATCAAATATTCGAGATTGCCGTCGCCGCCTTCGATCGGCGAGGGGATGACGCCAATCACATCGCCGCCAAGGGATTTGACGAGCTCGGCGATGTCGTCACACACCGCCTGTCGGACGGCTTCGTCACGCACGATGCCTTTCTTGAGCTGCGCACGGCCGGCCTCGAACTGCGGCTTGATCAGGGCGATGAGTTGTGCCGGTCGCGCCGCGAGTGCCAGCGCCGCCGGCAGTACCTGCCTGAGCGAGATGAAGCTGACGTCGCAGACGACGAGGTCGGGCTTCGGATCGAGCGTGGCCGCGTCGAGCTTGCGGATATCGGTTTGCTCCAGCGAGACGATGCGCGGATCGGCGCGCAGGCTTTGGTGCAATTGCGCGGTGCCGACATCGACGGCGGTGACGCGTGATGCGCCGCGCTCGATCAGAACCTGCGTGAAGCCGCCGGTCGAGGCGCCGATGTCGAGACAAATGCGTCCGCGCGGATCGAATTTGAAATGATCGAGCGCGGCGACCAGTTTGAGCGCGCCGCGCGACACGTAAGGATGCGCCGGGGTGGCTTCGATCGCCGCGTCGACGGCGACTTCATCGGACGGTTTGGCAATCGGCTTGCCGTTGGCCTTGACCAGTCCCGCTTCGATGGCCGCCTGCGCCTTGGCGCGGCTGTCGAACAGCCCGCGCTCGACGAGCAGGCGATCGATGCGGATGCGGGAAGGGGTGGTCATTCTCAGTGTCCTTTTCCCGGGCGCGGTGCATCGCGCAGCGATGCGCCGCTGACCCGGGATCGTTCCAGGCTTGGTGGGGCCTACATCATCAATTGATCGGAAAGGTCCAGCCAATCGGGATTTAGCTTTTCAATCATTTCAAATTTCCAAGCCCTCGCCCAACGCTTTACCGAACGCTCGCGCGCCCGGGCTTCGAGAATGGATGCGTATTCCTCGAAATAAACCAGCCGCGTCACGCCATATTTTTCGGTAAAGCCGCGAGCATGCATTCCTTTATGCTCGGCAATGCGGCGAATGAGGTCGCTCGTTGCGCCAACGTACAAGACCCCCTTGGACCGGTTGGTCAGGATATAGACGAATGCGCTGCGCGACATCGGCGAAGCCGTTGAAGCTGATGCTCAGTGCGTAACGGTCCCGGGTTTGCAGGTCATCGCCTTGCGATGCCCTGCGCCCGGGACAAGCGTAGTCTAAGCCAGCTTCACCGTCTCGGCGGCGACGTCCTTGCCGAGCGCTTCGAACACCTTGCGGACAATGCCCTTGGCGTCGAGACCGGCGGCCGCATACATCGCCGTCGGCGTGTCGTGATCGATGAAGACGTCGGGCAGCACCATGGCGCGGAATTTGAGGCCGGTGTCGAACACGCCATGCTCGGCCAAAGCCTGCATGACGAAGGAGCCGAAGCCGCCGACCGAGCCTTCCTCGATCGTCACCAGCACCTCGTGGTCGCGCGCCAGTTTGAGCACCAGGTCGATGTCGAGCGGCTTGGCGAAGCGCGCGTCGGCCACCGTCGTCGACAGCCCATGGGCGCCGAGTTCGTCGGCCGCCTTCAGCGCTTCGGTCAACCGGGTACCGTAAGAGAGCAGGGCGACCTTGTGGCCCTCGCGCAGCACGCGGCCCTTGCCGATTTCGAGCGGCGTGCCTTCGGCCGGGATCGCAACGCCGGTGCCTTCGCCGCGCGGATAACGCACGGCGGACGGGCGATCGTCGATCGCCGCGCAGGTCGCGACCATGTTGGTCAGTTCGGCTTCGTCGGCCGCGGCCATCAGCACGAAATTCGGCAGGCAGCCGAGATAGGCGGTGTCGAACGAGCCGGCGTGCGTCGGGCCGTCGGCACCGACCAGCCCTGCGCGATCGATGGCGAAACGCACCGGCAGGCTCTGGATGGCGACGTCGTGCACCACCTGGTCGTAGCCGCGCTGCAGGAAGGTCGAATAGATGGCGCAGAACGGCTTGAAGCCCTCGGTGGCGAGGCCGGCGGCGAACGTCACGGCATGCTGCTCGGCAATGCCGACATCGAAGCAGCGGTTGGGAAATTCCTTCTCGAACAGATCGAGCCCCGTGCCCGACGGCATCGCCGCGGTGATGGCGAGGATGCGGTCGTCCTTCTTCGCTTCCTTGATCAGCGCGTCGGCGAACACTCGGGTGTATTGCGGCGCGCCGCCCTTGGATTTGGCCTGCGCACCGGTGGCGACGTCGAATTTGACGACGCCATGGTATTTGTCGGCCGACGTCTCGGCCGGGGCATAGCCCTTGCCCTTCTGCGTCACGACGTGGACGAGGATCGGGCCGATCTCGGCGTCGCGCACGTTGCGCAGGATCGGCAACAGATGATCGAGATTGTGGCCGTCGATCGGGCCGCAATAATAGAAGCCGAGTTCTTCGAACAAGGTGCCGCCGGTGACATAGCCGCGCGCATGCTCGACCGCGCGGGTGATGGCGCGGTCCCAGCTCTTCGGCAGATGCTTGGTGAGTTGCTTGCCGACGTCGCGCAGCTTCAAATAAGTCGCGCCGGAGCCGAGACGGGCGAGATAGGCCGACATGGCGCCGACCGGCGGCGCGATCGACATGTCGTTGTCGTTGAGAATGACGATCAGGCGCTCGTTGCGCGCGCCGGCATTGTTCATGGCTTCGTAGGCCATGCCCGCCGACATGGCGCCGTCGCCGATCACGCAGATGACGTTGTTCTTGTCGCCCTTGAGGTCGCGCGCCACAGCCATGCCGAGGCCGGCGGAGATCGAGGTCGAGGAATGCGCGGCGCCGAACGGGTCGTATTCGCTCTCGGCGCGCTTGGTGAAGCCGGACAGGCCGCCGCCCTGACGCAGCGTGCGGATGCGGTCGCGCCGGCCGGTGAGAATCTTGTGCGGATAGGCCTGGTGGCCGACGTCCCAGATCAGGCGGTCGGCCGGAGTGTCGAACACGGCGTGGATGGCGACCGTGAGTTCGACAACGCCGAGTCCGGCGCCGAGGTGGCCGCCGGTCTTGGCCACCGCGTCGATGGTGTCCGTGCGCAGCTCATTCGCGAGCTGCTTGAGCTGCTCGGCCGAAAAATTCCGCAGGTCGGCCGGAACGTGGACACGATCGAGCAGCGGGGTCTTCGAAAGCTCGGACAATAGGAACTCCGGTCGTCGCGAATAGCGTCGTTCGGGCCCGGAACGGCGGTCCGGGGCCCGGTTTTGATGGCTTACACCAGTTTGGCCGCAGGGGGCAATTCGCCGCGGCAAAGCGGCGGAATCGCGGCCGCAGCAGGTCTAATCGACGTCCAGCGGCGTGGTTCCGGCCGGTTTTCCGGAGGCGTCGAGGGTGATCTTTTCGACCCGCGCTTCGGCCTGGCGCAACAGCTCCTCGCAGCGGGCTTTCAGCCCTTCGCCGCGCTCGTAAATCGCGACCGATTCCTCGAGCGGCACCTTGCCTTCTTCCAGCCGCTTGACGATCGATTCCAGTTCCTCGATGGCGCGTTCGAAGGTCAGCTTCTTGAGGTCGGTGTTGGAGGCTTCGGCCATAATTCTCGGTATCCCGGTTCGCCCGCTATTCTAAGGGCCGGGGCGCGCCGAAGATAGGCCGGGCGCCGCCGGTTATTCACATAAGCGCGCGCCGCTTGCGCCGCCAGCGGTAGCCGCCAAATCCGCGCACCAGGGCGCGGGGCAGGAGGCGTGGCAGCAAGGTCATGATCCGGCTCGGCTTGCCCGGCACGACGACGCGGTGTCCGCCCATGAAGCCGTCATAGCCGGCTTGCGCGATGCTGGCTGCGTCGCGCAGTAGCGCCGCCGGGAAATAGTCGGCGGGGAGGCCGGCGCGGGCGAAGAACCCTGTCGCTGGCGACGGTCCGGGGCAGAGCGCGCAGACGCGGACGCCATCCTCCTTGAATTCCTCGTGCAGCGCCTCGCTGAGCGACAGCACATAGGCCTTGGTGGCATGATAGACGGCCATGCCGGGACCGGGCAGGAACGCGGCGATCGACGCGACGTTGAGGACGCCGCCCTGGTGGCGCGTCACGCTGTCGACGAAGCGCAGCGACAGGTCGGTCAGCACGCGATTGTTGAGGTCGATCATCCGCAGCTCATCGGCGCGATCGAGCGAGGCGGCGTCGCCCACAAGGCCGAAGCCGGCATTGTTGACGAGATAAGCCGGCTCAAGGCCCGCCGCCGCCAGCGCCTGCGCCAGCCGCGCGACGCCGTCCGCCTCACCGAGATCGGCGGCGATGACGTGCGGTCGCGATTTGCCGGCTGCGGCGATACTGTCCGCCACCTTGTTCAAGGCCGCTTCGTCTCGCGCCGTGAGCACGACGCGATGGCCGTGCGCGGCGAAGACGCGGGCCAGTTCGGCGCCGATGCCGGACGAGGCGCCGGTGACCAGGCAGGCGGGCGTCAGGGGTGATCCATCGGATGACATCGTCGAGTGAATGCAACAGAATGTGGCATTGAGGCAATGAAAGAAACGCGCGTGGCTTCACTCCAGGACAAGATCGTTCTCATCACCGGCGCGGCCGGTGCGGTCGGTGGTGCCGTCGCGGCCGGCCTGCGCGCGGCCGGCGGCGTCGCCATCACGACCGATCTCGAAGGCGCCGATCTCGTGCTCGACGTCACCGCGGAAGCGGACTGGCAACGCGTCATCGCCGGCGTGCAGGAGCGTCACGGCGGGCTCGATGGCCTGGTCAACGCCGCCGGCATCGTCGCCATCGGCAGCGTCGAGAAGCTCGACTTCGCCACCTGGCGCCGCGTGCTGTCGATCAATCTCGACGGCACCTTCCTCGGCTGCAAATACGCCTTGCCGCTCTTGAAGGAGCGCGGCGGCTCGATCGTCAACCTGTCGTCGGTGTCGGGACTGGTCGGCGGGCACAATCTTGCCGCCTACAACGCCTCGAAGGGCGGCGTCTCGCTGCTGACCAAATCGGTGGCGCTGCTTGGCGCTCGCAACAAGCCGCCGATCCGCTGCAACGCCGTCTGTCCGGCGTTTCTCGAAGGCCCGATGGTCGACGATATCGCGAAGACCGCGCGCGATCCGGCGGGTGCGATGGAGAAGATGAGCGCGGAGATCCCGCTTCAGCGCATGGGCAAGCCGGCGGAAGTCGCGGCGCTGTGCCTTTATCTGCTGTCGGACGAAGCCGGCTTCATCACCGGCGCCGATCTGCCGATCGATGGCGGGCTGACGGCCAAATAGCTACCCCCGCATCAACGCGCTGACATGCGCGGCGACCGAGCGCGACAGGCCCTGCAGGTCGTAGCCGCCCTCGAGCAGCGAGACGATGCGGCCTTGTGCCGTCTCGTCGGCGATTTCCATCAGCTTCTTGGTCGCCCAGGCATAATCCGCCTCGACCAGATTGAGATTGGCGAGCGGATCGCGCGTATGCGCGTCGAAGCCGGCCGAGATGATGAGCAGGTCCGGCGCGAAGCGGCGCAGCCGCGGCAGGATCACGGTCTCGAAGGCTTCGCGGAACTGCTCGCCGCCATCACCGGCGCGCAACGGCGCGTTGACGATGGTGTCGAATTCGCCTCTTTCTCCAATAGCACCTGTGCCGGGATAAAGCGGCATTTCGTGCGTCGATTCATAAAGCACGGTCTTGTCGGCCCAGAAGATGTCCTGCGTGCCGTTGCCGTGGTGCACGTCGAAATCGACGATGGCGGCGCGTTCGATGCCGTGCTTCTTCTGCGCGTAGCGCGCGGCGATCGCCGCGTTGTTGAAGAAGCAGAAGCCCATCGGTTTTGCCGTCTCGGCATGATGGCCGGGCGGGCGGGTAGCGACGAAGGCGTTGCCGACCTTGCCGGTCATCACCTCATCGACCGCGAGCACGGCGCCGCCGGCGCAGCGCAGTGCCGCCTCGAACGATCCGGGCGACATCGTCGTATCGGCGTCGATGCGCACCATGCCTTCGGAAGGCGAGGCCTCGCGGATCGCCTCGAAGTATTCCAGCGGATGGGCGAGGCTGACGATATCGCCGTCGGCCATCGGCGCCTGTTCGCGCGCCAGCATCTGGAACGGCTCGGCGGCGAGCGCCTCGTCGACCGCGCGCATGCGGTCCGGCCGCTCGGGATGTCCAGGCGGCACTTCGTGTTCGATGCAGGCGGGGTGGGAAATCAGGAGTGTGGACATGCGGAGTATGTAACGCTGCTATCGGTGCGGTTCAATTGGCGTCGGGTGTTGCGGCGCACGCGCTTTCCCTCTCCCCTTGTGGGAGAGGGTGCCTGAGCGAAGCGAAGGCGGGTGAGGGGTTGGCACATCCATTGAACTCCGACCCCTCACCCGTCCTCGCTCGGCTATCGCCACAAAGCGCGTCGAAAGACGCGCGTAATCGCGCTTTTGTCGGCCACCCTCTCCCACAAGGGGAGAGGGGAAGCGAGCAAGCGGCTACGTCTTGGCCTTCAAACTCACTCCCGCCGGCGGCGGCATGTCGTCCGGCACGAAGAAATCGACCTGCAAGGGCTGGCTCGGATTAACGCGATACCTGTCGAAGTCGGTGACGCCCTCGGCCGCGAGGAACGTGTCGTCGATCAGGAAGTTGCCGGTGAAGGTCTTCGGCTTCTGGAAGATGCGCCAGGCCGCATCGGCGAGAATGTCCGGCGTGCGCGACATGTTCATCAGGGCGTCGCCGCCAAGCAGGTTCTTCACCGCGGCGGTGGCGATGGTCGTGCGTGGCCACAGCGCGTTGACCGCGATCTTGCCGTGCTGCTCGCCGGCCAGGCCGAGCACGACCAGGCTCATGCCGAACTTGGCCATCGAATAGGCGGTATGCGGTGCGAACCATTGGGTCGCCATGTCGAGCGGCGGCGATAGCATCAGGATATGCGGGTTCGCGGACTTGTGCAGATGAGGCAGGGCATATTTCGAGACCATGAAGGTGCCGCGCGCATTGATCTGATGCATCAGATCGAAGCGCTTCATGTCGGTCTGGGCGACCGGCGTCAGCGAAATGGCGCTGGCATTGTTGACGACGATGTCGAGGCCGCCGAACGTCGCCGCGGTCTTGTCGAGCGCTTCCTTGACCTGGGCTTCCTCGCGGACGTCGACGACCAGCGGCAGGGCCTTGCCGCCGGCCTTCTCGATGTCCTCGGCGGCGGTGTAGATGGTGCCTTCGAGCTTGGGATGCGGCTCGGTGGTCTTGGCGGCAATGGCGATGTTGGCGCCGTCGCGAGCGGCGCGCAGCGCGATGGCGAGACCGATGCCGCGCGAGGCGCCGGTGATGAACAGGGTTTTGCCTTTTAAGGACACCTAGAGCCTCCCGTCATTCTCCGCTCATTCCCGCGCAAGCGGGAATCCAGTTCTGGGTCCCCGCTTTCGCGGGGACGAGCGGTGGTTTTATTGTAACGCCGCCTCGGCGTCGGTAATGCTCTGCGCGCCCTCGGTAACGCTGCGCTCGAGGCCGCTAGAGGCCACCGCGATATTCTCGGCGAAGAACCGCGCCAGCGCCGTACGCGAGGCGGCATCGTCGTTCTGGCGCAGCGCGATCAACGCCTGCTCGGCGAGCATGACGCCGCCGGCGGCATGGCCGAACAGCCGCAGATAAGGCGTCGCGCCGGCCAAGGCTTCGGATGAATTCTTCTGCTTCAACAGCCATTGCGTCGCGCGTTCGAGCGAGTCGACAGCTTCGGTGAGCCGCGCCGCGGTGTCGCCGAAGGCCGGCGCATTGCTGGCCTTCACCTGATCGACAGTCTTGCGCAAGGACGCGATATAGCCGGCGACGGTGTTGCCATTGTCGAGCGGCACCTTGCGGGTGACGAGATCGATCGCCTGGATGCCGTTGGTGCCTTCATAGATCGCGGCAATGCGGGCATCGCGATAGTGCTGCGCGGCGCCGGTCTCCTCGATGAAGCCCATGCCGCCATGCACCTGTACGCCGAGCGAGGCGACCTCGATGCCGATGTCGGTCGAGAAAGCTTTCGCGACCGGGGTGAGCAGCGAGGCGAGTTCATGCGCCTTCTGTCGCGCGCCTTCATCCTTGGCGCGGATCGAGCGATCGAGCGCGACGCCGGTGGCATAGGAGATGGCGCGCGCCGCGCCGGTGAGGCCGCGCATGGTGAGCAGCATGCGCTTGACGTCCGGATAATCGATGATCGCCTTGCCCATCTGCTTGCGCTCGCGCGCATAGGCCCAGGCCTGTTGCAGCGCGCGGTCGGCAATGGCGACGCCCTGCAGCGCCACCGCGAGGCGGGCGCGGTTCATCATCGTGAACATGCAGAGCATGCCCTTGTGTTCTTGCCCGATCAGCCAGCCAATGGCGCCGCCCTTGTCGCCATAGACCATGGTGCAGGTCGGCGAGGCGTGGATGCCCATCTTGTGTTCGATCGAATGCGCGCGCACGTCGTTGCGCGAGCCGTCGGGCATGAACTTCGGCACGAGGAAAAGCGAAATGCCCTTGGTGCCCGGGGGGGCATCGGGCAGGCGGGCGAGCACGAAGTGGATGATGTTGTCGGTGAGGTCGTGCTCGCCGTAGGTGATGAAGATCTTCGAGCCGGTGATGCGGTAGGTACCGTCCGATGCACGCTCGGCCTTGGTGCGCAGCGCGCCGACATCGGAGCCGGCCTGCGGCTCGGTGAGCTGCATCGTGCCCATCCACTCGCCGCTGATCAGCTTTTCCAGATATTGCTGCTTGAGCGCGTCGCTGCCATAGGCGTGCAGCGCGTCGACCGCGGCCATGGTCAGCACCGGGCCGATGCCGAAGGCCATCGACGCCGCGTTCCACATCTCGATGCAGGCGGCGTTGACCGCGTGCGGCAGTTCCTGACCGCCGAAATCGGCAGGGGAGGCGAGCCCGTTCCAGCCGGCGGCGGCCCAGGCGGTGTAGGCCTCCTTCCAGCCTGGAGGCGTGGTGACGTTGCCGTCCTTGAACGGTGTGCCGAACTTGTCGCCGACCGCGTTAAGCGGCGCGATCACGTCGGAGGCGAATTTGCCGGCCTCCTCAATCACACTATCCACGGTCGCCTCGTCGAGGTCGCCATAGAGGCCCTCGTCAAGGGCGGCTTTCAGGCCGGCGGCGTGTTTGAGGGCGAAGGCGATGTCGGCAACGGGGGCGCGGTATGTCATGGCGGCAATCTAGCCGGGCCGGCGGCCGGGCGGAAGCCGGGCGAAACGTCGTTGAGGATCAAGGGGCTAGATCGTATTGCGGATACCGGGCGGCATCGCTATGGTCCGCGCGTTCATGGCCGGCGGTCATGGGAGCTCTCGGCTGAATTCATGACCGAGAGTCATGTGTTGGGGCGTAGCCAAGCGGTAAGGCAGCGGATTTTGATTCCGCCATTCGGAGGTTCGATCCCTCCCGCCCCAGCCACGGCCAGGCGGTTTCCGCAAAGGCTGAGATCCGAACCCTTTGATTGCCGTCATCAAGCAGAATGTCGATGTGCCAACGAATTTGCCGCCGGCTCACACAGGTTCGGGAGCGGGTTGATCTTCTGCATCGGCAATAGCGCCGCGCCGAGATCGACAACAGGCCCCAAGAACGCTTCCTTGCGGGTCGAATGCAAGGTCGCCCCGAGAATTCCGGCCCCGAGCCGACATCGACAGGACCGGGGAGAAGGGCCCTACGGCCCGGCAATCGACAGGCTCGGTTGGCGCCAGCCTCGCCGCTGGTCTTAGACGAGCCGCATCCCTGGTCGGCCGCCTGCCCACACATACCGGGATACTTGCACCCCGCGCAGAATTAGTTTACATATAAAGTAATATGAGATCGGGTGCTGAGGCTTCGGGCGGGCTAACGGACCTCATGAACTTCTGTTCGTTAACTCATACAGGCAATGGGAGGGTTTCATGCGCAAAGTCGTTGCGGTGGCTGCGCTTACGTCAATCGTATTTGCGAGCGCGGCCACAGCGCAGGAGGTCACCCTGCGCGCGGTCACGTCATTTGCCGAAAAAACCACCATGTCGCTCGGTTTCGAGCGCTTCATCGAGCGGGTGAACGAGGCCGGCAAGGGCGTCATCCACATCAACTACATCGGCGGACCCAAGGCGATGCCGCCGTTCGAGATCGGCAATGCGCTCAAGAACGGCGTCGTCGATATCGCCAATGTCACTGGCGCGTTCTACACCAATGTGATGCCGGAGGCGGACGCCTGGAAGCTGCGGCAAGTGTCGATGGCGGAAGTGCGCAAGAATGGCGGCTTCGACTACATGTCGAAGCTCTATGCGCAGAAGATGAATGCGGTGTTCCTCGCGACGCTGACCGGTGACACGCCGTTCCACCTCTATCTGAACAAGAAAATCTCCAGTCCGGACCTGACCGGTCTCAAGCTGCGCATCACGCCGGTCTATCGTGACTTCTTTCAAGCGCTGGGCGCGACGGTGGTGCAGACGGCACCGGGCGAGGTCTACACGGCGCTCGAGCGCGGCGTTGTTGACGGCTACGGCTGGCCGATCACCGGCATCTTCGACCTCGGCTGGCAGGAGAAGACCAAGTATCGCGTCGATCCCGGTTTCTACACGGTGGAAGTGTCGATCCTGGTCAACAAGACCACCTGGGACAAGCTGACGGCGCAGCAGAAGGGCATTCTGCAGAAGGCGGCCGAGCAAGGCGAACAGGAAGGCATCGGCAACTTCGCCAAGTTGAATGCCGAAGACACGGCACGCCAGGCAAAGGTCGGGATCGAAGCCATCACGTTCGACGCGGCTTCGAGCAAGCGCTTCGTTGACAAGGCCTACGAGGCCGGATGGGCTGGCGTTATCCGCCAGAGTCCCGAGCACGGGCCTAAGCTTCGCAGCTTCTTCGCTAAGCCCAACTGAAGTCTCGTGGTGCGGCCGCTTGCCGATCTCGGGCCGTCTCGAGATCGGCATGGACGGCACAAGCGGCGAGAGCCGACCTGCAAAAGGAATCCGGGCAAAGTTGCCGACTGCGATTTTACGGGATGGTTCGCCGTTGCGGACGATGATCGCGGCGGTGGAGCGCGAGACCTGATTGGTGGAGGGAATGGTGCAGCAGCTTTCGGATTGGTATGGCCGTCTGCTCGACGGCATGCTGGCGCTGGCCTGCATTTTGCTCCTCGGCATGACGTTCCTCACTGGCTTCGACGTGCTCCTGCGCAATGTCGATCTCGGTGGCATCCCGCCAAGCAACGAGCTGTCCGAATACGGTCTCTATCTTACCACCATCCTGGCGGCGCCGGGCTTGCTGCGGCGCGGCCAGCACATCCGTGTCGATATCGTTCTGCAGGTGTTGCCGCCGCGCGTGGCGTGGTTCCTCGAATGGGTCGGCGACATCGTCGGTATCGTCTGCTGCATCTGCTTCGTCTGGTACGGCGTCATCGTCACGTCGGCGAGCTACGCGGCCGGATCGGTGTCGATCAAGACGCTGGTGCTGCCGGAATGGTGGATCTTCGTGCCCATGCCGGTCTGCTTCCTGATGCTGGCGGTCGAGTTCATTTTCCGCATGCGCTCCCTGGCGTTTTCGGAACACGCGCCGCGCGCCGACGCGACGTCTGCCTCTTGAGAGGATAAATCGAGATGATGTCGTGGCAGTCTGCGGCGCTGTTGCTCCTCGGTGGCTCGACTGTGCTCCTCTTCATGGGCATTCCGGTCGCCTTCACCTTTGTCGCGGTCAATATCATCGGTGCTTGGCTGTATCTCGGCGGCGCCGTCGGCATCGAGCAACTGGTGCGCAACAGCGTTCTGGCGGTATCCAATTTTTCGCTCACGCCGATCCCGCTGTTTGTGCTGATGGGCGAAATACTTTTTCACACGGGACTCGCCCTGAAGGTCATCGAAGGTATCGAGCGCTTGATCAAACAGGTGCCCGGCCGGCTCGCTGTCGTCGCCGTAGTTGCCGGCACGGTGTTTTCCGCGATCTCCGGTTCGACCATCGCCACGACGGCCATGCTCGGCTCGCTGATGCTGCCGGTGATGCTGTCGCGCGGCTATAACCCGGTGATGGCGACGGGGCCGATCATGGCGATCGGCGCCGTGGACATGCTGATCCCGCCGTCGGCACTGACGGTGCTGCTCGGTTCGCTCTCGGGCATTTCGATTTCGAAACTCCTGATCGGCGGCGTCCTGCCGGGTCTTATCCTCAGCGTCGCCTTCGTCGGCTACATCGTCGTGCGGGTGATGCTCAATCCCAGCTTGGCGCCGGCGTCGCCGATCGAGGAGCGGCATGGCTGGGCAAAATATGAGCTTCTGGTGCTGTATGTGATCCCGCTGATCTCGATCTTCGTGGTCGTGGTCGGGGCCATGTCCGGCGGCCTGGCGACGCCGACCGAATCCGCCGCGCTGGGCGCCATCGCCACCATGGCGCTTGCCGCGGCGTACCGCGTGCTGACGATGAAGGTGCTGATGGCCTCGCTGAAAGGGACAATGATCATCTCCGCCATGATCCTTTTCATCATCCTCGGGGCGACGACCTTCTCGCAGATACTGAGCTTCTCCGGCGCGACGGAGGGTATCGTCGCCGGCATCATGGGGCAGGGGCTGTCGCCGGCCATGATTCTCGCCGGGATGCTGCTGCTGCTGATCTTTCTCGGGGTCTTCGTCGATCAGGTCAGCATGATGCTGATTACCCTCCCGGTGTTCATGCCGATCGTGCAGCGGCTCGATCTCGATCTGATCTGGTTTGGCGTGCTTTACCTGATCTGCATGCAGCTTGGCCTGCTGCTGCCCCCGCACGGCATGCTGCTCATGACCATGCGCGGTGTCGCGCCGCCGCAGGTGAGTATGACCCACATCTTCCGCGCCGTCGTGCCCTACATCATCATGAGTCTCGTTCTGCTCGGCCTCATTCTGGCGGTGCCGCAAGTGGCCACCTGGCTGCCGGCGCTGCTCGGATGAGGGCGCGGCCCGGCGCCGACATTTCGAACCGAAGGCGCCGGTTCCGGTCCCGCTGGGCCCTAAAGGCGTTTGACTTTTAAGATGCTATAGGTCTAAATGTATGCATTAGCATATATATGGGCCTGGCACGGATGGCTGCCGAAACTCTCCGGTTCAAGGTGCAGGCGTCGTCCGCGGAAACGCAGGCGGTCCGCAGCATCGTGCTTGCGCCGGAGGGCGGCAGCGCCCCGGCCTGGGAGGCCGGCGCCCATGTCCGCGTTGCGCTGCCCGGCGGCGGCAGCCGTCCTTACTCCTTGATGGCGCTGCCCGGGTTGCCGGAGGGGCATTATGCCCTCGGCGTGCTCCGCGAGGAGGCGAGCACCGGCGGTTCGCGTTTCATGCATTCGTTGAAGGCCGGCGACGTCGTTGGTTTGTCGCCGCCGGCCAATAATTTCAAGCTGCATGATGACGGACTGCCGGCCGTGCTTTTTGCCGGCGGCATTGGAGTGACGCCGATCCTGTCGATGGCGGTGGAGCTGGAGCGGCGCGGAATGCCGTACCGTCTGCACTATGCGGGCCGCATGGAAGCAAGCCTCGCCTTCGTGGCGCAACTGCGTGCGATATGCGCGGATCGGCTGTCGCTTCATTACGACAATGACGCCTCGCGCCTGGACATTGCTGCGGCCCTTAATGCCGCACCGCGGGATGCGCATGTTTACGTTTGCGGGCCCAAGGGCATGATCGAAGCGGTCAAGGCGGAAGCCATCCGCCGCGGCTTCGGAGCCGACCGCCTTCACTACGAACTGTTCACCGCGGAGCCTTCGACCGACGCCAACCGCGCCTTTGAAGTCGAATTGCGATCGAGCGGTCAGGTCATCGAGGTGGCCCCCGATCAAACCATCATCCAGGCACTCGAGCAGGCCGGCATCGAAGTGCTGTATGATTGTCAGCGCGGCGACTGCGGCATTTGTCAATGCGCCGTCATCGAGGGAATTCCGGACCATCGTGATGTTATTCTCAGCGACGATGAGAAGGCGTCGAATAAGGTAATGCAGATCTGTGTGTCCCGCGCCAAATCGGCGCGGATTGTGCTCGATCTTTAGGGAGGTACATCGTGGGCGCCTACCGAAGCAACATCGATGCCATTCGTGCGCTGGTGAGGGATTCCGAAGTTCACCGCGACGTTTATATCGACCCCGAGGTGTTCGATCTGGAAATGGAGCACCTGTTTCCCAATAGCTGGATCTATATCGGCCACGCCAGTCAGATCTCGAAGCCCGGCGACTTCATCACCGCCAATATCGGCCGGCAACCGGTGTTCGCAGTGCGGCACAGCGATGGAAACGTCCATGTCCTGTTCAATCGCTGTCCGCATAAGGGCGTCAAGATCGCGTCGGAGGCCTGCGGCAACACCGGCAAATTCTTCCGCTGCCCGTATCACGCGTGGTCGTTCAAGACCGACGGTTCGCTGCTCGCGATACCCCTCAAGAAGGGCTATGAATCGACCGGCTTCGACGGCAGCCAGGCGAGCCGTGGTCTAACTCCAGTCAAGCACGTCAAGATCTACCGCGATTTCATCTTCGCGAAGCTGAATGACGGCGGCCTGTCGTTCGAGGATTATTTCGGCGAAAGCCTTTCAACCATCGACAACATGGTCGATCGCTCTCCTGAGGGAAAGCTCGCCATCCAAGCGGCGCCGATCCGCTACATGCACACCTGCAATTGGAAGATGCTGGTCGAGAACCAGACCGACACCTGCCACCCGATGGTTGCGCACGAGAGTTCGGCCGGGACCGCCGTCAAAGTCTGGACGCGCGAGAAGGGCGACTCGACCGAAACGCCGATGGCGGTCCAGCTCTATGCACCGTTCATGAGCCCGTACGAGTTCTACGAAAAATCCGGCATACGGATCTGGCCGAACGGCCACGGCCATACCGGCGTGTCGAACTCGATCCACTCCGACTACTCGCAGATCCCGGGGTATCTGGACAAGATGATCGCCGCCTACGGCGAGAAACGGGCCAAGGAGATTTTGGACGAAACCCGTCACAACACGATCTATTTCCCCAACATCATGGTGAAGGGGCCTGTGCAGATTGTGCGCAACTTTATCCCGATCGCCGTCGACAAGACGCTGGTCGAAAGCTGGGTCTTCCGCCTCGTCGGCGCGCCGGACATGCTTTACGAACGCGCCTTGATGTACAACCGGTTCATCAATGCGCCGACATCGATCGTCGGTCACGACGATCTCGAAATGTACGAGCGGGCCCAGGAAGGCCTTCGTTCGAACGGCAATCAATGGGTCAATCTGCAGCGGCTTTATGAAGGCGGCGAGAAGCTGGACGTCACGGAAGTGATCAACGGCACCTCCGAGCGCCAGATGCGGAATCAATTTCACGCTTGGGTCAAATTCATGACCCAGGACATGAGCGAGCGCGCCGAGGTTGCCGAATGAACGAGAAAGTCATCGCCGATTTCATCTATGAAGAGGCCCGGCAGCTCGACGCCATGCAATGGAACGCCTGGCTCGGCATGTTCCATCCAGAGGCGCGCTACTGGGTGCCGCTCGAGTGGCAGCAGCAGGATCCCGTTCTGCAGCCCTCGTTGATGTACGAGGATCTCCTGCTGTTGAAGGTCCGCGTCGAACGGCTCTCGGGCGAGCGCACCTTCAGCCAGAAGCCGAAGAGCCGCTGCCACCATCTGCTGCAGGCGCCGCATATCGTCGAATGCAATGCCGAGACCGGCGTCTTCAAAGCCCGGACCTCATTCTTTTATACCGAGACCCGCGGCGATACGCTGGAGCGGTACTCCGGCTGGGCATCGCACGAGCTTGTTGCGGTCGATGGCGAATTGAAGATCAAGCTCAAGCGCATCGACCTCATCAATTTCGATGCGCCGTTCGGCAACATCCAGCTCTTCATGTAGGGCATCATATTGCAAAGCGGTAAGCACGTTACCCTCATCACGGGCGGGAACTCCGGCATCGGCGAAGCTCTGGCCAGGCGCTTGCTCGCCAGGGGCGAGCCGGTGGTATCGGTCGGGCTTGCCAAGCCCGCATGGACGCACGAACTACTGACGGCCTATGAAGTCGATCTGACCAAGATCGATGAAACGCGGGCGCGCGCTGCCGAAATTTGCGAGCGACACCCGGTGGACCGGCTCGTCCATAATGCCGGCATGATCCTGCCGAACCGTCTGCCGCAGGCCAGAGCGGAAGACATCCTCACTTTGGCACAGCTTCATCTCGGCGCGCCGATGATCCTCACCCAGGCGGCGCTCAAGGGCATGCAGGAGCGGGCCTTCGGCCGCATCGTCTTCGTCAGTTCGCGTGCGGCGATGGGTATGCCGTCGCGGTCGGCCTATTCGTCGACCAAGTCCGGCGTGCACGGTCTGGCGCGGACTTGGGCGCTCGAACTCGCGCCGAGCGGCATCACCGTGAATGTCGTGGCGCCGGGACCGGTGCTGACCGACAACTTCTGGGGCATTGTGCCGAAGGGGTCGGAGCTGCAGGACAATATCGCGCGGACGGTTCCTGTCGGCCGGATCGGCTTGCCGGACGACATCGCGAATGCCGTCGAATTTTTTCTGAGTGACGCTTCGAGCTTCGTCACCGGCCAAGTGATATTCGTCTGCGGTGGCTCGAGCCTGGGCAGCAGTCTCGTTCCGCCATGATATCGCGCCGAGGCGCGTGTCAGGAGTTGCGGGCGGACATATTGTCGATCATCTTGGCGAGGACTTTGGCGCAGATGTCGATGTCGTTCGCGGCGATGCCCTTGGTGAGTGTCGCGTAATTCGTTTCCATGGCCGGCCAGACCTTGAGCAGGAGCGCTTCTCCCTTCTCGGTGAGAGCGATCATGCGGCGGCGCAGGTCCTTCTCGGCAATCGTTCGCTCCAGCCAGCCGGCCGAAACCATGGTGTCGATGGTGCGGCTGGCCGTCGATTGTTCCGTCATAGCCAGCGCCGCGATCTCGTTGACCGTCAGGCTGCGGTAAATGTAGAGGGCCGCCAGGGTTCGCAGGGCAACGGCATTGATATCGTCCTTTGTGAGTTCGCCGTTCTGCATGACGGTCCAGAGACTGGACAGCTGGTTGACCAGATACGGAACGTAACGCTGTAGCTGTTCTTTGGTATTGGGCGGACCGGCGGTCCGCGACGTTTTCGGTCGACGACCCATTATTTTTTGCCGACTCGCTTCAGGTCATTGTCTCGCACTTTAGTCGACAGCGTGCGCAGAATGGACAACGCGTCTTCGAGCTCGCCGGCGTTGACGTCTTCGAAGCACTCCCGCAAGCGCTTCTGATGAATGGCGGCCGCTTTCTGAAACAGAGCCTTGCCTTTCGGGGTCAGGCGAACGATGAACGAGCGCCTGTCTTCGCTCGATATCGACTTGTTAATGAGTGCGTCCGTCAGCAGCCGCTGAACCAGTCCGGATACGTTGCCGCCAGACACCTTCAGGTTCCGCGAGAGCTGCCCGAGCGCCAGGCCGTCCTGGTAGCGATACAGCTGGGCCAGGACATCGAACTTGGCGAGCGAAAGGCCAAGCTTCGCGCCGAGAACCGCGTTCAGCGATGCGAATACAGCGCTGTGCAGCGATAATATCTGCAACCAGACGCGGGTCTCCTGCTGGCCGAAGTCGACAACGTTCTTTTTTTCCGGCGATATCGCCATGGCAGGTCCCATCAACGAATGGCGTCGTCAGGACGCCGGTGCCTTTTTAGAGGCAGGATCGAATGTTTCTAACAACCTCGTGTGTCGAGCCCCGACGGGGCGCTGCGAGGCCGCGAATCGGGCCCCCAAAGTTCAGCGCAACAGATAGAGGGACGAGGGACGACGAACAAGGCCATGGCGTCTCGATATCCTCAGCGGGCGGCTACGATCCCTGCGAAATGCCTTCCACGGCGAACGACTTGATGGTCTCGATCGTCCCGTCCAGTTCCATTCCGGCCGCATCCTTGATGGCGGATTCACGCAGGCGTCTGGCCCAATCGGCGGCATCGTTACGGTCTTCGACCAAGGCGATCGCGGCCATCACCTTGTCAAACTTGGATAATCCCCGCGCGTGGGTGTCCGAATATCCCTTGACGAGTCGGCGGCATTGCAGGATTTCGACACCAAGTTGGTAGTTCTTGGCGAGCGCGCCGGTGGCGGCGGTAAGCCACCGGTCGCGATGGTCAACTTCGATGGCGTGACGATAAGAGCGGCGGCGCAGGGCGCGCAGGCCGCCGACCACGTAGAGCATCAGAAAGGGAACAAGCGAATAGGTGCGCAGCCGACGACCCTTGTTCACGCGGGCGTCCAGCCAGCGCACGAGGCCCGACCGCTTCTCCAGCCTCCGGGCGAATCCGTCCGGTAGCATTCCCATGAGCTCCTCGATGCGCGGATGCATGAATTCGGTCGTCTGCAGCACCTGATCCTGCGCGAGCCCGATTTCCTTTTCGACGCGGGCTCGGCGGGTCGACCTGGTCTTCAAATCGGCGACGCGAATGACGTCGTCATAAGCCATGGCGTTGGCGAGGTATTTCGCCGCAGTCACGGTGAAGAGGAAATTCTTGGTCTCGCCGCCGTGTTGGCGATCGGCCGCATGAAGCCGGGCCAGGAGATCGAGATACGCGGCGCCATAACCGACGTCCTGAAAGTCCACGACCTTCGCTAGTCCCGCATAAGCGATGTCGTGGGCCGCGGCGGGGAGTTCGCTGCGCAAGCGATTGACCAGCGGTTCGACGCCGCGGCCAGCAGTGCCCGAAGGCAAACCCGTGGCGGCGGGCTTGCGTGTTTCGCTCGCCGGCGCCGTCGGATTCCGCGTCTCCTCGAACGCCGCTTCGAATGTGCGGATGCTGGCCTCGACACCTTTGCCGCCGCCGCGGATGATCTCGATATAGCTCTCGCGCGGGAAGGGCAGCACGCCCGAGCCCGCCAGCGCCCCGAACATCGCGGCGGAGATCACGCTGCCGTGGCGCAAGGCGAGCGCGTTCATATCAAAGATGTATTCTTTTTTGGCGGTGACGCCGATGGCGTCGCTGACAATGGCCTTGTCCATGACGCCATTGCCGGGCGCCATCTTTTCGGTCACCGCGAACGAGCGGTGGCTCGAGGCGATCAGTGTCGTCCTCTCCGGTGTCACGATGCCGCGCAGAATGGCGCGGCCGGCTTCGACGAACTCGGAGGCGACGACGACATCGACGTCGCCGGGGGTCGGCATCAACGAGAGGATCGGCTTTTGCCCGCCGAGCGGCGGCATCATCTCGACATAGTAGATCGTCGCGCCGGTACGCTGCGCGACGCCCGGAACGGACGTCGATTGCGCCACCCAGCCCTGGCTCTCGCCGAGTTCGACGATCCAGTCCGTCAGAACGCCACCGCCCTGGCCGCCCATCGCGACAATCGCGATGGAGATTGGGCGCTCCGTCGCCGGTCCCGCGGCGGGAAGGGCGAGCTTGACCGTTTCGTCCCTCATGCGGCGATCCCGAAGGCCGGCCGGCGGCGCTCGCGGCGGCGCTGCAGGAAGCCGATGACCGCCATCGTCACCTTGGCCTTGAAACGGTCCCAGCGCGTCGGGTTGTGCACCACGTCGGCGCGATAGAAGGAGGGGCAGAGCACTGCCGCCTCCGCGACCTCGCCGCAATTGCCGCAGGCGACGCAGGAATCGTCGATAGCGGCCACCGGATCGTCGCGTAGCGGATCGTCGAGCTGCTTGACCGACAAGGACGGGCAGCCGGATAGACGAATGCAGGCGTGGTCGCCGGTGCAGACGTCCTCGTCGACGCCGAAGCGCTCCTTGACGACGCGCTCGCCGCCCTTGATCGCCCTGGCGGTCAACGGCTTCACGCGTCGCTGCTTGTTCAGCATGCATTCCGACGACGCGACGATGATCTTCGGCCCTTCGGCTTCCGTCGTCAGCGCTTCCTTCAGCGTCGCCCGCATCTTGCCGACATCATAGGTGCGATCGATCTGACGCACCCACTGCGCGCCGATGCCTTTGACAGCCTGGACGATGGAGTTGTTGGTCTGCCGGTTCGCGTTGCTCGCCCGCGACGACAGGATGTCCTGGCCGCCGGTGGCCGAGGTGTAGAAATTGTCAACGATGACGAAGACGCCGTCGTGCTTGTTGTAGACGGCGTTGCCGATGCCGCTGGTCAGGCCGTTGTGCCAGAAGCCGCCGTCGCCCATCACCGCGATCGAGCGCTTGTCGGCCTTGACGTTGAAAGCCGCGGTGGAGGCCGGCCCGAGGCCGAAACCCATGGTCGTGGCACCGATATTGAAGGGCGGCAGAATCGAGAACAGATGGCAGCCGATATCGGCGGCGACATGATGCGGCCCGAGCTCCTCCTCGACCATCTTCATGGCGGCGAAGATCGGCCGCTCGGGACAGCCGGTGCACAGCCCCGGCGGCCTCGCCGGAACCGCCGCCTTGAGCTTCTGCACGACCGGATGGCCGAGCACGTCGTCGGCATTGGGCGCCGGCGGCCGATTGCCGAGCAGTCGCGGATCGGCCTTGTCGACGAAGGTCCGGACGCCTTCGAGCAGAACCTGTGCGGTATAGTCACCGCCCATCGGCAACATGTCCTTGCCGTGAACGCGCGTATTGATATCGCGCCGGCGCAAGGCGGTACTGACGGCCTGCTCGAGATATTCCGGCTGGCCTTCCTCAACCATCAGGATGGCGTCCTTGCCGCGGCAGAATTCGGCGACCTCGCTGTCGATGACCGGGTAGGTGACGTTCATCACGTAGAGCGGGATCTGCGTGTTGCCGTAGGCATCCGACAGGCCGAGATATTGCAGCGCGCGGATGACGTTGTTGTACATCCCGCCTTGCAGAACGATGCCGACCTTGCCGTCACGGGGACCGATGAATTCATTCAGCCGATTATTGTGAATGAATTCGACGGCCGCCGGCAGCCGCTTGTGGATCTTCTCCTGCTCGTGCTCGTAAGCCGCCGGCGGCAGGACGATACGGCCGAGATCGCGGCGCGGGTTGTTGAGCGCGTCCTTGATCGTGAAGTTCGGCCTGACATTGTCCTTGGTTGCGAAACTGCCGTGCATGTGACACGTGCGAACGCGTACTTCGAGCATCACCGGTGTGTTCGAGACTTCCGACAGTTCGAAGCCCTTCTCGATCAGCCTGACGATGCACTCGTGATCGGGGCGCGGATCGAGAAGCCACATCTGCGACTTCATGGCGAAGGCGTGCGTTCGCTCCTGCATGATCGAGGAGCCTTCGCCATAATCCTCGCCGATGATGATCATCGTGCCGCCGGTGACGCCGCCGGAGGCCAGATTGGCGAGGGCATCGGAGGCGACATTGGTGCCGACCGTCGATTTCCACGCCACCGCGCCGCGCAGCGGATACATGACCGACGCCGACAGCATCGCCGCTGCGGCCGCTTCATTGGCGGAGCTTTGAAAGACCACGCCGAGTTCGTCGAGGACATCCTGGGCGTCGGCCAGCACATCCATCAAATGTGAAATCGGCGATCCTTGATAGCCGCCCACATAGGATACGCCGGACTGCAGCAGGCCCTTGGTGATCGCAAGGATGCCTTCGCCGCGGAACGTATCGCCGTCGCCGAGCCGAAGGTCCTGCACCTCGCGCGCAAAAGATCGCTCAGCCATTGCCACCTCTATAAATATGTTCTAGCATAAGTTCACATGTAAAGTAAGTCAAGCCAACGCACAGTATATCGCACGGATTTGTAAGGAAAATTCACGTTTTGCCGGCTTCAAACGGAAAGTGCGCGGCGGTAGCGAAGCAAGACGTAAAGGTGGCTGTGGAGGCAACGAAAGATGCTTGATCTTCCAAAGTTCAGAGCCGCCGCGGTCCAGGCGTCGCCCGTTTTCCTCGATCCGGACGCGACCGTCGCCAAAGCGGCCCGTTTGATCAAGGAAGCGGCCGCCAACGGCGCCAAGATTGTCGCTTTCCCGGAGGTCTTTGTTCCCGGCTATCCCTATTGGAACTGGATCACCGACCCGGTGACCGGCAGCGCCTGGTTCGAAAAGCTGGCGAAGGCGTCGATTCTGGTTCCCGGTCCGGAGATGGATGTGGTGCGGCAGGCCGCTCGCGACGCGGGCGCCTATGTTGTAATCGGCGTCAACGAGCGCAGTCCGGTGTCGCTCGGCGCTATTTTCAATACGTTGGTCTTCATCGGCCCGGATGGGGCGCTGCTCGGCAAGCATCGCAAGCTCGTGCCGACCTGGGCTGAAAAGCTGACCTGGACGGGCGGCGACGGGTCGAGCCTCAAGGTCTACGACACATCGGTCGGCCCGCTCGGCGCTCTCGCCTGCGGCGAGAACACCAATACGCTTGCCCGCTTCAGTCTGCTGGCGCAGGGCGAACTCGTCCATGTCGCGAGTTATATATCGCTGCCGGTGGCGCCGCCGGACTATGATATGGCGGAGGCCATCAAGTTGCGCGCCATCGCCCATTCCTTCGAAGGCAAGCTCTTCACCATCGTGTCCTGTTCGACGGTGTCAGAAGAAATCATCAAGGCGATGGAGAGTGTGACGCCGCAGGCGCGCAAGCTGTTGCAGCGCAAGTCCAGCGCCTTCTCCGGCATCATCGGCCCGGACGGCCGCGTCGTGGGAAATTCGCTGATCGACGACGAAGGCATCGTTTACGCCGATATCGATCTCAATCGCTGCATCCAGCCGAAGCAGATGCACGATATCGTCGGCCACTATAACAGGTTCGATGTCTTCAATTTCAGTGTCAACAGGCGCCAGCTTTCGCCGATGGTCTGGGTCGGCGAGCGGTCGGCGAACGAAGGCGAGGTGGCGGAGCTGCCCGATCATTCCCCGTCAATCGGAACGGCTCAACAGAATTAGATCGCCAGGACTGGAATGTCGGGACTGGATCGCCAGGGCTTGGAACCCGCAAGGAGGCTGACATGCGCGAAGATGTTATCGGTCGGGCCAATGTCGAAGATACGCCCGAACTCGAGGCCTACTACAAGGAGCTCGAACAGTTCGAAGCCGGTGCGCTCTGGACTGTCGCCAACAAGATCGAGCCGTGGCAGCCAAAGTCGCAGTCCGTGCCTGTGCTGTGGCGCTACGAGGATCTCCGCGAGCATGTTTTGCGTTCGGTCGACCTAGTGACGCCGGAAAAGGCCGGCCGTCGCGTCATCTACCTGAACAACCCTGGTCGGCGTGACGTTTCGGCGGCGGTCGGCTGGCTCTATTCCGGCCTGCAGGTGATGAACCCGGGCGAAGTGGCGTCCGCGCACGCGCATTCGGCCTCGGCGCTGCGCTTCATCATGGAAGGGTCGGGTGCCTATACGATCGTCGACGGTCACAAGATGACTTTGGGCGCCCGCGATTTCGTGCTGACGCCGAATGGCACCTGGCACGAGCACGGCGTGGAGGCGAGCGGCAGTCCGTGCATTTGGCAGGACGGTCTGGATATTCCGTTCGTCAATGCGATGGAGGCGAATTTCTATGCCGTTCACCCCAAGATCCAGCAGGAGGACTCGGGGCTGCCGGTCGACGACATGACCAAGACCTGGGGTAACCCCGGCCTGCGACCCGCGACTGGCAAGTGGTCCAAGGGCTACTCGCCGATGTTCAAATACGAATGGGAGCCGACCTACGAGTCGCTGAGCAAGTACGCCAAAGCGACCGAGGGTTCGCCCTATGACGGCATCATCATGAACTATGTCAATCCCGTCACCGGCGGGCATGTGATGCAGACGATCGGCGCCAGCATGCAGATGTTGCGCCCGGGCGAGAAGACCAAATCGCACCGTCACACCGGCAGCTTCATATATCAGGTGGCCAAGGGCTCCGGTTACTCGATCATCGACGGCAAGCGCTTCAACTGGAAAGAGCGCGATATCTTCTGCGTGCCGTCATGGGCCTGGCACGAACACGGCAACGGCTCCAACTCGGAAGACGCCTGCCTTTTCACGTTCAACGATTTGCCCGTGATCGAGGGCCTGGGCTTCTACCGTGAAGAAGCTTACGGCGATAATGCCGGCCATCAGGCCGTTGCCGCGTAACTCCCGCCGAACTTGGGCTCCGCACTCCGGTGCGGAGCCCATGTTTTTTTAACCCTATCCCGGATTCTCGATCCATGCGCCTCGTCACCTACATTGCCAATCTCAATGCGCCGCGGCTCGGCGCTATCGCCAACGGCCTCGTCGTCGACGTCGAGCGCCTTGGCGCCGCGAGCGGGGTTTCCCTGCCGGCCGATATGCTGACTTTCATCGACAACGGCGCCACGATGCTGCCGGCCCTCAGCGCGCTGCTCGGTAGCGGCAAGGCGTTGCCGCCGGGCTCGGCGCTGCCGATCGAGAATGTGACGCTGTGCGCGCCCATTCCGCGGCCGCGCAAGAACATCTTCGGCATCGGTCTCAATTACAGTGAACATGTCGCCGAATCGGCGCGGACCCTCGACACCGACAAGAATCTGCCCAAACAGCCCGTGCTGTTCTCGAAACCGCCGACATCAGTGATAGGGCCGGGTGGAGCGATCCATCACGATGCCAAAATGACGCAGCAGCTCGACTGGGAAGTCGAACTCGCCGTCATCATCGGCAAGACCGCGACCCGCGTTTCGGTCGAAAACGCGATGAGCCATGTTTTCGGTTATTCCGTCATGATCGACGTGTCGGCGCGCGACAACCGGCGCGCCGGTCAATGGATATTCTCGAAAGGCATGGACACCTACGCGCCGTTCGGGCCCTGCATCGTGACGGCCGACGAGATTCCGAATCCCCACAACCTGCGTCTCTGGCTGAAGAAGAATGGCGAGATGAAGCAGGACTCCAACACCAAGTTCCTGATCTTCAACGTGCCGTTCCTGATCGCCGACATTTCGACCGGTATCACGCTGGAACCGGGCGACATCATTGCGACCGGCACACCGTCCGGTGTCGGGGCGGGCATGAATCCGCAGGAGTGGATGTGGCCGGGCGATGTCATCGAGGCCGGCGTCGACGGCATCGGCACGCTGCGCCATCCCGTTGTCGCCATCTGAGGCCAAGTTTCATGTCCAGGGTCAATTACCGTATCGGTCAGATCGTGCCGTCGTCCAACACGACGATGGAGACCGAAATTCCGGCCATGTTCAGGGCGCGTGAGAGCATCTTGCCGGAGCGCTTCACCTTCCATTCCAGCCGCATGCGCATGAAGAAGGTGACCAAGGAAGAGCTCGAGGCGATGGACCGCGACAGCGACCGTTGCGCGATCGAGCTCTCCGATGCGCGCGTGGACGTGCTCGGTTATGCTTGCCTCGTCGCGATCATGAGCATGGGCAAAGGCTATCACCGGGTTTCCGAGGATCGCTTGCACAAGAAGACCGTCGAGAATCTGGCGCCGGCCCCCGTCGTGACGAGCGCCGGCGCGCTCATCGACGGCCTCAAGACGCTCGGCGCCAAGAAGATCGCGCTGATCTGTCCCTATATGAAGCCACTGACGCAACTCGTCGTCGACTATATCGAGAGCGAAGGCATCACCGTTCACGATTTCACGGCACTGGAAATCCCTGACAATCTCGAGGTCGGCCGGCACGATCCGGAGCGCCTGATCGAAATCTACAAGACGCTCGACCTTAAGGGCATCGACGCGATCGTCGCCTCGGCTTGCGTGCAAATGCCCTCGCTGCCCTCGATCGAGCGGATCGAACGCGAAACTGGCATTCCGACGGTGTCGGCGGCGGTCTGTACTACGCAGCAGATGCTAAAGCAGCTTGGCCTCGAAGCGCGCGTTCCCGGCGCGGGCGCGCTTCTGGCGAGGTAGGCAGCTCGCGCCGACGCTCAGAATCCGGATACTTTACCTGTCAGAATATTAGACCTAACGTAGTCCGCGATCGCCAGGGCCATGGACACGGATAGTTGAGCGCATGAGCGAACCAAGGCCGTCGGCGCGCGGCGAAGCGGCAGCCGTCGATCGCGAAAGCGCTTCGCGGCAGGACGACAAACTCGAATTGAAGGTCTGGTTCCGCTTTCTTTCGGTCTTCAAGATCGTGGAAAGCAAGCTGCGCACCCGGCTGCGGTCCAATTTCGACATTTCGATACCGCGCTTCGACGTGCTGGCGATCCTGCACGCCCATGACGGCCCCATGACCATGGGCGAATTGTCGTCCGGGCTGATGGTCACGACCGGTAACGTAACCGGCATCATCGATACCTTGATCGGCGAAGGGCTCGTCAGCAAATCGACCAATCCGGCTGACCGGCGCAGCCAGATGATCGAAATCACGCCGGCCGGCCGCAAGCTGTTCGGCCGGATCGCGCCGCCGCTGGCGCGTTGGTTTGAAGAGGCGATGTCAGATATGACGACGGCGGAAATCCGGGAGCTTCAGAAGCTTCTCGGCAAGTTCAAGAGTTCCGCCGGGAAGTGGTAGAGGGCGTTACGGGACCGGGGGGGCGCGCCAGGCCCATCGCCTTCAGGCGTTGCACGAAGCCGTCGAGCCGATCCCTGCGGTAGGCGTCGATATCCATGCCCTCATAGTCGAGAAATCCGCGCTTGGCGCGCAAGCCCGTATGGCCATCCTTCATGTTCTGCTCGATGACGGGCGGCGCGGCGTAACGCTCGTTGCCGAGCGCGTTCACCAGGTAGCGGCTGGCGTAATACAGGATATCGCCGCCGCCCCAATCGATGAACTCCAGCACGCCCAGGACCGAGAAGCGGAAGCCGAAGCCGTATTTCAACGCCTTGTCGATGTCGGCGGCGCTGGCGACGCCTTCCTCGACCATGCGGGCGGCCTCGTTCATTGCCAGCGTCTGGATGCGCGGGACGATGTAACCAGGACGTGCCGCGCAGGTCACTGGGACCTTGCCGACGCCCTCGAGCAGGTCGCTCAGCTTTTTTGTGACGTTCGGCAGCGTCTTGGCGCCAGGCGACACTTCGACCAGCGGTACCAGGAACGCCGGATTGAGCCAGTGCGCGTTCAGGAAGCGCTCGGGATGCTGGACCGATCCCGACAGGTCGTCTACCAGGATAGTCGAGGTGGTCGAGGCGATGATGGTCTGGCGCGGAATGAGAGGCGAAACCTTGGCGAAGAGATCGCGTTTCATGTCGAGGACTTCGGGAATCCCCTCGAAAACGACGTCGCTGTCCGCCAGCGCCGGTGCCTTGTCCGCATCGGCGACCACTCGAACCCGCTTCATGATCGCCGGAATATGCGCGGCATCGAACATGCCGAGCGAGGCGAGGATCGTAAGCGTATCCTTGACCTCGGCGTGAACTTCGTCGGCGAGGCGCTGAAAGTCCGCCTCTGCCCTTGGCTTCAAGTCGCAAACGGCGACTTCGTGACCAGCATAAGCAAACACGACGGCGATGCCGCGGCCCATGCGTCCGGCACCGAGGCAGGCAATTTTCTCGATATGTGGCAATGTTCGGCTCGCGGTTTGGGGAACGCCTTCAGGCGCCCCCGGTCTTGAGATAGTTCTGCAGACCCGCCCGATCATAGGCGTCGAGGCCAAGGCGGGCGAGCGTGCGGCCTTCCTTGACGGCATCGAAATCGCAAATGGCCGATCCGAGCGCCAGGAAACTCTGCGCCAACGGAACATCGACGCCTGCCAGCCGGGCCACCGACACCAGAAGCGACAGGCCGAGCAGCGTATCCTCGCGCATATAGCGATGGGTTTTGAGGACGATGTGCTCGCGCCAGTCGCCGGACTTGGTCAATTGGTTATGCGAGCGGCGGCCGTACATCCATTCGTCGCCATCCTCGCTGTAGTGATCTGCGAGCGGAAAGTGCGGCGCGCCGTAGCCCAGGCCTTGACGAACGGCGATGCGTTCGCGGTCGAGCAGGTCGGTGACGTGACGGATCGAGGGCTGAGTACCTTCGTTGTGGATGTCCCAGCGGTCGAAATGCTCGAGCGGGCCCGCGTTCATGATGATCAGCGGCGGGTGGATGATCGGGCCAGCATTCATTAGCGCGCCGGACAGCGCGTCGCCGCAAGACTCGATGACGCCCGGAAACGCCTTGCCGATCACCCCGAGCGCATGCACCTGGCGCTCGGCGGGAAACACCCCGACCGGCAGGCGGGTCGCGCGCGTCGTGATCGCGACTTCATAGGGGCCGTGCTTGCGTGCCAGCCAGGGCAAGGTTCCGGTCTCTGCGAAGCTCACATTACGGGCCTGAGCGTTCGCCTTCGCGGCGTGCGCGAAAATCATGGTGCCGAGCGTCCCGGGTGCCAGAAAGACGACCTGGTCGCCTTTGAGGCAGGGCGCGAGCGTGGCAGCGATATCCTCGTGCGAGGTTGCCGGCGCCGGACAGAAAATCAGCTCGGCGCCGTTTACCGCCTTGGCGATGTCGTCCGTGACCAACGCCAAACGGGCCTCGTGCGTGCCCTTGGCGTCCTTGACGGCGATGGTTCCGCCGCGGGCGATATGGTCTGCGACCGCGGCTTTGTCGCGCCGCCATAACCGCACCTCATGGCCTTGCAGGGTAAAATCACCGGCTGCGGAAAAGGAGCCGTTGCCGCCTCCAAGAATTGCGATGCGCATATCTTCTCCTGCGACGAGGTTTATTTGATATATAATAGTCTTAGGACTAAGATATTTGCAAACGTAGAAACTTCATATATGAAGTTTCTGGCCGCCGCGATGAGCCGGCGATATTGCGAGCAGTGCGACAGTTTCAATGCTTGTGTTTCCTAGAGAACTGAGATTTGGCGACTGCGATCCGTCCGGTATTGCCTACTTCCCGTCGTACCTGAACATGTTGAACGGCGTGGTCGAGGACTTCTGGCGCGAGATGGGTTTCGCCTGGCCTAAGCTCATCGGTGAAATGGGCATTGGGACGCCGACGGCGCATATCAGCTGTGACTTTTCGCGCCCGTCATTCTATGGCGACACCTTGACCTTCAAGGTCGCCGTCCGGCGGGTCGGCGCCAAATCGCTGCATCTCGATCACGGGGTGTTCGGTCTCGATGGGCTGAGGTGGAAGGCGACCCAGGTGATCGTGGCCACCTCAATAGGAGGTCACAAGTCCGTCGCGTGGCCAGGCGATATTCGTCTGGCGCTCGAAAGTCATGTGACGGCCGAACCGCTTGAACCGGAGCCGAAGGAACCGGCCGTGCAAGCAGCGCGGGCCTAGCGCACGCCCGTGGCTCCTGTTGGGCGCTCAGCGTCGTAGCTTGTATCCGGCCTTTTCTCGATCCCACATATCGGGTGTGATGCCGGCCTCGCGCAGCGACACTTTCTTGATCTTGCCGTTCTCGGTCAGCGGCATCTGGCTTACGAAACGCACAAAGCGCGGCACGGCGAAATAGGCCATCTTACCCTCGCAGTACTGCACGACGTCGAGTGGCTGAAGCGATGCGCCGGGCTTGGGCAGAATCGCGACGGCGACTTCGTCCTCGCCGAGTTCGGACGGTACCGGATAGACTGCGCATGACGAAACCAGTGGATGCGCTTGCAGCACGTTCTCGACTTCCCATGACGACACATTTTCGCCGCGTCGTCTGATCGCGTCCTTCATGCGGTCGATAAACCGGTACAATCCGTTGGCGTCGCGGACGACTCTGTCGCCGCTGTGGAACCACAAATTGCGCCAAGCCTCGACGGTCTTTTCGGGCATGTTGAAATAGCCGGTCGCGAATGCAAAGGGCTCCCGCGATCGCAGTACCAGTTCTCCGGCTTCGCCATCGGGCAATGGCGTGTCATCACCGTCAACGATCTGCGCTTCGGCGCCGTCGATCAGATAACCCATGGAACCGGGATGGTCGGCAGGAATGGGCGTGGCGAAGACGAAATTCGTTTCGGTCGAAGCGTAACCGTCGAGCAGCGGCACGTTGAAACGACGTCGGAACGGCTCCTGCAGATGGCCCGGTACACCGCCGCCCAGCGAAACGCGGATCGCGTGGTTCGCGTCGTCCGGCGTTTCGGGTTGCGCCAACAGCATGGCCGCCATCGCGCCGAGGAGGTAACCGACCGTCGCGCCATGCGCGCGCGCCGCTTTCCAGTAGCCCGACGCGGAGAATTTCTGCTCGAGGACATAGGTGCAGCCGTTCAGTAGCGCCTGATAGAAGGCGTTGAGCGCATTGGTATGGAAGATCGGCAGCGTGGTCATCAGGACGTCGCCGTCGCGAATGCCGAGATTGCGCGCCGAATAGATGCCCCACCAGAACAATTGCGCCTGCGGGCAGCACACGCCTTTCGAGGGGCCGGTGGTGCCGGAAGTGTAGAGGATCGCAACCGTGTCGCCGGGCTTCGGCGCAGCCAGGGTGCGGGTTGCGACGGCTTCGGCTCGGCCGCTACCATGCGATAGGCCGGCGCCGTTGATCGTCCAGAGGACCGGCGGCAGGACGCTCCGGTCCTGCAGCGAATCAAGGTTGGCCAGATAGATGTCTTCGGCGATCAGGATGCGGGGCGCCGAATTGCGGAAGATGTGCTCGAGCTGGACGCCGCGCAACGCCGGATTGATCGGTACCGCGACCGCGCCCAGCCATGCGCAGCCCAGATAGGCCTCCAGAAACTCGGCGCGGTTGGACGCCAGGATGGCGATGCGGTCCCCGGGGACGATACCGGCCTCGACCAGCTTCTGCGCCGATGCGGTGGCGACGCCTGCAGTCTCGGCATAGGTCCAGCGCGCCTGGCCCGCAATCAGAAGCGGCCGGTCCCCGTACCGCGCTGCCTGGCGTGCGAGGATCGTCGGGAGGACACGATCGGTGGGCGGAAAGGCGGCGACGATCTCGTCATAGCGATCGCGCGGTTTCCCCGACTGGCTCTGAAGGTATGTCGTCAACGGCGTATTCCTGCAGGAAGTAAGCGGCAAACTAGCACAGAGGGCTGGTAACTGAAATTACTTTAGGTATAAAGGAAATAGCATAGTAGCCATGCGGCCGTCGGGCCGCCGATGCCGATGTGGTGATGCATGAGGCAAATCGAAGTCTTGACGACTTACCAGTCGCCGTTCGGCGTGTTTTCCGCGGCGGTGGCGCGGCGCCCGGCGGCGCCTTTCATCCTTGCGCCGGCCAGCGCCGAACTGTCTTACGCCCGCGACGGCTTTCGCGTCGCCTATCAGGAAGCCGACCGCGCCGTTGCTGCGCTGAAGGCGGAATTCGCCATGGCCGGCTACGGACGCGGCGCCCGTGTCGCGCTGCTGCTCGACAACCGGCCGGAGTTCTTCGTCCACTGGCTCGCGCTCAACGCGCTCGGTGTGTCCATCGTGCCGATCAATCCGGATCTGCAGCCCGACGAGTTGTCGTATCAGCTCGAGAAGTCCAAGGCCGATCTGCTGATCGCGACCAGCGACCGGATGCCGCTCGCGCGGCAGGCCGATCTGCGGCGGGCGCGTTTGATCGGGGCGGGCGAGCGGATCCCGGCCTGTGCGAGCAACGTGGTCGAGCAGGCTGACGCCGCCGATCACGAATGCGCGCTGCTGTTCACATCCGGCAGCACCGCCAAGCCGAAGGCCTGCATTCTTTCGAACCGCTATTTCCTCGGCATCGCCGACTGGTACGTCAAGCAGGGCGGCGCCGCGACCGTGCGGGAGGAGGGCGAGATCAACCTCACGCCGTTACCGATGTTCCATATGAATGCGCTCGGATGCAGCGTGGTGGGCATGATGGCGCTCGGCGGCGCGGTCGTGCCACTCGATCGGTTCAGCGCCAATCGCTGGTGGGCCAGCGTAGCCGACAGCGGAGCGACCATCGTGCATTGTCTCGGGGTGATCCCGGCGATCCTGCTGCAATTGCCGGTCAGCGAGGCCGAAAGCCGACACAATGTCCGCTTCGCGTTTGCGCCGGCGGTTGATGTGCGTCACCGTGCCATATTCGAAGAGCGATATGGCATTCCGATTGTCGATGCCTGGGCCATGACGGAGACGGGCGGCGCCGCGGCCACGACGACCGCGAAGGAGCCGCGCGGCTTCCCGTCGCGCTGCATCGGCCGGCCCACGGATAACATGGAGTTCCGGCTGGCCGATGACGAAGGCCGCGACGTCCCGGCCGGACAGCCCGGCGAACTTCTCGTGCGATCGAAAGGTCCCGATCCGCGCCTCGGCTTTTTCAGCGGCTATCTCGACGATCCTGTGAATACAGCCGAGGTCTGGAAGGACGGCTGGTTCCACACCGGCGATTACGTCTATGTCGGCCCCGACGGGCTTCTGTACTTCTTCGACCGCAAGAAAAGCATCGTCCGGCGCAGCGGTGAGAACATCGCAGTGCTGGAGGTCGAGTCGACGCTTCAGAAGCTGCCGAGCGTCGAAGCCACCGCCGTTACACCCGTGCCCGACGATCTGCGCGGCGAGGAGGTGTTCGCTTTCGTGGTGAAGTCGTCAGGCACGACGGGCGACGAGCGGGCTTTGGCCGAAGCGCTTGTCCGCGGCGCCGCCGACACGCTCGCCTATCATAAGGTGCCGGCATACGTGTCCTTCATCGATGCGCTGCCATTGTCGCCGACCCGGAAGATTGCGCGCGGTGAGGTGAAGGCGCAGGCCGTGCAGGCGCTGGACAGCGGCGTCGTATTCGACTTCCGCGACCTCAAGGCGCAATTGCGCAAGAAGCCGAAGGGTACTGCTTCGGCGTAAGACATCGCGCGCCGCTAGGTGCCGTTGGTGACCAGCCCGAGCACGCGGAGCGGGCTGCCCGAGCCGTTCTCGATCTTGAGTGGCGCCGTCACCAGCATCGCGCCGGTCGGCGGCAGTTGATCGAGATTGCACAGGCATTGCAGGCCGTAACGTCCGGCGCCGTGCAAATAGTGGTGCGCCGGCATCGGCGGGTCGAGATGCACGCCCTGGCCGGCGTCGGTGCCGATCGTTTCCGTGCCAAAACCGATAATGCCACGCTCATGTACGAGCCAACGCATGACCTCGGCGTCCGGTCCCGGTGTGTGGGCGCCGTCGTCCTTCAGGTTCGCATAAGTGCGCATGTCCTTCTTGGACCAGTCGGTGCGCAGCAGCACCCAGTTGCGCTCTGGGATGCGTCCATGACGCGCCTCCCAAGCCTCGACCGCCGGGACAGTGAGAAGGAAGTCGGCATCGGCGGCCGCTTCCGCCGAGCAGTCGATGACGCAGACCGGCGCGATCATGTCCGCGGCCGGTAGCGCGTCGAGCGCGGCATTCGGCAAATCCTTGCCGGTGTACCAGTGGATCGGCGCATCGAAATGCGTGCCGGTGTGCTCGCACAATGTGATATTGTTCCAGTACCAGCCGGGCCCGGCGTCGTTGTAGCGCGAGATCTGCTGAATGCGCATCGGCATGGCTTGGCCGAATTCCGGCGGCAGCACGATCATCGGGAAGTCGGGGCTGAGCGTGAACGTCAGGTCAACGATCTTCACCGCGCCCGAGGCCAGCGCCGAGGCGAATTCCGCAAGGGGTGCATTCTTCATATCTCGTATCCCGTGTGAGAGGGCACCGGCTATTCGCCGAGCTCGCGCTCGAGTGCCTTCGGATTGGCGGCAAAGCGCTTGCGGATATCCTCCGCGACTTCGCCGACGAAAACGTCTTCAAGTCCTTCCTTGAGGCCGCGCACGACGCTGGCGGCCAAAGCGCGGGGCGCGACCTTTGGTGGCGGCAGCGTCTGGAACCATTCGACATCGAGCGGCCCGCTGAAAACGTTCATGACGCGCACGCCGCCGGGGCGAAGCTCCGCGCGCAGGCATTGCGAGAGGGAGAGGCACGCCGCCTGCACCGCGGAGTACTGGCCGAACTTCGGCCAGTTCGTCAGCGCGTAGGCCGACAGGATGTTGACCCAGGCTGCGGCGCTGTTCGTTCCGTCGGCGCCGCGCGACCGCATCGCCGGCCCGAAGGCTTGGGCGAGGTGGACCAGGCCCATGTAGACCTGTCCGATCTCGACGTGCGAGGTGGTCGTGCCGGTGCGATCGAACAGGCCGCCCGCACGGATGTGCTCGCTGGTGTTGATGAGGATATCCACCTTGCCGCCGATGTCGGCGGCCAGATCGAACACCGATTTCTCGTCCGAGACGTCGAGCGGCACGATGTCGATGCCTTCAATGCCACGCAGCGCGTCTTCGCCCGGAAACGGCTTCCACGGCTCGGCGATACCGACGAAAAGGATCGACGCACCGGCGGCTTTCAGCGCCTGCGCGATCTCCTGCCCCACCGGCGTACGACCATTGGTGATTAAGACGCGGCGGAATTTCGGGTCGGCTGTCATTTCGCGCCATTGCTTGTCATCGCTCATGAACGGCGTCTCCGCTTTCGGCCGCGCGAAGGCCACCGCCTGGCCGGCTTTATCGATCTGGAAGCTCATGCGGACGGCATTGCCTTCCTTGCAGTCGCCGTGGAGGTGGGACACCAGGACAGGTCCGCAGGTCAAGTGGACGAGGCCGATGCGCCAAGGCGCCCGTTCGCGAAAGTACACGTCGCTAGGCACCCGCACCGTGGTCTCCGATAGGATGACGCCGTCGCGGGGGGCATCCTTCACGATCAGGTCGGCCGTAAGGCACTGCGGGCAAGCTTCCCGCGACGGGTAGCAGTAGATCTCGCACGCGGGACAGAACTGCATCGCGAAGCGGCCCTCGGCAGCAACGCGCGTCAGCACATGTGCCGTTCGACTGCGCCAAGCGGGCGGCAGCGTCGGCTGTCGCGAACGCTTGAGCGGATCTTTGCGTTTTGGTCGGATCAGCGGCTCGGTCATGACGACGCTCCGGCGATGATGGCCGCGCCTGACGACAGGCCGCGATCATAATTGATCATGCCGAAGCCGGACGCCAGCGCGACACGGGCGTTCTTGACCTGCGTCGGTCCCGCGGTGCCTAGCACTTGACGCAGCGCCTCGACCATTCCGAGATAGGCGCCGCCGGCGCCGGCCTGGCCGACTGAGAGCTGCCCGCCTGAGGTGTTCTGTGGGAAATCGCCGTCGATGGTGAGATCGTGGCTGCGCACGAACTCGGCGCCTTCGCCCTTTTTGCAGAAACCGAGATCCTCGAATTGCATCATCACGATGAACGGATAGTCGTCGTAGGTCTCCAGGACGTCGATATCATCCGGTTTGACTCCTGCCATGGCGTAGAGTTCGCCGATATCCATTGCCCAGCCGCCGCGAACCTGAACCGGGTCGTTCGCGAACGCGTTGTGCCGCTCGATGGTGCCGAGCAGGCGAGCGCTGGCGATGCCGAGCGACTTGGCGGTGTCCTCGCGCATGACCAGGAAGGCCTCGGCGCCGGCACACGGCATCACGCAGTCGAACAAGTGGATGGGGTCGGAGATCGGCCGCGCCCCGATATATTGCTCGAGCGTCAGCGGCGCCTTCATCAGGGCGTGCGGGTTGCGCAGCGCGTTGGTGCGCTGGGAGACTGCGATTTTGCCGAGGTCTTCCCGCGTTACGCCGTAAGTACGCATATAATTTTGGGCGATCAGGGCGAAGTTCGCATTGGCGCCGCCGGCACCGTAAGGGTAGGCAGCGTCCTGCGAAAACCGCGAAAAGTGCTCCAGCGTCCGGCGGAACGAATCGACGTGATTGGTGTCGCCGGCGACGCAGGCAACAATATCCGCATCCCCGGCCTCCACTGCGCGCGCCGCGTGGCGCAAAGCGGCGACGGCGCTCGCGCCACCGAGCGGAATGTGCTCGAGCCAGCGCACGCACAGCCCAAAATGCTGGGTCAAGGCGATCGCCGTATCGGTGCCCAGCGTAAAGCTCGATACGCACAAGCCGTCGATATCGCTGGCCTTGATGCCGGCCGCGTCGACCAGCCCCTTCAGCGCCCGACCGACCCACCATTGCGCGCTTTCGACCGAAAACCGCACATAGGGAATCGTGACCGGTGCTGTCAGAACGACCCTGTCATAAGGCCGCCGCTTGGATGCTTGCATGAGGGAAGCCACCTTGCGCCTGGCTGCTCGCTTTATACGACGGTCAGCACGACGGGCACGTTGCCGCGCGTCGCGTTGGAGTAAGGGCAGCGCTCGTGTGCGCCGTGGACAATCTCCTCGGCTAGCGCCTTGTCGACGCCAGGTAGCGACGCCTTGAGTTCGACCGTCAAAGCATAGCCAACCGCGATCGGCCCCATGCCCACCTTGGCGGTGATGGAGGCTTCATCAGTCAGCGCGACTTTCTTCTGGCGAGCAACGAGTTTGACCGCGCCCAGAAAGCAGGCGGCATAGCCGGCGGCGAAGAGTTGCTCGGGGTTGGTGCCGCCGCCGCCGCCGCCAAGTGCTTTCGGCAAGGCCAGTGACACTGCGAGCAAACCGTCATTGCTGGCGGCTTTGCCCTCGCGGCCTCCGGTAGCCGTGACCTCGGTCTCGTACAAGATCTTGTCGGGTGTCATGTCCTGTCCTTGCTTAAGCTTTTGATTTGTAGAGCGACTGCGATCCACTGGCGACCAGGGATCTGAAGTCCTGCCGCGCCCTGTCGTTGGCTAGCGCGAAACTCGGGCCCCGGCTCGGTTCGACGCCGTTGAGCTTGTGAAGCTGCACCCACATTTCTGCGGACTTGAGCGCCACGGCGGCGCAATTGACGATCGGGGCACAGCCAATCTTGAAGCCGTGCTCCTCGCAGATCAGCAAGCCGGGGAGGACCCCGGCCGGTATGATGACGTCAGCACCGGCTGCGACCAGCGGCTGGGCGCAAGCGGTGAAGTCGTTCAGCATGCGCGCTTTTGCAGCCCTATCGCCATCGAACGCGGCGGCGAAGTCAGACGGCTGGCAGCCCAGTCCGACCACCTTGACCACGCGTCCGCTCAACCCGTAACGCTCGGCCTGCTCGAGATGCCAGACCTCGAATGCTGGATCGAGCGTCACCAAGCCGAGGCGGCGTCCAAGTTGCGATGCCGCCAACAAGGTCGCCTCGCCGGTGCCGACTACCGGAATACGAAGGGCCGAGCGAAGTTCGTACAACCCTGGGTCTTGGAAGTGACCCATCACGTAAGCGTCGAAGCCCTCGTCCTCGGCGGCGAGACCATTATCGATGGCGATGATCGAACACCGAAACTCCGCGAGACGCCCGAAATCGCGATCGGGAGGTGACAGGCCTTCGACGTGAACGCTGGTCCCTGGCGCGGCGATATCGTTGAGGTAGGCAGACAATTTTCGCAGGTACGGTGCATTGGCCGAGCCGTCGACGAAACTTTGCCAGAAGATTCGCATAGCTGCCTCTCAACTCCTCGCGGCCTCGTCGCGGCAACACGGTCGTGTACCGCAAATCCTCATCCGGTCCGGCTGGCCGACGTCCGCCCGGGCGGCCCATGCAGGCTGCCCAAGTCGGCCGCGCTCAGCGGCCGCTGTTCGATGCGCATGGCGATAAACAATGCTCATGTCGGTAGCGCGTTGACGCCGTCCAAAAATTATTTTAGATATAAAGGAATTTCGAAGATGTGGCAACGGTCGAATTCGGTAGACGTCAAACAGCGATGCCGTATTGGGTGGAAAAGAACAACGTTTCGGACATGGGCGGCTTCGCCGCCGACGCGCTCGCGATCGAGTCCCGGTGCGTTGCCAAGATCGCCCGCGGGTGCACCGGCTTAGTTCCGTCGGTTCTGCCGGTCGACGAATTCGCGGACGATCGCCGCGAAAGTCTCCGGCATTTGATCGGGAAAAGGCACCATCGCTTCCGCCACTTCGCGAAGCACGCTGCCGGATATCGCGGCGGCGACGCGGCCGGCGGCCGGGTAGGCGTGCGGATCGCGGCAAGGTGCAATGACCAAAGTCGGACTTCGCACGAGGCCGATGCGCTCTTCCATGACATAGCGATTAACGACCCTGTGGCCCTCGGCGGCCATCGGACCGGCACGCAATGCGTCGCGAACGTAACGTCCGAGCAGATCGGTATCGCCTTCGGGGTAGAGCGGCTGTCGCCGCTTCCAGAATTCGAGCACGTGCGAGCCGTCGGCGCGAACGTCGACATCGTCCACGGTCTTTCTGTGGCCCGCATCTTGCCTACGAGCTTGGTCGACGAAAGGACACGCGGACAGGACCAGAGAGCTGACGCGCTCAGGGCTGCACGCGGCGATCTCAAGGGCGATGGCTGCTCCGGTATGGTGTCCGACGATGGTTGCAGCGCCAATATCGAGTGTGTCGAGAACGGCGAGCGCGGTTCGTGCCCAGATCTCGATGGACGGTCGATGGGCGCGGAGATTTCCGGAGTCGCCGAAGCCGGGCGTGTCCATGGCGATGGTGCGATAGGTCCGACCAAGCAGCGGCAACACATCGCGGTATTCGTCCCAGGATCGCGGCGTTTGATGCAGCAACAACACGGGAGCGCCGTCGCCGGCGCTCGCGAGATGAACACGCGCAAAGTCTGTTTCGACGAAGGTGACCTGAGTTTGCGGCGTGACTTGCGGAGAATGCATTGGACTTTCCTTGAAGGTGCTCGAGACTGTCGCGGAAGTGTTTGACGTAATGTGATGCGCTTCGTGACGGCGATGAGAATGATGTCGGACGGCGACAATATGGCGTACCGACGAAAAGTACAGGATAAGGAATTGAGAGCGTGACTTCGAAGCGGGCCGTTATCGCCTGCATATCAGGGGAGCAGTAACAAATGAGATCGTTCAAGCAACTATTGGCTTCGTCGGCCGTCGTGCTGGCCTTGGCAACGTCCGCGCATGCTGAGATCCGGGTCGGCTTCGTTACGTCGCTGAGCGGCGTGGCCTCGTCAATCGGCATTCCCTATGGGAAAGGCATCAATGCTGCCTACGAATTCCGCAGCGAGGTGAATGGCGAGAAGATCAAGCTGATCCAGCTTGATGACGGCTCCGATCCGTCGGCTGCAACCCGCAACGCGCGCAAGCTGATCGAAGAAGACAAGGTCGATGTGCTCATCGGGACGGCGACCGTGCCTTCGACGATGGCTATGGCCGCCGTCGCCAAGGAGCTGAAGGTTCCGTTCATTGCGCTTTCTCCGGTGCAGCCGAATGCCGTGCTACCGGCCGGCTCCGAGCAGTGGATCATCACCGTACCGCAGCCGCCGACTCTCCTGGTTAGCGTGATTGCCGACCGCATTGCGCGTGATGGCGTCAAGAACCTCGGCTATATCGGTTACTCCGACGCCTGGGGCGATCTCGTTTATGGCGGGGCGATGGCCGCGCAGACGAAAGGCCTGTTCAAGGTCACGAGCAATGAGCGCTTTGCGCGTACCGACACCTCGGTGACCGGTCAGATTCTGAAGGTAATGTCCAATAAGCCGGATGGCGTACTCATCGGGGCCTCGGGCACGCAGGGCGCCCTTCCGCCGCTGACGCTTCGCGAGCGCGGCTATCAAGGCAAGATTTACGGCACCGTGCCGCTGGTCAATCCGGACTTCGTGCGCGTGGGCGGCAAGGCGGTCGAAGGCATCCAGGTCTCGACCGGTCCGATCGTCGTCGCCGAGCAATTGCCCGATGACCATTTTGCGAAAAAGATCGGCTTGAAGTTCCGGGCCGCCTACGAGAAGGCCAACGGCGCGAAGACGACCGACGTGTTCTCGGCCTATTCCTTCGACGGATGGCTGCTCATGACGAATGCGGCTGAACATGTGCTCAAGGGCACCAAGCCGGGTTCGCCCGAATTCCGCAAGGCGATGATGGATGCTCTGATGAATACCAAGGACCTTGCCGGCACCCACGCGATCTACAACTTCAAGCCGGG
Source organism: Pseudomonadota bacterium (assembly GCA_018242205.1). Classification (GTDB taxonomy): domain Bacteria; phylum Pseudomonadota; class Alphaproteobacteria; order Rhizobiales; family Xanthobacteraceae; genus Pseudolabrys. Next base: position 63,503 of record JAFECJ010000014.1, read on the forward strand.
TGCCGTGTATGGCGTCGACAATCGCTCGCTTGTCATCGTCAAGCTGGTCAACGGCAAGTGGACCTACGCGCCCTGATCCGGGACGCCGTGAATCGCCGCGCAAAGGAAACGCTGTAACATGACGTCGGATATCGCGGCGATACTGGGGATAGATGGCATCGCAACCGGTGCCATCTATATCCTGGTGGCAATCGGTACCGTGCTGATCTTCACGGTCACGCGGGTTATCTTCATTCCGTTCGGAGACATCGCCGCTTTTACGGCATTGACTCTGGCGGCGCTCGATATGGGCCAGGTGCCCGGCACAATCGGTCTTGTCGCCGTGCTGGCTTGCATTGCCGCGACGATGGAAGTGTTCGGTCTCGTCAGAAGGCAGGAGTTTCGGAAGATTCCGATCGCACTCCTGTATTATCTGGTTTTACCGCTTCTCATCGTGCTCGCGGTCTGGGCGCTCATCCCGCTCGCACCTCCGTTGCCCGTGCGCATCGCGATGGCGCTCATTCTCATCATGCCGATTTCGCCTTTGCTCGATCGCATCGTGTTCCGGCCGGTCGCCGACGGGAGCGTGCTGCTTCTTCTCATCATTTCGGTGGCGCTGCACTTTGCCCTGGTGGGGCTGGGACTTCTATTCTTCGGACCTGAAGGCGTACGCACCGAACCGCTCACATCGATGAGCATCGACATCGGCGGCATCATGATTTCGGGCCAGAACATTCTGATCCTGGTCGCCGCAATCGCTTTCAGCGGTGGGTTGCTGTTGTTCTTCGACTTCACGCTGATCGGCAAGGCATTGCGCGCCACCGCCATCAACCGCACCGGCGCCAGACTGATGGGCATTCGCCCGACTCGCGCCGGTACCGTGGCCTATCTCTTGGGTTCGTTGATGGCGGGGGTTTCCGGCGTTCTGATCGCGCCGGTCAACACCATCTTCTACGATTCAGGATTTCTGCTCGGCCTCAAGGCGTTTGTCGGTGCGATCATCGGCGGTCTTGCGAGCTATCCGGGCACGGCGTTGGGCGCGTTGTTCGTCGGCGTTCTGGAAAGCTTTGCGTCTTTTTATAACAGTGCCTTCAAGGACGTGATTGTCTTCTCGCTTCTCATCCCGATCCTCCTGTGGCGCTCATTTACAGTGATCCATTCTGAGGAAGAGTCTGAAGAATGAAACAGTCTCAGATTTACCTCATCGCGACAGCAGCGGTGCTCTGCGTCGCTGGCGCGCCTTTTGTGCTGAGTGCGTTCAGCCTGACGTTGCTGAACTTTATCGGGATCTACTCGCTCGTGGCGATCGGCCTCGTGCTGGTCACGGGCGTCACCGGCATCGTTTCGTTCGGGCAGGCGGCGTTTGTCGGTATCGCGGCTTACGCGACGGCGTGGGCGACCGCCTTGAACGGCTATTCGCCCTGGCTCGGTCTGCTGCTCGGGGTTGTTCTGACCTGTTCCGTTGCGGGCTTGCTCGGCCTCCTGACATTGCGGCTCAAGGGGCACTTCCTATCGCTGAGTACGATCGCCTGGGGCCTCGCGATCTCCTACCTATTTGGTAACGTTCCGTGGCTCGGGCAGCACAATGGCATTTCGTCGGTGCCGCCGATCTCGATCGGCTCATTCAAGCTGATGGAGAGCTGGCAGATCTACTATCTGATCTGGGCCTTTGTCGTGGCCGCGGTTATTCTGGCCTACAACCTTCTCAACTCGCGTGTCGGCCGTGCCATGCGCACGCTGCGCGGCGGCGATACGCTGGTTGAAAGCCTCGGTATCGACGCGTTCCGCATCAAGCTGATCAGCTTCATCGTCGCGGCGCTTCCCGCCGCCGTGTCGGGCTGGCTCTATGCTCATCTCAGTCGCTTTGTGAGCCCGGCGCCGTTCGAGGCGGGCATGAGCATCGAGTATCTCATGATGGCCATGATTGGCGGTCACGGCAGCATCATCGGCGCGATCGTGGGCGCCGCGTTCGTCACGCTGATGAAGAATTCAATTCAGGATTACTTGCCCCTGCTGGTGAAAGGCGCCTCCGGCCAGCTCGAAATCGTCGCCTTTGCCGCTTTGTTCATCCTGTTCCTGCAGCGCGCGCGCCAGGGCGTCGTACCCTATGTGCGCAAGTATCTGCCGCGACCGATTCCGGTGACGCCGCCAAAGGCGGCGGAGCTGTCGCGGCGTACGCAGCCGGCGCCAGGCACGGTGTTGCTCGACGCCTCTCAAGCGGAGCGGCGCTTCGGCGGGCTCGTCGCGGTTAATCAGGTGAGCTTTGACGTACGCTCGGGCGAGATTCTCGGCCTGATCGGACCGAATGGCGCCGGAAAGACCACGATGTTCAATCTGCTGACGGGTGCCCTGAAGCTCAGCGCCGGCGACATCGCGTTCGCCGGCAAGTCCGTCACCGACCGGCGGCAATACCAGATCGCCCAGTCCGGTGTGGCGCGGACCTTCCAGCACGTGAAGCTGCGGCCGAACATGACGCTGATCGAGAATGTCATGCTCGGCACCTACCCACGCACGAAGACGGGCTTCTTCCGCGGCGCATTCAGGCTTAATACGGACGAAGAGGCCAGCGCTTTCCACGAGGCACTGTTTCAGCTTCGGCGTGTCGGCCTGGGTGACAAGCCATATGAACTCGCCGGCAATCTTTCTCTTGGCAGCCAGCGGGTGCTGGAGATTGCCAGAGCGCTCGCCGCCGACCCCATCCTCCTCGTGCTCGACGAACCTGCGGCCGGCCTACGCCGCCAGGAGAAGCAGCAGTTAGCGGAGTTGCTGCGGTCGTTGCGATCGGAAAATCTGACCATTCTGCTCGTGGAGCACGACATGGAATTCGTCATGGGATTGGTCGATCGCATTGTCGTCATGGATTTCGGGTCGAAGATCTGCGAAGGCGTGCCGAAGGACGTCCGCAACGACGCCCGAGTCCAGGAAGCCTATCTCGGGGCGGTGGCCTAATGTCGATTCTGTCCGTTCAGAACGTCAGTGTCTCATACGACAAGGTCGAAGCGGTCCGCGACGTATCGCTGTCCATCGACGAGGGCCGTATCGTCACTGTTATCGGCCCGAACGGCGCGGGCAAGACCACGCTCATGCTGGCCATCATCGGCCTCCTGCGCTCCAAAGGGAACATCTACTATCACGGCGAGTCGTTGAGTCGTTTCGATGTCGAGGATCGGGTCGGGCGCGGCCTGTGCCTTGTGCCGGAACGGCGCGAACTGTTTCACGACATGTCGGTGTTCGACAACCTGCTGCTCGGCGGCTACGGCCTGCGCGATCGTTCGCGGCTGAAATCGAATATGGAGAAGGTGTTCGATCGCTTTCCGAGGCTGCGCGAGCGTAGCAAACAGCTCGCGGGAACCCTATCCGGTGGCGAACGCCAGATGCTCGCTCTCGGCCGCGCTTTGATGAGCGACCCGAAGCTGCTGCTGCTGGATGAACCGAGCCTCGGCCTCGCCCCCTTGATCGTTCGGGAAATCTTCAAAACGATTGCGTCGTTGCGCGAGGCGGGCGTGTCAATTTTGCTCGTTGAACAGAACGCGCGTGCGGCTCTGGAGACCGCTGACTACGGTTACGTTCTCGAGACCGGCGAGATCGTCCAGTCGGGCCCTGCGGCCGATCTCATCCGCGACGACAAGCTGATCGAGACTTACCTCGGCGGACGCTGAGTTCGATCCTCTTCGCGTGTCTCGCCACTTTCGATCACCATAAAACGCAGCGACCGGCGTCGAGGGCCGGGGCTTGCGGACCCGGCGCGTTTGGCGCGGTGAGCGACTATCGCGTCTTTATGCGTCCTTGATGCGCCGCAGGTGCATTCCGCATCGCTTCTTTACAGCCCCGAACCTATTTCGAAGCTGGCCTCGAGCCGTTCTTGAAACGGAGCACGTGATGTTCGACCTCGTCGTTCTCGCCCTCGGCTTTGTGCTGTTTGGGGTAACGGTCGGCTACGCGATCGGCTGCGACCGCATTTAGGACCTTCGGTCATGAACCTCGATTACACGCTCGCCGCCGCTGTCACGGCCGGCATCCTCATCTATCTCACCTACGCGCTCACGCGCCCTGAACGGTTCTGAGGCGGTGTCATGACACTCATCGGCTGGATCGAGATCGCGCTCTATTGCGCCATCATCGTCGCGCTCACCCCTATAGTCGGCGGTTATATGACCCGCGTCTTCAACGGCGAGCGCACCTTCCTGTGGCCGGTGCTGCGGCCGGTCGAACGGCTGATCTATCGCGTCAGCGGCGTCGACGAGACCGCTGAACAGCACTGGTTGACCTATACGGTCGCCATGCTGCTGTTTCACCTCGGCGGCTTCGCCATTCTCTACGCCGTGCTGCGGCTGCAGGACGTGTTGCCGTTCAATCCGGCAGGGCAGGGCGCGGTCGCCCCCGATCTGGCCTTCAACACCGCGATCAGCTTCATCACCAATACCAACTGGCAGAACTACGGTGGCGAAAGCACGCTGTCCGACCTGGCGCAGATGCTGGGCCTCACGCCGCAGAACTTCCTGTCGGCGGCGACCGGCATCGCGCTGGCGGTCGCGTTGATCCGTGGCTTCGCCCGGACGTCGACGAAGACGGTCGGCAATTTCTGGACCGATGTCACGCGCTGCACGCTCTACATCCTGCTGCCGGCCTGCGTCGTCTTCACCCTGTTCCTGGTCTGGCAGGGCATCCCGCAGACACTGGGTCCCTATATCAACGCCACGACGCTGGAAGGCGCCAAGCAGACGATCGCCGTCGGCCCGGTTGCCTCGCAGGTGGCGATCAAGATGCTCGGCACCAATGGCGGCGGCTTCTTTAACGCCAACGCCGCGCACCCGTTCGAGAACCCGACCGCGCTGTCGAATTTCGTTCAGATGCTGTCGATCTTCGTCCTCGGCGCCGCGCTCACCAACGTGTTCGGCCGCATGGTCGGCAACCAGAAGCAGGGCTGGGCCATCCTCGCCGCCATGGGCGTTCTGTTCCTGGCCGGCGTCGCCTTCTGCTACTGGGCCGAGGCTCATGGCACGGCGACGCTGAACGCGCTCGGCATCACCGGCGGCAACATGGAAGGCAAGGAGATCCGCTTTGGCATCGTCGGCTCCGCGTTGTTTGCCGTGATCACCACGGCGGCCTCCTGCGGCGCCGTCAACGCCATGCATGACTCCTTCACCGCGCTGGGCGGCATGATCCCGCTGATCAATATCGAGCTCGGCGAAATCGTGATCGGCGGCGTCGGCGCCGGTCTTTATGGCATGCTGCTGTTCGTCATCCTCACGGTGTTCGTCGCCGGGCTGATGGTTGGCCGCACCCCCGAATATGTCGGCAAGAAGATCGAGGCGCGCGAAGTGAAAATGGCCATGCTCGCCATCCTCATCCTGCCGCTGATGATCCTCGGCTGGACGGCCATTGCGGTGGTCTATCCGCCGGCCGCAGCAGCGATGAACAACGCGGGACCGCACGGCTTCAGCGAGGTGCTGTATGCCTATTCGTCGATGACCGGCAACAACGGTTCGGCCTTCGCCGGCCTCGGCGGCAACACCGTCTTTTACAACGTCAGCGGCGCAGTGGCGATGTTCGTCGGCCGCTTCTGGATGATCGTGCCGGCCATGGCGATTGCCGGCGCGCTCGCCCAGAAGAAGATGGTCGCGGCTTCCGCCGGCACGTTCCCGACCACCGGCGGCCTGTTCGTCGGTCTGCTGGTCGGCATCATCCTCATCGTCGGCGGTCTCACGTTCTTCCCGGCGCTCGCGCTCGGCCCGATCGTCGAGCACCTGGCGATGCAGGCCGGCCAGCTCTTCTAATTCCCGGAGTTCACGTCCATGGAAACCTCCAAAGTCCGCAAGCGCATGGCAGCGTCGTCGCTGCTCGATCCGGCGATCGTGCTGCCGGCGATCGGCCAGGCTTTCGTCAAGCTTGATCCGCGTACGCTGGCCAAGAACCCCGTGATGTTCGTGCTCGAGGTGGTCACCGCGCTGACGACGGTGCTGCTGGTGCGTGACATCGCAATCGGCCATGGCAGCGGCTTCGAAATCCAGATCGTCGTCTGGCTTTGGTTTACGGTGCTGTTCGCCAATTTCGCCGAAGCGGTCGCCGAAGGACGCGGCAAGGCGCAGGCCGATACCCTGCGCAAGACGCGGTCGGAGACGCCGGCCAAGCGCATCCTGATGCCGGACAACTACGAGGTCTTTCAGGGCGTGCCGGCCGACAAACTGGAAGCCGGCGATCTTGTCGTCTGCGAGGCCGGCGACATCATCCCCGGCGATGGCGAGGTGATCGAAGGCATCGCGTCCGTCAACGAAGCGGCGGTGACCGGCGAATCCGCGCCGGTAATCCGTGAATCCGGCGGCGATCGCTCGGCCGTGACCGGCGGCACGACCGTCATCTCAGATCGGATCGTCGTGCGCATCACGTCGTCGCCCGGTTCGTCCTTCCTTGACCGCATGATCAAGCTGGTCGAAGGCGCCGAGCGGCAAAAGACACCGAATGAGATCGCGCTCAACATTCTGTTGATCGGCCTCACCATCATTTTCGTCTTCGCCACTGCGACGGTTCCGAGCTATGCCGCTTATGCTGGCGGCACGATTTCGGTGCTGGTGCTGGTCGCGCTGTTTGTGACCCTTATTCCGACCACGATCGGCGCTTTGCTGTCGGCGATCGGCATTGCCGGCATGGATCGATTGGTGCGTTTCAATGTGTTGGCCATGTCCGGCCGGGCCGTCGAAGCGGCCGGCGACGTCGACACGCTTCTGCTCGACAAGACCGGGACCATCACTTTCGGTAACCGTCTGGCGACCGAGATCATCCCGGTGCCGGGTGTCTCCGAGCGCGATGCGGCGGAACTCGCGTTGCTGGCCAGCGACGCCGACGAGACCGCGGAAGGCCGCTCTATAGTCAGCCTGGCGCAGGAGCGTTACGGCGTGGCCCGTTCGGCGCCGCCGGCGGACGCCCGCTTCATCGAGTTCTCGGCGACGACGCGTCTGTCGGGCGTCGACATCGGCGATCGCAAGCTGCGCAAGGGAGCGGTCGATTCGGTGCTCAAATTCGCCCGCGAGCAAGCGGGCCAGGATATCGCCGAACCGCCGGCCTTCCGCGCCGCGGTGGACCGGATCGCGCGGGCGGGCGGCACGCCGCTTGGCCTCGTCGAGGGCGGCCGCATTCTCGGCGTCATCCATCTGAAGGATGTGGTTAAGCCGGACGTGAAGGATCGCTTCGCCGCGCTGCGTCGCATGGGTATCAAGACGGTGATGATCACCGGTGACAACCCGGTCACCGCGGCGTCGATCGCGTCCGAAGCCGGTGTCGACGATTTCATCGCCCAGGCAACGCCCGAGGACAAGCTGCGCTATATCCGCGGCGAGCAGGCCCAAGGGCGCCTGATCGCGATGTGCGGTGACGGCACCAATGACGCGCCTGCGCTCGCCCAGGCCGATGTCGGCGTCGCCATGCAGAGCGGCACGCAGGCCGCCCGCGAAGCCGGCAACATGGTCGACCTCGACAGCGATCCGACCAAGCTCATCGAGGTGGTCGAGATCGGCAAGCAACTGCTGATGACGCGCGGCGCGCTGACCACGTTTTCGATCGCCAACGATGTCGCCAAGTACTTCGCCATCATTCCGGCAATGTTCGCGGCGTTCTATCCGCAGCTCGGCGTCCTCAACATCATGGGGCTGTCGACGCCGCAAAGCGCCATTCTGTCGGCGATCATCTTCAACGCACTCATCATCATTGCGTTGATTCCGCTGGCACTGAAGGGAGTGACCTACCGCCCGGTCGGCGCCGCCGCGTTGCTGCGCCGGAACCTGCTGATCTACGGCGCCGGCGGCATTGTCCTGCCCTTCATCGGCATCAAGGCGATCGATCTCGTTGTCTCGGCCCTGCATCTGGCTTGATCCGCGCGACCCCGAAAAGGGAACACAGATTTTCGGACAAGATCGCGCGCCAAGAAATCTGGAGATAAAGTCATGCTGAAGGAAATTCGACCCGCCATGGTGCTCGTCGTCGTGCTGACGGTCATCACCGGGCTCATCTATCCGCTGGCCATGACCGGTATCGCCGGCGCCATTTTCCCGAGCCAGGCGCAGGGCAGCCTGATCAAGAAGGATGGCAAGATCGTCGGCTCGGCGCTGATCGGCCAGGCGTTTACCAGCGACAGGTACTTCCATGGCCGTCCATCGGCGACCACCGGTCCCGATCCCAAGGATCCGAGCAAGTCCATCAGCGTGCCCTATAACGCGGCGAATTCCGGTGGTTCGAATCTGGGACCCACCAGCAAGGCGCTGGCGGACCGCCTCAAGGAAGACGCGGCCAAGCTCAAGTCCGAGAATCCGAATGCCGCCTTGCCGGTCGACCTCGTCACCACCTCGGCGAGCGGCCTCGATCCGGACATCTCGCCGGAGGCGGCGCTGTTCCAGGTGCCGCGTGTCGCCAAGGCCCGCAACCTGCCGGAGAGCCGCGTGCGCGCGCTGGTGGAGAGCGAGACGCGCGGGCGCTGGCTCGGTCTGCTCGGCGAACCACGTGTGAATGTGCTCAAGCTTAATCTCGCCCTCGACGGCTCGAAGTCGTAAGATCGGTTCCCGCCGAGGAGCCTCATGGCCAGCGAAGAAACGCAACGCGCGTCGCCCGACGCCCTGCTGGCCCTCGCCAGGAAAGAGGGCCGGGGCCGGCTGAAAATCTTCTTGGGCGCGGCCCCCGGCGTCGGCAAGACTTTCGCGATGCTCACTGCGGCGCGCAGCGAGCGGGATGGCGGCTGCGATGTCGTGGCCGGACTGATCGAGACTCATGGGCGCCGCGAGACCGAGCAACTCATCGGCGATCTCGAAGTGCTGCCGCGCCGGCCGATCGTCTATCGCAACCAGGTGATGCGCGAGTTCGATCTCGACGCGGCGCTGGCACGGAAACCCGGCTTGCTGCTGGTCGATGAGTACGCCCACACCAATGTGCCGGGCAGCCGCCACCCCAAGCGCTGGCAGGATATCGACGAGATACTGAACGCGGGCATCGATGTCTGGACGACGCTGAACATCCAGCATCTGGAAAGCCTCAACGACGTCGTGCAGAAGATCAGCAAGGTGCGGGTGCGCGAAACGGTGCCCGACACCGTGTTCGACAAGGCGGACGAGGTCGTGCTCGTCGACTTTCCGCCGGATGAACTGCTCAAGCGTCTCGCCGAAGGCAAGGTCTATGTGCAGGAGACCGCGGCGCGCGCGGTCGAGAATTTCTTCAAACCGCAGAATCTGACGGCGCTGCGTGAACTGGCGTTGCGGCGCGCCGCCGAACGCGTCGACGCCGCGCTTGTCGAGCGCATGCAGGCGCAGGCCATCGAAGGCCCGTGGGCGGCCGGCGAGCGCATTCTTGCCTGCATCGGCCCCGATCCGAATTCGCCGGCCGTGATCCGCACGGCCAAGCGCATGGCCGACTTGATGGACGCGCCGTGGATGGCCGTCACGGTGGAGCGCCCGGGCACGGTCCTCGACAATGCGGCCCGGCAGCGGCTCGACGATGCGATGGCGCTGGCACAGAGCCTTGGCGGCGAAACGCAGATGCTGAGCGGCGCCGATTTGCCCGCCGAACTGTTGCGTTTCGCCAAGTTCGAGAACGTCACCCAGATTGTCGTCGGCCGGTCGCGTGCCGGCTTCTTCAGCGAGCTGTGGCGCCGTTCGCTGCCACATGAACTGGTGCGGCGCGCGCAGGATATCGCCATCCATCTGGTGACGCGCGAAACGGAAGGGACGGGCGGGCCGGCACCGAGGCGCCGGACCTGGCTGGCGCCGGAGCCGCTGCATTTCGTCTACGCCACGGTGGCGGTGTTCGCGGCGCTCGGCGTCGGCGAGGTGCTGACCGAGTTCACGCCGATCCCGAACCTGTCGATGATTTTCATGCTCGCGGTGTTGTTCTCCGCCATGAACTTCGGCATGTGGCCGGCGGTCTATGCATCGCTGCTGTCGTCGGCGGTCTACAATTTCTTCTTCATTCAGCCGCTCTACACCTTCACCGTCGCCGAACCCTACGAACTCCTGGCGCTGATCATCTTTCTGGTCGTGGCCGTGGTGTCGTCGGCCATGGCCGGCCGCGTGCGCGAGCAGGCGCGCATTTCGGCCAGCCGCATGCGGGCGACGCGGCGGCTCTATGAATTCACCCGCCGTATGTCCGGGCTGGCGACGCAGGACGCCCTGGCGGAGGGCGCCGCCAGCGAGATTCACGCCAGCCTCGGCAGGCCGGTGATGGTGCTGCTGTCGCGAGGTGACGATCTGGCGCTCAGCGCCGCCTGGCCGCCCGAGGACGAACTCGACGCCGCGGCCATGACGGCCGCGCGGTGGGCCTATCGCCACGTCGAGCCGGCCGGCGCCGACACCGGCACCTTGCCGATCGTGCCGTGGTACTTCGTGCCGCTGCGGATCGGCGACAAGAGTATCGGCGTGATCGGCGTCGGCAAGCACGACGGTTCCGGCGCTCTCGATTCGGAGGCGCGGGCGCTGCTCGATACGTTGTCGGAGCAGACCGCCGCTGCGCTCGACCGCGCGTCGCTGGCGCGCGAGATGGTGAGCGCGCGGACAGCCACCGAAACCGAGCGCGTGCGCAATACGCTGCTCGCCTCGATTTCGCATGATTTTCGTACGCCGCTGTCGTCCATTCTGGGCGCGGCGACGAGCCTCATCGATTATGACGACAAGCTCGGCAATGACGCCAAGAAAGATCTGCTGGGCCAGATCAAGCAGGAAGCCGAAGGTCTGGACGAGATGGTGCGCAACCTGCTCGCGATCACGCGAATCGATGCCGGCGCGCTCGAACTGCGGCGCGACTGGATCGATCTGCGCGAGGTCGTCGCGCGCATCGTCGGGGCGGCGCGCCGGCGCAAGGTGGCCCAGGTCATCGCGGTCGATCTGCCGGCCGATCTGCCGCTGGTGCGCGCCGACGCGACATTGGCGGAGCAGGCGGTCGGCAATGTCGTGGCCAACGCCATTGCCCATACGCCGGCCGGCAGCCGCATCGTGATCGACGGCGTCGTCGGCGGCGCGTCGGTCGCGTTGCGCGTCAGCGACAACGGCCCCGGGATCGCCGCCGACATCCTGGCGCGCATCTTCGACAAGTTCGTGATCGGCGACGGGCGCGGCGTTGCGCATGGCGATGGAGGGCGCAGTACCGGGCTGGGATTGGCCATTGCCAAAGGCATCATGGAAGCGCATGGCGGTTCGATCGCGGCCGAAAGTCCGGCGGGCGGCGGCGCGCGCTTCACCCTGACATTCCCGCGCGAAGGCGAGGCGGCATGAGCGGCAAGAAGTCGGTTCTGGTGGTCGATGACGAGGCCGCGATCCTGCGCTTTCTCAAGCCGGCGCTGGAGGCCAACGATTACGAGATGGACAGCGCCGGCAACGCGGCCGAGGCGGTGAAGCGGATTGCCGGGCGGCCGCCGGATATCGTGCTGCTCGATCTCGGCCTGCCGGACGCCGACGGCAAGGACGTGATCCGCCGGGTGCGCGAGTGGTCGGATGTGCCGATCATCGTGCTGTCGGCGCGAGAGCGCGAAGCGGAGAAGATCGAGTCGCTCGACCTCGGCGCCGACGACTACGTCAACAAGCCGTTCAACGTCGGCGAACTGATGGCCCGCATGCGCACGGCGCTGCGTCACCGCATGCAGCGCAAGGCCGAGGTGCCGGTGCTCCGTGTCGGCGATCTGGAAGTCGACGCCGTCCGCCATCGTGCGACTCGGGCCGGGACCGAGTTGAAGTTGACGCCGAAAGAGTTCGAGCTGCTGTCGTTCCTGACGCGCAACGCCGGCCGGGTCGTCACCCACAAGCAGATCCTGGCCGCCGTATGGGGCCCGGCGCATACGGAGGATACGCAGTATCTGCGGGTCTATGTCGGCCAGTTGCGACAGAAGATCGAAGGGCGGCCGGACGAGCCGCGCATCATCCTGACCGAGCCGGGCATCGGCTACCGGGTGGCGGAAAGCTGAGCAAGGTGCGGATCAGACCAGGTCGCGCGTCACGTCGTCGAACAATTCATCGACCGTGAACAGGCGCGGGATGATCTTCTGTTCGTAGGAATAGCGGATCACCGTCTCCAGCGCCTTGCGATTGTTCTCGACGCCGAACGGCACCGGATCGATGCCGCCTTTCATGCTGTCTTGCGGCACACCTTGCGCCTTGCTCTCCTTCAGCACGCGGAAAATCTCGCGCACCACATCGGGGCGCTGCCGCGCCAGATCGGTGCGCACCACGAACAGATGATTGATCGGCACCATGCCGTGCTTCTTCGACCAGGCCTCCGCCGCCTTCTGCGGCTCCGGGATCAGATGCGCGACACGCGGCTCGTTGGGCAGGTCGCCGCCGAGAATGGCGCCGTCGAGGTCGCCTTCGACCAGCATCTTCTCGATATCGGAGCCGGCCGGCAGCCGCTCGACATTGGCCGGGTCCTGGTATTCGGCGAGGTGGCCGTCATTGACGGTGCACCACGTCACCTTGCTCGAGTCGACGCCGTATTCGTCCTTGAGGATGCCGCGCACCCAGACGCCGGTGGTCACCGAATAGGAGCGCGTGCCGAAGCGCTTGCCCTCGATGTCCTTCGGCGCCAGCGGTCCGCGCGCGACATTGTAATTGATGGTGTGATGCTGGCCGCGCGCCATCACCACCGCCGGCAGCAGGGTCAGCGGCTTGCCATAGACCTTGGCCTGGAGGAAGGTGACGATCGCCAATTCGCCGGCGTCGAATTTGCCCTCGCGCACCATCGGCTTGAAGCCTTGGTTCGCGATCTTGGGCCCGCAGAAATCGAACGACACCAGACCGGACTTCACCGCGCCCGATTTGAGCGCGCGGGTGACCGGATAGTCGGCGAGGTTGGTGGCGAGCGTGACCGGGCCCGCGGCCGGATAGGCCGTCATGCGCTACCCTTGATTAATTGAGGCCACGTTCCTTCAGCACGGCGTTGAGCCGGCCGAACACCTTGCGGGCATTGCCCTCGAAGATCTTGGTGCGGTTCTCCGCGCTCAGCGTGGTGAGCTGATCGACATAGCGCTTGGTGTCGTCGAAGAAGTGCCCGGTGTCCGGATCCTTGCCGCGCACCGCGCCGACCATCTCCGAGGCGAACAGGATGTTGTCGATCGGCACCACCTTGGTCAGCAGTTCGATGCCCGGGTAATGGTAGACACAAGTGTCGAAGAACACGTTCTTCAGAAGGTGCTCGGCGAGCGGCGGCTTTTTCATGTCCTGCGCCAGCCCGCGATAGCGGCCCCAGTGATAGGGCGCGGCGCCGCCGCCATGCGGAATGATGAACTTCAGCGTCGGGAAATCCTTGAACAGGTCGGCGGTGAGCAACTGCATGAACGCCGTGGTGTCGGCATTGATGTAATGCGCGCCGGTCGCATGGAAGCACGGATTGCAGGACGCCGAGACGTGGACCATCGCCGGCACGTCGAGCTCGACCATCTTCTCGTAGACCGGATACCAGTGCTTGTCGGTGAGCGGCGGCTCTTTCCACCAGCCACCCGACGGATCGGGATTGAGGTTAAGGCCGATGAAGCCGAGCTCCTTCACGCAGCGCTCGAGTTCGGGGATGCAGTTCTTCGGCGCCACGCCCGGCACCTGCGGCAACTGGCAGACGCCGACGAAGTTCTGCGGATAGAGCTGGCACACCCGGTAGATCAGGTCGTTGCAGACCTCGGACCACTGCGCGCTCACAGCCTCGTCACCGATATGGTGAGCCATGGCGGAGGCGCGCGGCGAGAAGATGGTGAGGTCGGTGCCGCGCTCGCGCTGCAGCTTGAGCTGCGCGCCTTCCAGACTCTCGCGGATCTCGTCGTCGGTGATGCCGAGATTGGTCGAGGCCGGCCGCTGCGACTTGTCCTTGATGCCGGCGATCTGCTGGTCGCGGAAGGTCTGGAGCTGCTTGGGCGCGGTGGTGTAGTGCCCGTGGCAATCGATGATCATGGATCGTTTCCTCTCAAACCGGTCGCGTGCCGGCCGCGGCAGCGCCCGGATAACGGCGCCGGTCATACATCGTCAATCGTCAGGGGTCCACGTGCCCCGCGCGGATGGCAGGGATACCCGGCGGAGAGGGCGCCTCCCATTGGCGTCGATTTTGCATGGTTCGATTTTGCGGGGCGCAAGCCCTGCGCTACAACCCGGCGTGCCGGGCTTGAGGCCTGCCCACCGCTTCCAGTGAGATTGCCCATGAACGACAAGCTTGAAGTCTTCATCGACGCCGCCGCCGCGGCGCTTGACCTGCCGCTCGACCCGGCGTGGAAACCGGCGGTAAAGGCCAATCTCGCGGTCACCCTTGGTCATGCCGCGACCGTCACCGAATTCGCGCTGCCGGACGAGGCCGAGCCGGCCCCCATCTACAAGGCCTGAGCCATGTCCGATTACACCTGGGCGAACGCCGCCGAGATCGCGGCCGCGGTCGCGGCGGGCAAGGTCAGCGCCGCGGAAGTGACGGCGCAGATGCTGGCCGTCATCGGCGCGCGCAATCCGACGCTCAATGCCTTCACCGCGGTGACCGCCGACCGCGCGCGGGCGAAAGCCAAGGCGATCGATGCTTCGCCCGACAAGAGCAAGCTGCCGCTCGCCGGCGTGCCCTTCGCGGTGAAGAACCTCATCGACATCGAAGGTCTGCCGACGGTCGCCGGCTCCAAGATCAACCGCGCGCGCAAAGCGGCCGCGCGCGATGCCGTGCTGATCGAGCGCCTGGAAGCAGCCGGCGCCGTGCTCATCGGCGCGCTCAACATGGGCGAATACGCCTACGACTTCACCGGCGAGAACGTGCACGACGGACCGTCGCGCAATCCGCATGACCCAACGCGTATGACCGGCGGCTCGTCCGGCGGCTCGGGCAGTGCGGTTGGCGGCGGTATGGTGCCGCTGGCGCTGGGCTCCGATACGAACGGCTCGATCCGCGTGCCGTCGTCTTTGTGCGGCATCTTCGGGCTCAAGCCAACGTACGGCAGGCTGACGCGCGCGCGCTCGTTTCCCTTCGTCGCCTCGCTCGATCATCTCGGGCCGTTCGCGCGATCGGTGCGCGATCTGGCGCTGAGCTACGACGCGATGCAGGGCTTCGACGCCGGCGAGGACGCGGCCTGCGTCGACCGGCCGGTGGAATCGACGACGCCGTTCCTGGAGCAGGGGCTGAGCGGTCTCAAGGTCGCAGTGGCCGGCGGCTATTTCCGTCAGGGCGCGTCGCCCGAGGCCCTGAGCGCGCTCGACATCGTGGCCAAGGCGCTCAACGCGGGGTCGGTCGAAATCCCGCAGGCGCATCGCGCCCGCGCCGCGGCTTACGTCATCACCGCGACCGAGGGTGCGGCGTTGCACCTGGAACGCCTACGGCACCAGGCGAACGATTTCGACCCGGCGGTGCGCGATCGCTTGCTGGCGGGCGCGATGATTCCGTCGACTCTGGTGGTCAAGGCGCAGAACTTCCGCCGCTGGTATCGCGAACAGGTGCTGGCGTTGTTCAAGGACTGCGACGCCATCATCGCGCCGGCGACACCTGTCACCGCGCCGAAGCTCGGGCAGGTTAATTTCACGCTCGACGGCGTCGAACTGCCGGTGCGGCCGAACATGGGGTTGTACACGCAGCCGATCTCGTTCATCGGCCTGCCGGTGGTCGCGGTGCCGCTGCCGCTCAAGCCATTGCCGATCGGCGTGCAGATCATCGCCGCGCCGTGGCGCGAGGACGTGGCGCTGCGCGTCGCCTATGCCCTGGAAAAGATGGGTGCGGTGGCGGCACCGCGGCCTGAGTTAAAGACCTAATCTCCGTCATGGCCGGGCATAGCCGTTCGAAGAACGGCGTTCTATAGAACGCCTATGTCACGGCCATCCCACTTAGGCGGGCAAAGCAGTGCGTCCCTAAGCGGGATGCCCGGCTCGCGGCCGGGCATGACAGAGTGAGAATGCGAGAGGAAGAAAATGGAAATCGACATCCCCGAGGTCGTCGCCGAAGTGCGCCAGGCGTTCGACGAATACGAGAAGGCGCTCGTGAACAACGACGTCGCCAAGCTCGACGAACTGTTCCGCGACGACCCGCGGACCATCCGCTACGGTGGCGGCGAAATTCTCTATGGCTATGCCGCGATCAAGTCGTTCCGCGCTGCGCGGTCGCCGGTGGGACTGGGGCGAACCTTGTCGAAGACGGTGATCACCACCTATGGCCGCGAATTCGCCACCGCTTCGACGCTCTACGAGCGGCCTTCGGCGCCCGGCAAGATCGGCCGGCAGATGCAGACCTGGGTCAAATTCCCCGAAGGCTGGCGCGTCGTCGCCGCGCATGTGAGCCTGATCGACGCGCCGAAAAGCTGACCCTTGTCCCGGGCGCAATGCGGCACGCCGTGACGCATTGCCGAACCGGGACCTTCACAAACACCGGGATTGTTGCGATCCCGGGTCTGCAGCGCACCGCGAAGGCGCGCTGCGCCGCACCCGGGACAAGTGGGTCAGATGGCCGCCGTTGCCTGCACCTCGACCAGCAGTTCTTCCTTCACCAGCCGGTCGATCATCAGCAGCGTGTTCGGCGGGTAGGCGCCGTTGGCGAACATTTTGGGGAATTCGCGCAGGCGGTACTTCATGAACTTCGGGATGTCCTGCGAGTGCACCAGATAGGTGGTGAACTGCACGATGTTGCCCCAGCCGGCGCCGGCTGATTTCAGCGCGGTCTCGATATTGGCGAAGGTCTGCACGCACTGCGCGTCGAAATCGTCGGCGCCGATCACGTTGCCGCTCTTGTCGACGCCGACCTGGCCGGCGATGAACAGATATTCCGACGCTTTCACCCGCGTCATGTGCGAATACTGCCCGAGCGGCTTGCCGAGCCCCTCCGGGTTGATGATCTTGATGTCGGCCATCGTCGTCTCCCTGTACAAGACGTCCTCATCCGCCCGGACCTATAGCACAAGTTGAACGGCGGCGGCTGGCGGCGGCGCGCGACGCGGCTTAGATTGAACGTCGAATAACGTTGGAACAGCGACCCATGCCGATCGATCTTGCCCAGGTGAACTGGCTCTATGTCATCATTCTCTCGTTCTTCGTGTTCATCGCCAGCCTGATCGGCAACGTCCTGTCCTGGCAGAGCCGCTCGACGGCCGCCGGCCTGACCGCCCTGCTGTTTGCGGTGATTTTCATCGCCTGGAGCTACTATCCGCACGGCCTGCCGTTGCCGACGCGGCTTGGCGATATGGTCCCGCGGGCCGCCGCGCCGGCCCAGCCAACGGCGCCGGCGGCGCCCGCCGCGCCGGCGCGCCCGGCCAATCCGGTCAAGGACATCACCCCGCCACGCAACCCGGTGACCGATATTACGCCGCCGCGTAACCCGGTCACCGACGTCACGCCGCAGCGCTGACGGGCGGCGGAATCGCGCCGAAGGGCGGGTTCGCACTCCCGGAACAGCCCGGCCTGAGCGGCTGCAGCATGACCTTTCGCTTCTGCGAAAGTCCGGCTAGAAACGGCCCAGCCAAGAACATGGAACCCGGGTGAAACGGCAGGGACAGAATGAAGAAAGTATATCCTGATGCGAAGTCGGCGCTGGCCGGCATTTGCAAAGACGGCATGATGGTCATGGCCGGCGGTTTCGGCCTCTGCGGCATGCCATCGGAATTGATCGCGGCGCTGCGCGACACCGGCGTCAAGAACCTGACCTGCGTGTCGAACAATGCCGGCATTGACGGCGCCGGTCTCGGCCTGCTGCTCGAGACGCGGCAGATCAAGAAGATGATCGCGTCCTATGTCGGCGAGAACAAGCTGTTCGCGCAGCAATACCTCGCCGGCGAACTGGAGATCGAATTCAATCCGCAGGGCACCTTGGCCGAACGCATGCGCGCCGGCGGCGCCGGCATTGGCGGCTTCTATACCAAGACCGGCGTCGGCACCGAGATCGCCAAGGGCAAGGAAGAGAAGATCTTCAACGGCGAGCGCTACATCCTCGAGACTGGCCTGGTCGCCGACCTGTCACTGGTGCATGCCTGGAAGGGCGACACCGAGGGCAACCTCGTTTATCGCAAGACCGCCCGCAACTTTAACCCGATGATGGCGACCGCCGGCCGCATCACCGTCGCTTCGGTCGAGCACCTCGTCGAACCGGGCGAACTCGACGGCGACGAGATCCATACGCCGGGCGTGTTCGTGCAACGTATTATCAAGACCAATGCCGAGAAGCGCATTGAAGTGCGGACGACGCGCAAGCGCCCCGCCGCCGGCGCGTTCGGTGCAGGGGAGGAAGTCTGATGCCGTGGACTCGCGATCAAATGGCCGAGCGCGCCGCCAAGGAGTTGCGCGACGGCTTTTACGTCAATCTCGGCATCGGCATTCCGACGCTCGTGTCGAACTACATTCCCAATGGCATGACCGTGCAATTGCAGAGCGAGAACGGCATGCTCGGCTTCGGCCCGTTCCCGTTCGAGGGCGACGAGGATCCGGACCTCATCAATGCCGGCAAGCAGACCGTGACCGAACTGCCGACCACGAGCTATTTCTCGTCGGCCGACAGCTTCGCGATGATCCGCGGCGGTCATATCGACCTCGCGCTGCTCGGCGCCATGCAGGTCGCCGAGAATGGCGACCTCGCCAACTGGATGATCCCCGGCAAGATGGTCAAGGGCATGGGCGGCGCCATGGATCTGGTCGCCGGCGTCAAGAAGGTGGTCGTGATCATGGAGCACGTCGCCAAGGCCAAGGACGGCACGGTCTCGCCGAAATTGCTGCACAGATGCGATCTGCCGCTGACCGGCTCGCGCGTCATCGACATGGTGATCACGGACCTGGGCGTCTTCACCATCGACAAGAAGGGCGATGGCGGCATGACTTTGATTGAACTGGCGCCGGGCGTGACGCTTGACGAGATCAAGCAGAACACGCAGGCCGCGTTCAAGGTCGACGCGAAGCTGAAGCAGTAGGCTTCGGACGCAAGGACGAAAACGGAAATGCCCGGCCGCCAAGCCGGGCATTTTTTATTCTGATCGGAGCCTGATCAGCCGCTTGCCGAGATTCTCGCCGCGATAGAGTTCGGCGATGGCGCCGGGCGCATGCTCGATGCCGTCGACGATGTCCTCGCGATAGGCGAGCTTGCCGTCGCGGATCCATTGGGCGAGGCGAGCGACGGCTTCTTCGTAGCGGTGCGCGTAGTCGAAGATCAAAAGCCCCGACATGCGCGCGCGCTTGACCAGGATGTGGCGCTCGACGCGCGGGCCCATCGGCCACGGATCCCAGGACGAAATCGACGCCGTGCCGCAGATGACGATGCGGGCGCCGGTCGCGATCTCACGGATCACGATGTCGCTGATCGCGCCGGCGGTGTTATCGAAATAGACGTCGATGCCGCGCGGGCAGGCGGCTTTCAGCGCCGCGGCAAGATCACCGGCCTTGTAGTCGAGCGCGGCGTCATAGCCGAAGGCGTCCCGGCACAACGCGACCTTGGCCGCGCCGCCGGCGATGCCGACAGTGCGGCAGCCCATCAATTTGGCGATCTGGCCGACCGCCGAGCCGACCGAGCCGGCCGCGGTGGACACGACCACGGTATCGCCGGGCCGCGGCAGGCCAAGATCGAGCAGACCGAAATAGGCGGTGACGCCATTGAGGCCGAGCACGCCGAGCGACAGCGACAAGGGCAGGTCGGTCTCCTTGACCTTGCGGGTGATGTTGCTGCCGTCGCTGACCGCGTAATCCTGCCAGCCGAGCATGCCCATGACCTTGTCGCCTTCGGCATAACCGGGATGGCGCGATTTGACGACGGTGCCGGCCGAAAACGACCGCATCACCTCGCCGATGCCGACCGGGGTTGAGTAGTTGGCGACGGCCGACACCCAGCCACGCATGGCCGGCTCCACCGAGAGGAATTCGTTGCGGACGAGAAATTGCTTGTCGCCGGGTTCCGGCACGGCCGTCTCGGCAAGCTCGAAATGCTCCGCCTGTGGAATGCCGGCCGGGCGGGATTTCAAGAGCACTTGTCGATTGACCAGCATCCGCGTCTCCCGCTGTTGACGGGAAAGTCTAGGGCAATCCCTCGACGCTCACCAGCCGCGCCTCGCTGCACGCATCGCGGATCGCCTTGAGACCCTGATAGGTCGGCCCGTTGTAGAATTCTTCCCACGCCGCGACCGACGGAAATTCCAAGAGCACGATGCGCCGCGGCTGCCAGTCGCCCTCATAGACCTTGTGCGCGCCGCCGCGCGCCAGATATTTGGCGCCGGCGGCGTCGAGCGCCGGTTTTACGCCGGCCATGAATTGCTGGTAGGCCGCCATGTCGCGGATATCGACGTCGAAGATGACGTAGGCGCTCATTGTGTTTCCCAGTTGGTGTTACGCGAGGCGTGGCTTCGCCAGCTCCGACTTCTGCCGCGTCACATAGTTGCCGCCGCCGAGTTTGCCGGTGAGCTTGCCGTCGCGCACCACAAACTTGCCGCGCACCATGGTCGAGACCGGCCAGCCGGTGACCTCGATGCCTTCATAGGGCGTGTAGTCCGAGCCACCGTGCATCAGTTTCTGCGAGATCGTTTCCTTGCGGTTCGGATCCCAGATCGCGATGTCGGCATCGGCGCCGACGGCGATGGTGCCCTTCTTCGGATAGAGGCCGTAGGTCTTGGCGTGGTTGGTCGACGTCAGCGCGACGAACTCGTTCAATGAAATGCGGCCCTTGCTCACGCCTTCCGAGAACAAAATCGGCAACCGTGTCTCGACGCCGGGAATGCCGTTCGGCACCCAGCGGAACGAGGTGCGGCCCTTCGGCGCGAGCTTGCCTTGCGGGTCGTCGTAGCGGAACGGACAGTGGTCGGAGGAGAACAGCGAGAAGATGCCCTGCTGCAAACCTTCCCAGCAGGCGACCTGGCTCGCCTTGTCGCGCGGCGGCGGCGAGCAGACATATTTGGCGCCTTCCATGTTGAGGCCGTCCATGTCCTTCTCGGTCAGCACCAGATATTGCGGGCAGGTCTCGCCGTAGATCTTGAGGCCGCGGCGCTGCGCTCGCGCGATCTCCTCCATCGCTTCGCGGTTCGACACATGCACGATCATGATCGGCACGTCGATGATCTCGGCCAGCGAAATGGCGCGGTGCGTCGCCTCGCGCTCGACCGCGATCGGTCGCGACGTGCCGTGGTACTTGGTCTCGGTCTTGCCGGCGCGCTCGAGGCGGTCGGTGAGGAAACGGATGGCGTCGTAGTTCTCGGCGTGCACCATGACCAGCGCACCGGTCTCCCGCGCTACCGACATGACGTTGAGCATCTCCATGTCGGAGAGGGCGAGGCCCTCATAGGTCATGAACACCTTGAACGAGGTGTAGCCATCATTGACCAGAGCCGGCAGTTCCTGACCGAGCACGCGGTCGCTGGCGTCGGCGATGATGAGATGGAAGGAGACGTCGACGTAGCACTGGCCGTCCGCCTTCTTATGATAGTCCTTCACCACTTCGCGCAGGCTTTCGCCCTTCTGCTGCATGGCGAAGGGCAGCACCATTGTGTTGCCGCCGAAAGCCGCCGAGCGGGTGGCGGAGGCGAAGTCGTCGGCCATGACGATGCCGGGTCCGGACGGCTGCGAAATGTGCACATGGCTGTCGATGCCGCCGGGCAGCACCAGGAGGCCCGAGGCATCGACGATCTCGGCGGCGGCGCCAAGGTCGGCGCCCAGGGCGGTGATCCGGCCGCCGGAAATGCCGACGTCGCAGGTGAAGGTGTCGGAGGCGGTGGCGACGGTGCCGCCGCGGATGATGGTGTCGAAGGTCATGGATCCTGAGGTCTCGGCATTTCGGTGAGGCGTGCCAGTATCTCAGACTTTTGCTGCAACTGCGATATGGTCTCGAGCGAACGGTCTTGGCCGAAGCGGGGTGCGCCGCACCCGGGAGGAGATGCAACCCATGGACGATCTTGCCGCGCTCAATAGCCGCGTCGTCACCCTCGAGATCGAGCGGGCCCATCAGGAGCGCGCCATCGAGGACCTGAACGAGGCGGTCACAGCGCAATGGAAGCTCATCGACCAGCTCAAGCGGGAGGTGGAGCGGCTGGCTGAGCAGGTGCGGGAGGCGGCCGTGACGGGTGAGGGCGCGACCGAGCCGCCGCCGCCGCATTATTGACGCCGGGCGGAAGGTCACACCCGGCGCACCTAGGCATTTGATTTTCTCGGTCGAGCCGGTACAGCATCGGGCAGAACCGACAACAAACCGGACGGGACGATCATGACGGAGTTCAGGCGCAACGCCTTCAAAGCCGGCCTTCGCGCCAAGAAACTGCAGATCGGCCTGTGGCAGAGCCTGTGCAGCAACATCGCCGCAGAAATCTGTTCGGATTCCGGGTTCGACTGGCTGCTGCTCGACACCGAACATTCGCCGAACGAAATTCCCGATCTGCTGTCGCAGTTGCAGGCGATGGAGAAGGGCACGGCGACGCCGATCATCCGCCCGGCCTGGAACGACATGGTGCTGGTCAAGCGCTGCCTCGACATCGGCGCGCAGACGCTGCTGTTCCCTTATGTGCAGAGCGTCGAGGAAGCCAAGGCCGCCGTGTCCGCCACGCGCTATCCCCCGCACGGCGTGCGCGGCATTTCGGTCGGCGCGCGCGCCAGCCGCTATGGCCGCGTGCCGGGCTACCTGACCAAGGCCAATGAGGAGATCTGCGTGCTGGTGCAGGTCGAGACGCGCCGCTCGCTCGACATTCTCGAGGACATCGCCAAGGTCGACGGCGTTGACGGCGTGTTCATCGGCCCGTCGGATCTGGCCGCCTCGCTCGGGCATCTCGGCAATCCGCAGCACGCCGACGTGCAGGCGGCCATGAAGGATGCGGTCGAGCGTCTGACCAAGGTCGGCGTGCCGGCCGGTATTCTGACCAGCAACGAGGACGAGGCCCGCCGCTACATCGACTGGGGCTATCTGTTCGTTGCCGTCGGTTCCGATGTCGGTCTGCTGTCCAAGAATGCCGACGCGCTGGCCAAGAAATTCAAGCCGGCGTGACGGGGCCAAGCGGTCATCAATTCGTTACACGAATTTAATGGTCGGGAGGTTGCCTCATGTTGAGGCAATTTTCTCCCGAAAGGAGAATTGCCAGAACGCCGCCGATCCAATACCCCTGAGGTCAAGGCTCTTGCCGGGACAGAAAATGTTCCCGAGAATAAGGCCAAGGGGAAATGCCGGTGGAAGTGGACCTGATCCTCGTTACCGAGGGTCTGACCAAGGATTTTGCCGGCTTTACAGCAGTGGGCGGCGTGGACCTGCAGGTCCGGCGCGGCACGATTCACGCGCTGATCGGCCCGAACGGCGCCGGCAAGACCACCTGCTTCAACCTGCTGACCAAGTTTCTCAGCCCGAGCAGCGGTCGCATCGTCTATAACGGCCGCGATATTACCGCGATGCAGCCGGCCGACGTGGCGCGGCTCGGACTGGTGCGATCGTTCCAGATTTCCGCGGTATTCCCGCACATGACGGTGCTGGAGAACGTCCGCATCGCCTTGCAGCGCCTGAAACGCGGCTCATCCTTCGACTTCTGGCGATCCAAGTCGGTGCTCGATGAGTACAACGACCGCGCGTTGTCGCTGATCGACGATGTCGGTCTGTCGGATTACGCCCTCGCGAACGCGGTCGAACTGCCTTATGGCCGCAAGCGCGCGCTCGAGATCGCCACCACGCTGGCGCTCGAGCCGGACATGCTGCTGCTCGACGAACCGACCGCCGGCATGGGGCATGAAGACATCGCGCGCATCGCCGACCTCATCAAGCGCGTCGCCAAGAACCGCACCGTGCTGATGGTCGAGCACAATCTCTCGGTGGTCGCCGACCTTTCCGATACCATTACGGTGCTGACCCGCGGTCGCGTTCTCGCCGAAGGCGATTACGCCACGGTCTCCAACAACCCAGAAGTCCGCGAGGCCTATATGGGGGTCGGCCATGCTTGATCGGACCGGGCCGCTGTTGGCGGTGAAGGATTTGCAGGCCTGGTACGGCGAGTCGCACATCCTGCACGGCGTCTCGTTCGACGTCCGCGAAGGCGAGGTGGTCACGCTGCTCGGCCGCAACGGCGCCGGCAAGACCACGACCATGAAGTCGATCATGGGCATCGTGGGGCAGCGCGCCGGCTCGGTGCGCTTCGAGGGCCAGGAGCTGATCGGCAAGCAATCCAACCAGATCGCGCGCGCCGGCATCGCGCTCTGCCCGGAAGAGCGCGGCATTTTTGCCAGCCTCAGCGTCGAGGAAAACCTGACGCTGCCGCCGGTGGTGCGGCCGGGCGGTCTCACCATCGATCAGATCTTCGAACTATTCCCCAATCTCAAGGAGCGCCTCGGCTCGAGTCAGGGCACCAAACTGTCCGGCGGCGAGCAGCAGATGCTGGCGATCGGTCGCATCCTGCGCACCGGCGCGCGTCTCCTCTTGCTCGACGAACCGACCGAAGGATTGGCGCCGGTCATCATCCAGCAGATCGGCAAGACCATTCGCGCGCTGAAGCAGCAGGGCTTCACGATCCTGCTGGTCGAGCAGAACTTCCGCTTCGCCTCGACCGTGGCGGATCGCTACTACGTCATGGAGCACGGCCGGGTCATCGACCAGTTCGCCAATGCCGAACTGGATGCGAACATCGACAAGCTGCACGAATATCTCGGGGTTTAACAACAAGAACTTCAAAGCAAGAAGCAGGCGAACAAGAGAAGAAGACGAAAACTGGAAACGCATTGATTGGGAGAAGTAAGATGAAGAAGACGGTTGGATTGGCGGCGCTTGCCGCGGTTCTGCTTTGCGGCTCTGCCTATGCCCAGCAGACGAGCGTCAAGATCGGCGTTCTCACGGACATGTCGTCGCTCTATGCCGACGACACCGGCATCGGTTCGGTGATCGCCGCCAAGCTGGCGGCGGAAGATTTCATGAAGGCTCATCCCAACTATAAGGTCGAAGTGCTCAGCGCCGATCACCAGAACAAGCCCGACGTCGGCACCAATATCGCCAACCAGTGGATCGACCGCGACGGTGTCGACATGATCGCCGACGTGCCGAACTCGGGCGTGGCGCTTGCCATCAACGAAGTCACCCGCGCCAAGAACAAGGTGTTCATCGCCTCGGGCCCCGCGTCGTCGGATCTCACCGGGCCGAAGTGCTCGCCGAACACGGTGCACTATACCTACGACACCTGGATGCTCGCCAACGGCACCGGCAAGGCCATCGTCAAGACCGGTGGCGATACCTGGTTCTTCCTGACCTCGGACTACGCCTTCGGCCATGCGCTGGAGCGTGACACCGCGGCGGTCGTCGAAAAGGCCGGCGGCAAGGTGCTCGGCAAGGTGCGCCACCCGCTCAACACCAGCGACTTCTCGTCGTTCCTGCTGCAGGCCCAGGCCTCCAAGGCCAAGGTCATCGGCCTGGCGAATGCCGGCGGTGACACCATCAACGCCATCAAGCAGGGTGCCGAGTTCGGCATTGTCGCGGGCGGCCAGAAGTTCGCCG
The DNA here is from genome assembly GCA_018242205.1 of Pseudomonadota bacterium. Lineage (GTDB taxonomy): Bacteria > Pseudomonadota > Alphaproteobacteria > Rhizobiales > Xanthobacteraceae > Pseudolabrys. Next base: position 88,841 of record JAFECJ010000014.1, read on the forward strand.
GCCTCTTGATCTTCGCGCCGGACGTGCAGGCGCTGGGTCTCAAGACCGCGCAGGGGCTGACCTTCACCGAGACCTGGTACTGGGATCTCAATGACGGCACCCGCGCCTGGACCAAGCGTTGGGACAAGGAGCGCAACTCGCCCGGCAAGCTGCCGAGCATGAACATGGCCGGCGTCTATTCCGGCACGCTCGAATATCTCAATGCGGTCGCCAAGGTCGGCGGTTCGAAAGACGGCAAGAAAGTCGTCGACGAGATGAAGAAGATGACCGCTGAAGATCCGGTCTACGGCAAGACGACCATTCGCGCCGACGGTCGCGCGCTGCACCCGGCCTATCTGTTCGAGGTGAAGAAGCCTGAAGAGTCGAAATATCCGGGCGACCTCTACAAGCTGAAGGCGACCATTCCGCCGGACGAAGCCTTCCGCCCGCTCAAGGATGGCAAGTGTCCGCTGGTCAGCGGCTGATGTGATGTTTCCCTCTCCCCGTTTACGGGGAGAGGGTGACCATCTGAGCGTAGCGAAGATGGTCGGGTGAGGGGTTTCTATTAAGTGCCCCTCATCCGGCTCGCTACGCTCGCCACCTTCTCCCCGCGAGCGGGGAGAAGGAACAGCAAGAGAGAGCAATGATCACGATTTTCGGCATTCCCTCGGCGGCGCTGTTCGGCCAGTTATTGATCGGCCTGATCAATGGATCGTTCTATGCGTTGCTGAGTCTCGGCCTCGCCGTGATCTTCGGCATGCTCAACATCATCAATTTCGCGCATGGCGCCCAGTATATGCTCGGCGCCGTCGCCGCCTTCCTGCTGCTGCAATGGACCGGCATCGGCTATTGGCCGGCGCTGGTCGTCGCGCCGCTCGTGGTCGGCGCCTTCGGCATCGTCATCGAGCGCACGCTGCTGCAGTGGCTCTACAAGCTCGATCACCTCTATGGCCTGCTCCTGACCTTCGGCCTGGCCCTGATCATCGAAGGACTGGGACGCAACTACCTCGGCTCGGCGGGCTTGCCCTATACGCTGCCGGATTCGCTGCGCGGCGGACAGAATCTCGGCTTCATGTTCCTGCCGAACTATCGTGCCTGGGTGATCGTTGCTTCGGCCGTCATCTGCTTCGGCACCTGGTTCGCCATCGAGCGGACGCGGCTTGGCGCCTATTTGCGCGCCGCTACCGAGAACCCGACTTTGGTGCGCGCCTTCGGCATCAACGTGCCGGTGATGATCACGCTGACCTATGGTTTCGGCGTGGCGCTCGCCGCCTTCGCCGGCGTCATGGCGGCGCCGATCTACAACGTGTCGCCGCAGATGGGCTCGGAACTGATCATCGTCGTCTTCGCCGTGGTGGTGATCGGCGGCATGGGGTCGATTCTCGGCGCAATTCTCACCGGCTTCGGTCTCGGCATCATCGAGGGATTGACCAAGGTGTTCTATCCCGAGGCGTCGAATACGGTGATCTTCGTGATCATGGCGATCGTGCTGCTGGTGCGTCCGGCCGGTCTGTTCGGGAGGAGGGCGTAATGGACACCACCACGTCACCCGTCATGACCGGCGCGGCGGCGCCGTCGATGGTCAGGCGCAACGGCGAGACCATCGGTTTCGTCATCATGGTGGCGGCGCTCATCGTCGCGCCGTTCTTCGTCTATCCGCTGTTCCTGATGCAGGCGATGTGCTTTGCGCTGTTCGCCTGCGCGTTCAACCTGCTGATCGGCTATGGCGGCCTGCTCAGCTTCGGCCACGCGCTGTATTTCGGCTGGGCGAGCTACCTGGCGGCGCATGCCGCCAAGGTCTGGGGCCTGACGCCCGAACTGGCGATCCTCACCGGCACGGCGACCGCGGCGGTATTCGGCCTGGCCGCCGGATCGCTCGCCATCCGCCGCCAGGGCATCTATTTCGCCATGATCACGCTGGCGCTGGCGCAGATGATGTATTTCGTCGCGCTGCGCATGAAGTTCACCGGCGGCGAGGACGGCATCCAGGCGGTGCCGCGCGGTCATCTGTTCGGCGTCATCGACCTGACCAACGACATGACGATGTATGTCGTCGTGCTGGTCATCTTTCTCGCCGGCTTCATGCTGATCTACCGTATCATCCATTCGCCGTTCGGCGAGGTGCTCAAGGCGATCCGCGAGAACGAACCGCGCGCCGTGTCGCTCGGCTACAAGACCGAGCGCTACAAGCTCATCGCCTTCATGCTGTCGGCGACCTTGGCCGGCGTCGCCGGTTCGACCAAGGCGATCACCATGCAGATCGCGTCGCTGACCGACGTCAACTGGCCGATGTCCGGCGAGGTCGTGCTGATGACTCTGGTCGGCGGCCTCGGCACCATTTTCGGGCCCGTGGTCGGCGCTTTCGTCATCCTGTTCATGCAGTTCAAATTGTCGGTCGTCGGCGAATGGGTGCTGGTGATCCAGGGCGTGATTTTCGTCACCTGCGTGCTCTTGTTCCGCCGCGGCATCGTCGGCGAGATCGCGGCGTTGTTTAAGCGCTGACGCGCAGTCGCGTTGTACAGGCTCGCGTTGGCTATACAGGCCCGGCGCGGCCCGGAAAAATTAAACAAATCGTTAATGGCGGATGCCGCTAGGCTATTTGAAACATTGGCGAATCACTTTAAACAACACAGTGTTATCCACATGCGTGCGGGGTCGTCTTTGTAGGATTGTTCGTCGTTACCAGTCACGTAACGATCAGGGGGTAGACGATTCGGCGCTGGCCAACGACTATCCGAGCAGTGGCAACCCATGCAGGGCCCCCCCGGCAGTCCGCAGTTGCAGGAGATCGCCCAGCGATGGCACGGTCTCGCCGAACAGCGTCTTGCCTATTACACCGAACTGTACCGCAGCGGCCGTTGGAAGCATTACTACACCCAGGAAAGCTTCGCGGCGCGCATGCTCGACGTGATCGCGGCGGCGAAGAAATGGCGCAAGCTGGCCGGACAGCCCGAGGCTCCGATGCCGCTCGAAGTGGCGCGGCGCGACTTCATCCGCCCTGCGGCCTAGCTGTCTCGTCATCCGTGCTGACGGCCGTCGTGGCCGCGCTGTCGTTTATCGCGATACCGGCCGCGGCATCGGCGCAGAGCGGGCCGCCCAGCACCGAGGATCTCAAGCGCGGCGAGGAGCTGCTCGCCAAGAACTGCGGCCAGTGCCACGCGGTCGGCCGCACCGGCAACAGCCCACGGCCCGACGCGCCGGCCTTCCGCGTGCTCGGCCAGCGCTATCCGATCGATTCCCTGGAGGAGTCGCTCGGCGAGGGCATCATGTCCGGCCACCCGGACATGCCGGAAATCAGCTTTGAGTCCGATGACGTCGGTGCCATCATCGACTATCTCAAAGCCATCCAGGTCAAGCGCTGACGTCGCCGGCGCTCCTGCCGCCACCGGTCACCGACCGTCCACCGCATCCCCCACCGTGAGAGCATCCCCATGAGCAGTGCGCTGTTTTCGCCGCTTCCGCTGGCCGGCGTCGAACTTCCCAACCGCCTGGTCGTGGCGCCGATGTGCCAGTATTCGGCCGACGACGGCGCCGCCTCCGACTGGCACATGATGCATCTCGGCATGCTGGCCAATTCCGGCGCCGGACTGGTGATCGTCGAGGCCACCCATGTCGAGCGTCATGGCCGCATCACCCATGGCTGCGTCGGCCTGTACTCCGACAACAACGAACTGGCGCTCGGCCACGTCATCGCCGCCGCCAAGACTTTCGGCACCGCGAAGTTCGGCGTGCAGCTCGCCCATGCCGGACGCAAGGCCTCGTCGCAGCGGCCGTGGGAAGGCGGCACCTATCTGCGGCCCAACGAGGATCCGTGGCAGACCATCGCGCCGTCGGCGCTGCCCTTCGGCGAGGGCTGACACGTGCCGCGCGAAATGACCGAAGCCGACATGGACCGCGTGCGCGACGCCTTCGTCAATGCGGCCAAGCGCGCGCTGCGCATCGGCTTCGACGAGATCGAGCTGCACATGGCGCACGGCTACCTGATGCACGAATTCCTGTCGCCGGTATCGAACAAGCGTACCGACGCCTATGGCGGCTCGCTGGAGAACCGGCTGCGTTTCCCGCTGTCGGTCGCCAGGGCGGTGCGCGCCGTGGTGCCGGGCGGCGTGCCGCTCGGAGCCCGCATCTCCAGCGTCGACTGGCTCGACGACGGCCTGCAGCCGGATGACGCCGTCGCCATCGGCAAGGCGCTCAAGGCCGAGGGCATCGACTTCATCTGCGTGTCGTCCGGCGGCATCATCGCCACCGCCCGCACGCCGACGACGCCCGGCCACAACGTGCCGGTCGCCGCGCGCATCCGCAAGGAAGCCGGCATCAAGGTGCGCGCCGTCGGCCTCATCACCACGGCGCAGCAGGCCGAAGAGATCGTGACGTCCGGCCAGGCCGACATGGTCGCGGCGGCTCGCGCCTTCCTCGACGATCCGCATTTCGGCTGGCATTGCGCCAGGGCGCTCGGCGCCGAGGTGGCGGTGCCGCGGCAATATCTGCGCGCCGGCCCGAAGATGTGGTCGCCGACGCCGAAGGCGTAGGCGACGAATGGCGCGCCGCCACTGGTGGTGGCGCGCGTCAGCTCACCTTGTTGTCGCGGATCGTCAGATGCGGGAAGCGCTCGCCGCCGCCGCGCGTCAGGTCGCCGGTCGCGGCCTTGTCCCAGCGCATGCCGACCACCGCGCCGCCTTTGGCCTGCGCGATGACATTGTCGGTGATCGCGGCCTGGCCGGCGCCCTCGACCACCGTGACGCCGATGCCGATGCCGACCTGGCGCAAATTGTTGCGCGTCACCGTGACGTTGCGCAGATACTTGCCCGAGCCGACCTCGATGCCCATCACCGGCGCGTTCTCGATGGTGTTGCCGGAGACCTCGGTGTCGGCTTCGACGCCGATGCCGACGCCATATGAATCCGGGCCGCCCTGCGGTCGCTTGTTGATCATGTTGCGGATGACATTGTCGCGCACCACCGCGCCGTGGCCGCCCTGATCCATGTTGGTGACGGCGATGCCGACGGCGGCGACGTCGATCAGGTTGCGCTCGATGGTGGCATCCTCGAAATCGAATTCCGAATAGATCGCGACCTCGCCGAGCGCGAAGCACTGGTTGCCGGTGATTTTGATGTGCGAGGCGGCGTTGCCGCGAATGGCGGTGAAGGCGGCGCGGCGGATCACGTTGTCGCGCACGGTGACATCGGCGGCGCGATAGACATTGATGGCGTTGCCGTTCTGGCCGTCGCCGCCCGCGCGCGCCGCGGTGTCCTCGATGACGTTGTCCTCGACGACACTGCCGTCGGTCACCTTGCTGCTGCGCCAGATGCGGATGCCGCCATTGCCGGAGCGCTGGATGGTGTTGGCGCGCACGGTGAGGCGGCTGTCGAGGCTCATGATGCCGTTGTCGCCGCTGTCGGCAATCGTGTTGCCGGAGACGGTGCCGGTGCACCGCGTCAGCGTCAGGCCGTTGCCGCGCGCCTGGGCGAAGCCGCAATCGGCGATCCGCACATTGGTCACCGCGGCGAGATCGACCAGCGCCTCGGCGCGGCCGCCGCCGTCGAGGCTCACACCCGAGAGCGCGATGTCGCCGCCGCCGCGCGCCGCCAGCAAGGTGCCGGTGCCGGAGAGCGTCAGGCGCGTGGCGTCCCGCTGGCCCGTGATCCGGCTGCCGGCCGGCAGCGTCAGCGGCCCGCTGCGATAACGGCCGGGCGCCAGCCATAAGGGCTGTCCGGCGCGCGCCGCCTCGTTGATGGCCTTCTGCAGCGCGGCGGTCTGCTCGGCGTCGGCATTGGCGCGGACGCCGTAGCGCGCGGCATCGAGGCCCTGCGCCGCTTGCGCCCGGGCGGCGAAGACGGTGAGCAGGGATCCGGCGAGCAAGTCGCGGCGGCTGATCGGCATGGGAAGACCTTTGCCCGCAGCATGCGGAAAACTCGATTAGGTCCGGTTAACGGCGGCGTTCAGCGCCACCAAGAGCCGCTCGCCGGCGCGGGCGAGATCGGCGGCGGAAAAGCGTCGGCGGCCGCGCTTTGTGGCTTTCTTCGGCCGCGGGGTCCGCGCCACCGGCGGCACGTGGATGAAGGCGGCGAGCGGCACGCCGCTCTCGGCGCTGCGCCAGGACAGGTAATTGCACAGGTAGCGGCCGGCATCGCGCGACAGCACGGCGGGCAGGCGGGTCGCCCGCGTCGCCGCCAGCAGGCGCCGCGCCGGCATCGGCATGCGTCTGGCGACAGGTGCGCCGGTCGCGATGACGCCGCGACGAAAACCCTTGCCCGAGGCGTCCGGCAACAGCGCCAGCGCGTTGCGGGCGCGGGTCTCGATGCGGATCATTTTGGCGCGGCCGTGCAGCCCGAACATCAACAGCGCGTCCGGCTTGTAACGCGCGACCAGCGCCGGCAATTCGCGGTCGACCGCGGCATAGCTGGTGGTGAAGATGTGCGCGACGATTGTCGTATCCGCCAGCGCCGGCCGCCGCAGGCGCGCCAAAGTCCGCACCAGTTTCATGGTCGGATTATACGGCGCGCCGGGAAAGGCACCGAAGCCGGTGATGAGGAGAGTGGGCATGGCGCAAATAGAATCTCGGACACAAGGCTATCGACAAGCGTAAAGTTTGATAGCCAAGTATTGGAGGAAATAATGGCAAAGAAAAAGCAAAAGAGAAGACCGAAGCCGCCGAGGTCGAGCAGCGTAATAATTCAAGGCATTCGCACGCGTCGCGGAGAGAAGATGCTGCAGGGGCCATACAGGCTGGTGAACGTCCACACCAAGAGGGTATTCGTCGGCTCGTTGATCGATACGATCAACAAAGGGAGGTTGCGGTTGGCAATATTCAGCGTCCCGAAGAGATGATTTTCCGAATTAGGACTATTGACCCACTCCTCGCGATAGACTATATTCCTCAACATCCCGCTCAAACGAGGGCGCTTTCATGAGGCGTCGTGACGGTGGAGCGGGATGCGGTGCCCGCGGCCGGGGGAGGACGTAACCTCCGGGCTCGGGCGGCGCCGGGGCTCCGCCCGGAGGCACTATGACCTCCCGCGAGGAGCT
>JAFECJ010000015.1 GCA_018242205.1 Pseudomonadota bacterium
CCCCCCCCCCCCGGGGGGGGGGAGAGGTCGGTTTTTGAGCAAACGAAAAAAAACGGGGGGGGGGGGCGTTTCCAAACGCCTGAGCCTATCGCTAGGCCCCCTCACCCGGCTCGCATTTCACTACGCTCAATGCTCGCCACCCTCTCCCCGCAAGCGGGGCGAGGGAAGATCACGCCGCCTTCTTCTTCGCCTGAAGAAGCTTGCGGTTGATCAGGCTCTCCGCGATCTGGATGGCGTTGAGCGCCGCGCCCTTGCGCAGATTGTCGGACACTACCCACATATCGAGACCGTTATCGACCGTCGGATCAGTGCGGATGCGGCTGATATAAGTCGCGTCTTCGCCCGCCGCTTCATACGGCGTGGCATAGCCGCCCGGCTCGCGCTTGTCGATGACGAGACAGCCCGGCGCCGAGCGCAGAATGTCGCGCGCCTCGTCGTCCGTGATCGGGTTCTCGAACTCGATGTTCACGGCTTCCGAATGCGACACGAATACCGGCACGCGCACGCAGGTGGCAGTGAGCTTGATCTTCGGATCGAGGATCTTCTTGGTCTCGGCCACCATCTTCCATTCTTCCTTGGTGTAGCCGTCTTCCATGAAGACGTCGATCTGAGGAATGAGGTTGAAGGCGATGCGCTTGGGGAACTTCTTGTTCTGCACTTCGTCGAGCGTGAACACCGACTTGGTCTGCGAGAACAGTTCGTCCATCGCATCTTTGCCGGCGCCCGACACCGATTGATAGGTCGCGACGACGACGCGCTTGATCTTCGCCTTGTCGTGCAGCGGCTTCAGTGCAACGACGAGCTGCGCCGTCGAGCAGTTCGGGTTGGCGATGATGTTCTTTTTGGTGAAGCCCTCGAGCGCATGCGCGTTCACTTCCGGAACGACCAGCGGCACGTCCGGATCCATGCGCCAGGTCGAAGAGTTGTCGATCACCACCGCGCCTTGCGCCGCGATCTTCGGCGACCATTCCTTCGACACAGCGCCGCCCGCCGACATCAAACAAATGTCGATGTCGGAGAAGTCGTAGTGATCGAGTGCTTTCACTTTCAGGGTCTTGTCGCCGTACGAGCATTCCTGGCCCACGCTCTTGCGCGAGGCGAGTGCGACGACTTCGTCGGCGGGAAATTTGCGCTCATCCAGAATGTTGAGCATCTCGCGCCCGACATTGCCGGTGGCGCCAACCACGGCGACCTTGTAACCCATTGTTTACTCTCCGAAAAAATTCCCCGGTCTGGCATGATTTGAAACAACCGGATGGCAGCGCTTCTAGGCGAGAATGGTGTTTCTGACAACGGCTCCAGAGGCAAAAGCGCGATCCCGAAGCCCCGCGAGGCTCGACCATGCATCCGGCCCTGCATTCCTGGCGCGAGGAACTGCCCGCCCACGTCGTGCGGCTTATGGCTTATGTGGGGGGCCTCGTCGTCTTGTCCATCGTCGCGGCGCAGGTCTTTCAATCGAAGCCGGTGAAGTCACCCATCGCGCCCGTTGATCGGTCGGACTGGATCACGATCGAAAAGCCGTTTCCGGCCTTCACTTTGGCGATCCCCGAGGCCGCCGGTCAGCCGGAGACCTACACCATCCGCCGCCACACCATCGGCAACGGCCGCAAGGACATCCTCGGCCTCGGCGAGCCCGACGGCGTGACGCCCTTTCTCCGGGTCGAGGTGTACCGGGCCGGCCGTGAGATCAGCCGCTTTGCCTCGGCTGCCGATACCATCGCCGCCGACGCCACCGCGCTCGGGCCGGTCAAGGTCGCGCCGGCGGCCGACCCGGTCGCCAGCAAGTTCGGCCCGCTATCGCTGGTCACGTTCGAGACGTCGCAAGGCGCGCACCGCTACTGCCTCGGCTTCGCCCGCAACTACGACGATCCGATGCTGCAAATTTCCGGCTGGTTCTGTCAGGGCGACACCTTCGTACGCGAGTCGACGCTGGCCTGTGCGCTCGACCGCCTGACCCTGCTCTATTCCGGCAGCGACCCCCGGGTCGGCGCGCTGTTCGCTCAGGCCGAACTCAACCGCAGTTATTGCGGCCAGCGCGACCCGCTGCTGGCCGCAACCCCGAAATACCATGCGCTGTGGAAAGCGCTGGAGATGCAGCCGCCGCGGCGCACCGCGCACTGATCCTCACACCGCCATTGCATGCGTGGCGGCGCCATCGGATAGTTGCCGCCTGCTTTTCGATCGGCGGCGGAGGTCTTCGCATGGCGCACGACCCGCATAACGGCCTGACGGCATTGTTGCCCCGGCTCTATGCGTTCGCGCGCACCATGCTGGCGGATGCCGATGCCGCGCGCGACCTGGTGCAGGAAGCCGTGACCCGGGCATTGGCGGCGCGGCGCGTGCCCGACGACGCGCCGGCCTATCGCGCCTGGATGTTTCGCATCGTCCGCAACGCCGCGCTCGACGAAATCCGCCGCTTGAAACGGCCGGCGCCCGACGTGACCGCGCCGGCCGATATCTGGTCCTATGACGACGCCAGCATCGCCAAGATCACGGTCGAGCAGGGCCTCGCCACACTGCCGCCGGCGCATCGCGAAATTATCTCCTTGATCGACATCGCCGGATTCAATTACGCCGAAGCCGCCGACCTGCTCCAAGTGCCGGCCGGTACCGTGATGAGCCGCATCGCCCGGGCACGCAGCGCGCTGCTCGCCGCGATCGAAACCAGTACGGTGAGGCCGCTCAAGATGAACCAACGCATCTGACCATCGGGCTGAATTTTGAAATACGATCCGCAGCCGCAGGACCTGGAAAGCCTCAACGCTCTCGTCGACGGCGAATTGCCGCCGGGCGAGCGCGCGGATCTGGCCGCCCGCCTTGCGAGCGAGCGCGATCTGGCGCGCGCTTATGCAACACTGGCTGCACTCAAGGCGGCGATCGGCGAGGTCGGCACAGCGCCGGCCGATTGTCCCACTTTCGATCTGCCGGTGCGCGGCCGATCGCATGTCGTGCGGCGCGTTGCCGTCGGCGTTGGTCTCGCCGCCGCGCTCGCGCTGGGCGTGTTCATGACCGCGCCGCAGCCGCTGGACAGCGCGAACCCGCTCGCCGAAGGCCCGACCGCGATCACGCTGGCCTCGCTGCCCGCCGGCACCACCGTGCCGAGGCTCGAGACGGCTGGCCTCAAGCTCACCGGACTCGTCATCGACCCTGGCAAGGTGCCGTTGGTGTCGGCGACCTATCGCGGCCCGCACGGGTGCCGGTTGGAGCTGCGCGCCTGGCCGGTCGGGGCAACGCCGCCCGACGCCCCCGAAACCGAGAGCCGCCGCTGGACCGCCGACAGCCTGGTTTATGAACTGACCGCGCATGGCATGCCGAAGGCGCGCTTTGCCCTGATAGCCGGTGCCGCCGAGGGCCAGACCGTCGCGAATGCGGATCACCGACGCATCGCGCTGCAATTGCGCGAGGCGAGCCAGGGTGCGCCCTGTGCCGGGTGATATTTCCTGTCCGGTAACGGAATAATCTGACGGCGCTCTCCGTTTCTTCCTTGTTCCCGACTGCGTGACGGGGGTCACGCGGTTCGCAAGCCGTCGTAAGCGGCAACAAGGAGGAAGCGATGCACCCCATCAGTCGCCGGGGATTCCTCGGCACGACCGCCGCTGCCGGAGCGGCCCTTATCGGAGGATTTGGCCGGCTGACAGAAGCGCAAGCGGCATCGGCCGCGGCGCAGTTGACCCCGGGGGTGCCGGACGGCATCGCCAGCTACGTGCAGATGGGCAAACTGCCCGGTAAGCAACCGCTCATCCAGCTTGCCGACCGGCCACCGAACTACGAGTCGCCGCTCGAATATTTCCAGACCCCGATCACGCCGAACGACAAGTTCTTCGTTCGCTATCACCTCGCCGACATTCCCGAGATCAAAGTCGAAAACTACAGGATCAAGCTCGACGGCGATGGCGCCACGACGCCGATGGAACTCACGCTCGACGATCTCAAGAAGATGCCCGCCGTCGAAATCGTCGCGGTCAATCAATGCTCCGGCAATCGCCGCGGCCTGTCGAACCCGCATGTTCCCGGCGTCGAATGGGGCTACGGCGCGATGGGATGCGCCAAATGGAAAGGCGTACGCCTCAAGGACGTGCTGGCCAAGGCCGGCGTCAAGAAGGAAACCATCGAAGTCGCCTTCAACGGCGCCGACGGGCCCGCGGTCGACAAGACGCCCGACTTCATCAAGAGCATCCCGCTGTGGCGGGCGATGAATGAGTCGACCATCATCGCCTACGAGATGAACGGACAGCCGCTGCCGCACTTCAACGGCTTCCCCGCGCGTCTTGTCGTGCCCGGCTGGACCGGCACCTACTGGATGAAACACCTCATCCACATCGACGTGCGCACGACGCCGCAAGGCGGCTTCTGGATGAAACCGGCCTATCGTCTGCCGGTCGGCGAATTCCCGATCCGTGACCGGTTCCTCACACAGGAAGACGCGACCTCGACGCCAATCACCGAGATCGTCGTCAACTCATTGATCACCAGTCACCGCGACGGCGCCAAAGTGAAGCCGGGCAAGGTCACGGTGTCGGGTCTCGCCTGGGACGGCGGCTACGGCATCGCCAAGGTCGATATCTCGACCGACGGCGGGCAGAGCTGGTCGTCGGCAAAGCTCGGCCAGGATCTCGGCAAATTCGCGTTCCGGCCGTGGAGCTTCGACCTGCGGGCCAAACGCGGCAAGACCACGGTGATGGTCAGCGCCACTAACGTTATCGGCCAGACGCAGGTGTCCAAGCTCTTGTTCAACGGCGCCGGTTACCACAACAACGTGATGCAAAGCATCACGCTGACGGCTTAAGGGAGCGAGCCATGAAGAAACTCATCATCGCTGCCGTGGCCGCACTATCCGCCGGCACGGCGCTGGCCGACGAGCAAGCCATCAAGCTCAAGCAGGCCCCTGGCGTCGACGCCGTCGTGAACAACTGTCAGGCCTGTCACAGCCTGGCCTACATCCCGATGAACTCGCCCTTCCTCAAACCGGCCGGTTGGGACGCCGAAGTGACCAAGATGATCAAGGTCATGGGCGCCCCGATCGACGACGGTGACGCCAAGACGATCGCCGATTACCTGAAAAAGAACTACGGCGGCTGATACCGCCACGCGCGATGCGACAGGGCCGGCCCCGCTCCTTTCCGGGAGTGCGGCCGGCCTTTTTTGCAACTCCGGCTGTGGCTTTTTCGCCCTATCAAGCCGAACCGATCGCGGCTAGAGTGCCGTTTCGCGAAGGGAATCGGTTGAGGACTCGATGAAAATGCGCCTGAAATTCGTTGCAGCGACCTGCGCCGCGTTCGGCGCATTGGCCATTCTGGCCGCGCCGGCCGACGCCCAGACGACCAGGAAACGGGTCTATGCGAACCGCGACCACACAGTGGTTGTAACCCGCGGCGAGGATGGCAAGACCCGCACCCGCATCATCATCCAGAAGCGCTCCTATCTCGACCCGGGCACCGAGGTGCTGCCGGGCAGCCGCCACGACCTCGACTATGCGCAAATGCCGAGCCATCGCATCGATGGCGTCCTCGACAATACCCGCGCCGGCGGCAACCAGTCGCCCCTGCCCGGTCCGTGGGATTCGGGCGCACGCGGTCCCTGGCTGAAGTTCTGAAGCCGCACGCACGATTGACATGAAAAAGCGCGGCCCTCGGGGCCGCGCTTTCTTTATGGAGCAGTGCGATCGGCGGTTAGCCTTGCGCGACGTCGAACTGCGCCCAGACACCACTGTCGCCGTCCCAACTGCCGCGGCTGGCGCCCTTGGAATACTCTGTGGCGCGCTGCTCGAAGAAATTGGCGTGCTCGACGCCGTTCAAGATTTCGACTAGCCACGGCAGAGGGTGCGACTTGAGCTGGTTGTAGCCGCCTTCGGTCTGCTCGAAATAACCGAACACGGTCGGCAGCCTGAGCTGCGTCAGCCGCCAGTCGGCGACATAGTGCACGTAGGCGCGGATATCCTGCGGCGTCATGCCATCGATATGGCCGAGACCGAAAGCCAGATCGATGAAGCTCTCTTCCAGCCGCACCATGGTCCTGGCGACATCGATGATGTCGTCGCGGACGGCGCGGGTGAGCGCACCGGTCTCGCGATTCCATTCATGGAACAGCTTGATGATGCCCTCGCAATGCAGGCTCTCGTCGCGCACTGACCAGCTCACGATCTGCCCCATGCCGTTCATCTTGTTGTGGCGCGGGAAATTCAGGAGCATGGCGAAGCTGGCGAACAACGCCATGCCTTCGGTGAAAGCGCCGAACATGGCGAGCGTGCGTGCGACGTCGGCCACCGTATCGACGCCGAACTCGTGCATGTAGTCGGCCTTGGCCCGCATCTCGGAATAGTCGCGGAACGCCTCGAACTCGGTCTTCGGCATACCGAGCGTCTTCAACAGCAGCGCGTAGGCGTCGATATGCACCGTCTCCATATTGGTGAAGGCGGCCATCATCATCTGCACGGCCAATGGCTGGAAGATCGGGATATAGCGCTTCAAATAGTTGTCGCCGACCTCGATGTCGGACTGCGTGAAAAAGCGGAAAATCTGCGTCAGCAGCGCCCGCTCGTTCTCCGTCACGCGATCCGACGCCCAATCCTTGAGATCGCCGCCGAGCGGCACCTCCTCGCCCATCCAGTGCGTCTGCTGCTGGCGCTTCCAGAACTCGTAGGCCCAGGCATAACGGTCGACGTCGTAAGTGCCCGTCGACTCCAGCAAGCCGATCTTGCCGGTGCCAATCAAGGTACGCGGATCGAAGGCGGTCAAATCCACCTTTACTGGCATGCGAGGCACTCCTCGTAGTCGGTGCGGGCGGACGTTGTCAGCGCTTCGGCCGGTTTCGCCTTGTCGCCGAGCTGACCGGCAAACGCGGCGCGCGAGATCGACTTGGAGCGGCAGTAATACAGGCTCTTCAAGCCTTTCTTCCACGCCATCCAGTGCAGCATGTGCAGATCCCATTTATCGATATCGGCCGGCAAATAGACATTGATCGACTGGCTCTGGCAGATGAACGGTGTGCGATCGGCGGCGAGCTCGATGACCCAGCGCTGGTCGATCTCGAAGGCCGTGCGATAGATCGCCTTGTCGTGCTCGCTCAAGATATCGAGATGCGCGACCGAACCTTCGTGCTCGATGATCGATTGCCAGATCTCCGGCGTGTCGGCGTTCTTCGACGCCAGCAGCCGCGCCAGATGCGGATTGCGCACCGGGATCGCGCCCGACAAGGTCTTGTGCGTGTAGATGTTGGCCGGGATCGGTTCGACACAGGCGCTGGTGCCGCCGCAGATGATGCTGATCGAGGCCGTCGGTGCGATCGCCAGCTTGTGCGAGAAGCGCGCCATGACGCCGCGCTCCAGGGCGTCGGGACACGGCCCCCGTTCTTTCGCCAGCGCCACCGAGGCGGCATCGGCGTCGCGGCGGATTTTGCGGAACATCTTCAGGTTCCACGACTTCGCCAGCGCGCTCTCGAACGGGATGCTCTTCGATTGCAGGAACGAGTGAAAGCCCATGATGCCGAGGCCGACCGAGCGTTCGCGCAGCGCGGCGTAGCGCGCCCGCTTCATGCCGTCCGGCGCCACGGTAATGAAATGCGTCAGCACATTGTCGAGGAAGCGCATGACGTCCTCGATAAAACCCGGTGCGTCAGCCCATTGGTCCCATGTTTCGACATTCAGCGACGACAGGCAGCACACCGCGGTGCGCTCCTCGTCGCGATGGTCGATCCCGGTCGGCAGCGTGATTTCGCTGCACAGATTGGAGGTCGACACCTTGAGCCCCAGTTCGCGCTGGTGCTTGGGCAGCGCCCGGTTCACCGCGTCGATGAACAGGAGATACGGCTCGCCGGTCTGCAACCGCGTCTCCAGAATGCGCTGCCAGAGCTGGCGCGCATTGACCTCTCGCACCGTCTCGCCCGACTTGGGGCTGCGCAGCGCGAACATCGCGTTGTCCTTCACCGCCTGCATGAAGGCGTCGGTGACGTTGATGCCGTGATGCAGGTTCAGGCCCTTGCGATTGAAGTCGCCGGAGGATTTACGGATTTCGAGGAACTCCTCGATCTCCGGATGATGGATGTCGAGATAGACCGCGGCCGAACCGCGCCGTAGCGAGCCTTGGCTGATGGCCAGCGTCAGCCCGTCCATGACATGGATGAACGGAATGATGCCCGAGGTGACGCCGCCTTTGACCTTTTCGCCGATTGAACGGACCTTGCCCCAATAGGTGCCGATGCCGCCGCCATTCGAGGCGAGCCAGACATTCTCGTTCCAGGTGCCGACAATGCCATCGAGCGAGTCGGGCACCGAATTGAGGAAGCAGGAGATCGGCAGTCCGCGCGTCGTGCCGCCGTTCGACAGGACCGGCGTCGCCGGCATGAACCACAGCCGCGACATGGCATCGTACAACCGCTGCGCATGCGCGATATCGTCGGCGAAGGCGCAGGCGACGCGCGCGAACATGTCCTGATAGCTCTCGCCGGCGAGCAGATAGCGGTCGTTGAGCGTCAGTTTGCCGAACGCGGTCAGCAGCGCATCGCGCGAACGATCGAGCGTGAGATCGGATGGTTTTGGCGCTGGAGCCAGCGGTTGCGGCAGCGGCGCGGCGTGGGCTGGCCGCGCGATTTCAACGAGCGCGAGTTCAGGCTCGGCAGGAATCGAACGCGCCGGTCTCGCAGCATTTATCGTGGGCGGAACAAGCTGACCGTTGCGGTCGAAGTCGTAGGCGAAAGCCATCAGCAACCCCGTGATGTTGGGGCAGGAGACCGATGGATGCTTGTTGACCGCACGTCCGCATGAACGCGCGCAAGCGACCCGCCGGGGCACCCCGCCCGTGGACGATTTCAGCGGTCACGGCAGGTCTCCTGGCTCGCGGGTCGCGGTCGTCATCAAGCCTTCCCGATGCAATCGGCATCAGTGGCGCTGACAGGTCGCGCTCGGCATCCACGCCGAACCGCTTCCGCGTCATTTGAGATGACAACTCGCCGCTTACAGTTGCGGGGGCAGCTCCGGCATGGCCGCGCTCTTACGAAAGAGCTCGGCGCACCGGATTCCCTCTTAGCCTTTCACTCCACAAGATGTGGAAACGAAAAGACCGTGACGCCTAGATTTAGCGTCACGGTCCCTCGATTCGTCAAGCCGCAATTCGGCATGTCGCGTCCCCGCAGCGAACTACGGGGACAAGTCGAGCCTACATCGCTTCCAGCTCAGCAAGGATCGCCGAGCCCATCTCCGACGTCGACACGCTCTTCTGTCCGGGCGAGGCGATGTCGGCGGTACGGATGCCCTTGTCGAGCGTCGCGGCAATCGCCTTGTCGATCATGTCGGCCTGCTTGCCCATGTCGAACGAGTAGCGCAGCGCCATGCCGAAGGACGCGATCATCGCAATCGGATTGGCGAGCCCCTTGCCGGCGATATCCGGCGCCGAACCGTGCACCGGCTCATACATCGCCTTGCGGCGCTTGGTCTTGGCATCGACTTCGCCGAGCGACGCCGAGGCCAGCATGCCGAGCGAACCGGTCAGCATCGCCGCGATATCGGACAGCATGTCGCCGAACAGGTTGTCGCAGACGATGACGTCGAACTGCTTCGGGTTGCGCACGAGCTGCATGCCGCCCGAGTCCGCGAGCTGGTGCTCAAGCGTCACGTCCTTGAATTCGCGGTCGTGCGTCTGCTGCACCACTTCCTTCCAAAGCACGCCACTCTTCATGACGTTGTGCTTTTCCATCGACGTCACCTTGTTCTTGCGCTTACGCGCCAGTTCGAAGGCGACGCGCGAGATGCGCTCGATCTCGTAGGTGTCGTAGACCTGGGTGTCGACGGCGCGCTTCTGGCCGTTGCCGAGATCGGTGATGGTCTTTGGCTCGCCGAAATAGACGCCGCCGGTGAGCTCGCGCAGGATCATGATGTCGAGGCCCTCGACCAGTTCGCGCTTCAGCGACGAGGCGTCGGCCAGCGCCGGATAGGTCACGGCCGGACGCAAATTGGCGTAAAGGTCGAGATCCTTCCGCAGGCGCAGCAGGCCGGCTTCGGGGCGCGCCTCGTACGGCACGTTGGCCCACTTCGGCCCGCCGACGGCGCCGAAGATGATGGCGTCGGCGGCCTTGGCCTTGGCCATGGTGGCGTCCGAGATCGACGTCTTGTCGGCATCGTAGGAGGCGCCGCCGACCAGCCCTTCTTCGTAGGCGAACTTGTCCGGGCCCTTTTTGTTGAAGAACTCGATGAGCCGCTTCACCTCTGCCATCACCTCGGGGCCGATCCCGTCGCCGGGCAGCAGGAGCAGGTTGTGGGTCGCCATTGACGCCTCTTTTCTACGTTTCGCGCGTTTCCTCGGAGCCTGCGGGCCCGCCCGCGCGGCAAAAGCTGGCGGATTGCTAAAGCCTCCCCCGCCCCTTGGCAACCGCGCGGAAGCGGCCCAGCTTTTCCTCAGGCGCAAGGCCGGAGAACGCAATGAGCGCGAAAATGCCCCGAATTATCGTCGTCGGCGCCGGCTTCGGCGGCCTGGAGACCGTCCGAGCGCTGCGCCGGACGGCGGCGGACATCACGGTCATCGACCGACAGAACCACCACTGCTTTCAGCCCCTGCTCTATCAGGTCGCGACGGCGGCGTTGTCCCCGGCCGAGATCGCCTGGCCGATCCGCCACATCCTCCGCACGCAGAAGAACGCCACCGTGCTGATGGAGGAAGTCCTCGGCGTCGATCCGGCGCGCAAAGTGCTGATCACCAATTTCGGCGAGATGTCCTTCGACTACCTCGTCCTGGCAACCGGGGCGATGCACTCCTATTTCGGTCACGACGACTGGGCGCCGTTCGCGCCGGGCCTCAAGCGCATCGACGACGCCACCCGCATCCGCCGCCAGATCCTCATCGCCTTCGAGAAGGCGGAGATCGCGCATGACGCCGAAACGCATCGCCGCCTGCTGACCTTCGTCATCGTCGGCGGCGGCGCCACCGGCGTCGAAATGGCCGGCGCCATCGCCGAGATCGCCCGGCAAACTCTGGCCATGGATTTCCGCCGCATCGATCCGCGCAACGCACGCATCGTGCTGGTGGAAGCAGGGCCACGTTTGTTGCCGGCCTTTCCGCCGGAGCAATCGGACTATGTACGCAACACGCTGTCGAAAGCCGGCGTCACCGTGATGACCGATACGATGGTGACGAACTGCGATAGCGGCGGCGTCGATCTCGGCAGTCAGCGCCTGCCCGCCGCGACCGTGATCTGGGCCGCCGGCGTCATGGCCTCGCCGGCCGCGCAATGGCTCGGCGCCGAGGCCGACCGTGCCGGCCGCACCAAGATCAATGCCGACCTGTCGGTGCCCGGTCATCCCGACATTTTCGTCATTGGCGATGCCGCGTCGGTGATGGACGCAAAAGGCAAGCCGGTACCGGGCATCGCCCCGGCCGCCAAGCAGATGGGCCAGTATGTCGGCCGGCTGATCGCAGCGCGCATCGCCGGCAAACCGACCAACACGCCGTTCCGTTACATGCATCTCGGCGATCTCGCCACCATCGGTCGCCGTGCCGCCGTCGTTCAGCTCGGCCGTTTCCGCCTGCGCGGCTATCTCGGTTGGTGGTTCTGGGGTATCGCCCACATCTACTTTCTGATCGGCATCCGCAATCGCTTCGTCGTCGCCTTCAGTTGGCTGTGGAGCTATCTCACCTTCCAGCGCGGCGCGCGCCTGATCACGCGCGTGCACGACGACTCGCCCTGAGATCGGCAAGCTATAGAAATTGTCATACGCCTTTGCGACAATGGGCGCGCCGGTGAATTGCTGTTAGCGTTTCCCGGAAACGGGAAAAGTGATTGAGGAGACCTATTCGTGAGCAGCAAAACCAGTTCCGGAAACTTCTTCGAGGATTTCAAACTCGGCCAGCAGATTCGCCACGCCACACCGCGCACCGTCACGCTTGGCGACGTCGCGCTTTACAACGCCCTGTTCGGCGCCCGTTTCGCGGTGCAGTCGGCCGATACATTCGCCACCAAGATCGGCTATCCGCGCGCGCCGATCGACGACTTTCTCGTCTTCCACATGGTGTTCGGCAAGACCGTGCCGGACATTTCGCTCAATGCCGTCGCCAATCTCGGCTATGCCGATTGCCGTTTCCTCAAGCCGGTCTATCCGGGCGCAACCTTGACCGCGACGTCGGAAGTCATCGGGCTGAAGGAAAACTCCAACCGCAAGACCGGTATCGTCTATGTGCGCTCGCGCGGCATCGACCAGGACGGCGCCACCGTGCTCGAATATGTGCGTTGGGTCATGGTGCGCAAACGCGACGAGAACGCGCCGGCGCCCGAAGAAGTCGTGCCGGAAACGCCGACTTGCGTCGATGTCGGCGCGCTCGGCAATGGCTGCCCGATCATCGCCAAGGATCACTACGACACAGAACTCGCCGGCAGCCCGCATCGCTTCGATGACTATGCCAAAGGCGACAAGATCGATCACGTCGTCGGCATCACCGTCGAAGACGCCGAACACATGATGGCGACGCGGCTCTATCAGAACACGGCGCGCATCCATTTCGACCATTTCACCGAAAGCAAAGGCCGCTTCGGCCAGCGCCTGATCTATGGCGGCCACGCCATCTCGCTGGCGCGCGCGCTGTCGTTCAACGGTCTTGCCAACGCGTTCCATGTCACCGCCATCAATGGCGGGCGCCATGTTGCGCCATTGTTCTCGGGGCTCACGGTGTTCGCCTGGACCGAGGTTCTCGACAAGGCCGAATTGCACGGCCGCGAAGATGTCGGTGCGCTGCGCCTGCGCACCGTCGCCACCAAGGACAAGCCGTGCGACGACTTCCCCTACAAGATCGGCAATGAATACGACCCGGCGGTCATCCTCGATCTCGATTACTGGGTACTGATGCCAAGGTGACGGGCCCGTCCCGGGTCGAGGCATTGCCGCATGGAAAGCCCTGCATCTGCGATCTCCATCGATGTCCGGATAGCGCGCCAGGACGACGCCGTGGCCATATGCGACGTGTTGCGGCGCTCGATCATCGAGCTCTGCGAGGCCGATCATGGCCACGACCGCGCCTTCCTCGACAAATGGCTTGCGAACAAAAAACCAGAGATCGTTACGCAGTGGATCGCCGATCCTGACAATTTCCTGATTGTGGCGACAGAGGGCGATGAGATCGCTGGCGTTGCCTCGATGCAAAGCACGGGCCGCATCGGCCTGAACTACGTCTCGCCATCGATGCGGTTTCGCGGCGTGAGCAAAGCCCTGCTTTCCGCTCTCGAAGACGAGGCCACCGCGCGTGGCCTCACCCAATGCACACTCGAAAGCACCAAAACCGCGATGCAGTTCTACAGGGCGCAGGGCTACGCACCAGTCGGGCCCGCCTGCGGCGACTGCACACCCATGGTCAAGGCGTTGCAACGCACGCCTTAAGTACTCTCCCGCCGCGCCTCGCGCAGATGATCCACGAGCTGTCGCGCGTAGGGTGGCAGTGTCTTGTAGTCGCGCAGACAGATCGACAGGTTGCGCAGCGCCCACGAGTCGGTGAGATCGACGACCTGGATCGCCATGGTCTTCGCCGCCCAGCGCGCCGTGGTGAGCGGCACCACACCGACGCCGACATGGTTCTCGACCATGCGGCACACCGCGTCGAACGATCGCAACTGCACCCGCAGCCGCAAGCTGCGGCCGGCCTGGCTGGCCTTGCTGGCGAGAAAGCGCTGGATGGCGCTGGCGCGGTCGATGCCGACGAAATTGTAGTCGAGCGTCTCGGCAAAACTGATCTTGCTGCGCTTGGCGAGTTCGTGGCCGCGGGAGACGACCAGCACGAAGCGGTCGCTGCGGAATGGATAGGTCGTCAGGCCGCCGGCATCGACGGTACCGGCGACGATACCGATATCACCGACGCCTTCGGCGATCAGACCGACGATCTCATCGGACAGCCGCTCCTCGATATCGACGCTGATGTTGGGATGCGCGGCCAGGAAGCTGCCGAGCGCTTCGGGCAGGAATTCGGTGAGCGAATTGGTGTTCGACAAGACCCGCACCTGACCGGCATGCCCGCCGGCATAGACACCGAGATCCTCCTGCAGCCGCTCGGACTGCTCGAGGATGGTCCGGGCGTGCTGTAGCAGTGTGCGTCCGGCCTGTGTGGGCGCCACGCCCTGCCGGCCACGCACCAGGAGCTCGGCACCGAAGGCTTCCTCAAGCTTGCGGATGCGGGTCGAGGCCGCCGCCAGCGCCAGATTCATGCGCTCGGCGCCGTGGGTAATGCTGCCGGCCTCGACGATGTGCCGGAACAGGCTGAGATCGGTCAGGTCATAGCGCATAGGGGCCCGCCGGCGAGAGCCTTCTTATTTGACGAAGGCAGACTACGCAAAACAGAGATTGATCCGGGTAATTTACCCGGTTTAGTTTCGCGATTGAAGAAGTTTAACTTGGTCAAGGTCAAAACTGTCAAGGGCCGGACGCGTAGCTGCGTTGCGGTATTTTCGCGGTTTGGCTACCAACCGTCCGCGACTGCCGACAGGGCTACGGCGGTGCGAGGAGACTAACAATGGCCGATCTCAAGGCAGGCGCCGCGGCATCGCGGCGGCCACGACCGCTTTCCCCCCATCTGCAAATCTACCGGCTGACGCTGACGATGGCGATGTCGATCGTCCATCGCATCACCGGCGGCGCGCTCTATGTCGGCACGCTGCTGATGGCCTGGTGGCTGATCTCGGCTGCGTCGGGCCCGAATGCTTACGCGACCTTCGAGGCCTTCATCGGCTCCTTCGTCGGCCGCGTCATCCTGTTCGGTTACACTTGGGCGCTGCTGCATCACATGCTGGGCGGCATCCGCCACCTGATCTGGGACACGCTGCACGGCTTCGAGCCGGCCGAGCGCGAGTGGCTGACGCTCGCCTCGCTGATTGGCTCGATCGCGCTGACCTTGGTGGTGTGGGTCATCGGCTATATCGCCCTGGGAGGCCCGCGATGAACGCGCCACACGACATGCGCACGCCGGCCCGCCGCGTCCGCGGCCTTGGCCCGGCCCGCTCGGGCACCGCCGACTTCTGGCATCAACGCCTGACCGGATTCGCCGGCGTCTTCCTCTCGATCGCGCTGATCGTAATCGTCCTCTCGATGCTCGGCCGCAGCCACGCCGCCGCGGTGCAGATACTCGGCTCGCCGATCGTCGCCGTCATCATGCTGCTGTTCATCCTGACCAGCGTCTATCACATGTGGATCGGTATGCAGGAGATCATCCTGGATTACGTCCACGACGACAAATACAAGTTCCTGAGCCTCATGTTGAACACCTTCTTCTGCGTGGCCGTCGGCCTCGCCTCGGCGTTCGCCATTCTCAAACTGTCCTTCGGAGTCTGACGATGGCCGACAGCAACGGTAAGACGAACGGCGGCCCGTCCTTGAACGGCCGCGCCTATCCGATCGAGGATCACAAATACGACGTCGTGGTCGTCGGCGCCGGCGGCGCCGGCCTGCGCGCCGTGGTCGGCTGCTCGGAAGCGGGATTGCGCACCGCCTGTATTTCCAAGGTGTTTCCGACGCGCTCGCACACCGTCGCGGCGCAGGGCGGCATCGCCGCCTCGCTCGGCAACATGAGCGAGGACGACTGGCGCTGGCATATGTACGACACCGTCAAGGGCGCCGACTGGCTCGGCGACCAGGACACCATCGAGTACATGTGCAAGAACGCGCCGGCCGCGGTCTATGAGCTCGAGCACTGGGGCATGCCGTTCTCGCGCCGCGAGGAAGACGGCAAGATCTATCAGCGTCCGTTCGGCGGCATGACCACGCATTTCGGCAAGGGCACGGCGCAGCGCACCTGCGCCGCCGCCGACCGCACCGGTCACGCCATGCTGCACACAATGTACGGCCAGTCGCTGAAGCACGCGGCCGAGTTCTACATCGAATATTTCGCTCTCGACCTGATCATGGACGAGGAAGGCCGCTGCCGCGGCGTCATCGCCCTGAACATGGACGACGGCACGTTGCACCGCTTCACGGCCAACCAGACCATCCTGGCGACCGGCGGCTATGGCCGTGCCTACTTCTCCTGCACTTCGGCGCATATCTGCACCGGCGATGGCAATGCCATGGTGCTGCGCGCCGGCCTGCCGTTGCAAGACATGGAATTCGTGCAGTTCCATCCAACCGGCATCTATCCGGCCGGCTGCCTGATCACCGAGGGTTCGCGCGGCGAAGGCGGCTATCTGGTCAACTCCGAAGGCGAGCGCTTCATGGAGCGCTACGCGCCGTCGGCGAAGGATCTGGCATCGCGCGACGTCGTCTCGCGCGCCATGACCATCGAAATCCGTGAAGGCCGCGGCGTCGGCAAGGAGAAGGACCACATCTTCCTTCACCTCGACCATCTCGACCCGGCGGTGCTGCATGAGCGCCTGCCCGGCATCTCCGAGACCGCGCGCATTTTCGCCGGCGTCGATGTGACCCGCGAGCCGATCCCGGTGCTGCCGACCGTGCACTACAACATGGGCGGCATCCCGACGAATTATCACGGCGAGGCGCTGACCAAGAAGGACGGCAACAACGACTTCGTCATCCCGGGCCTGATGGCCATCGGCGAAGCGGCCTGCGTGTCGGTGCACGGCGCCAACCGCCTCGGCTCCAACTCGCTGATCGACCTCGTCGTGTTTGGCCGCGCCGCGGCGCAGCGTTGCGCCGATACGCTGACGCCCGGCGAGAAGCAGCCCGACCTGCCGAAGGATTCGGCCGAGAAGGCGCTCGCCCGCCTCGACCACTTCCGTTACGCCTCCGGCGGCACGTCAACCGCGCAGCTTCGCCTCAAGATGCAGAAGGTGATGCAAAACAATTGCGCGGTGTTCCGCACCGGCGAAGTTCTGGAAGAAGGCCATAACCTGATCCATCAGGTCTATGGCGGCATGAGCGATATCGCCGTGTCGGATCGCTCGCTGGTCTGGAACTCGGACCTGATCGAGACGCTCGAGCTCGACAACCTGATCTCGCAGGCCTGCGTCACCATGGATTCGGCCAAGAACCGCACCGAGAGCCGCGGCGCGCACGCCCGCGAGGATTTCCCGGATCGCGACGATCAGAACTGGATGAAGCACACTCTGGCGTGGATCGACGCCAAGGGCAGTGTCTCGATCGACTACCGCCCGGTGCACACCTACACGCTGACGAACGAGATCGCGTACATCGAACCCAAAGCGCGAGTTTACTGAGATGGTCGAAATCACGCTGCCGAAGAACTCGAAGGTCGAAGAAGGCAAGACCTGGCCGCGCACGTCGCACGCCACGCACCTGACCGAGTTCAAGATCTACCGCTGGAACCCGGATGACGGGGCCAACCCGCACATCGACACCTATTACGTCGATCGCGACAATTGCGGGCCGATGGTTCTCGACGCCCTCATCTGGATCAAGAACAACATCGATCCGACGCTGACCTTCCGCCGCTCTTGCCGCGAGGGCGTCTGCGGCTCCTGCGCCATGAACATCGACGGCACCAACACCTTGGCCTGCACGCGGGCGATGGACGAGGTCAAGACACCGATCAAGATCTCGCCGCTTCCGCACCAGCCGGTGGTCAAGGATCTGGTGCCGGACCTGAAGAACTTCTACGCGCAATATGCGTCGATCGAGCCGTGGCTGCACACGGTCACGCCGGCGCCGGAGAAGGAATGGCGCCAGAGCCATGAAGAGCGCACCAAGCTCGACGGCATGTATGAGTGCATCCTGTGCGCCTGCTGCTCGACCTCGTGCCCGAGCTATTGGTGGAATTCCGACCGCTATCTCGGCCCCGCGGCACTGCTGCAGGCCAATCGCTGGGTGCAGGATTCGCGCGATGAAGCGACCGGCGAGCGCCTCGACAATCTCGAGGACCCCTTCCGTATCTACCGCTGCCACACGATTCTCAATTGCTCGAAGGCCTGCCCGAAGGGTCTCAACCCGGCGAAGGAAATCGCCACGCTGAAGAAGGCTTTGGTCGACCGGCAAGTGTGATCCTCCGCGAACATCTCTGAAGCAAAGGGCGCCGTTTCGGCGCCCTTTTTTTTGTTGCCGCATTGAGACGAGGCGCGGCGCGCTCTGGCGCAAGAGAGCAAGCCGCGTTAAATCGAGCAGATGGACGAAGCCGCGCTCGATCTGACTGGCGTCACGCTGTCTCCGCAAAAGGAGACGGTACGTGCCTTCTACAAGGACATGTGGGACCACGCCGACAAGAGCCTGATCCCGCATATTTTCCACGAAGGTTTCACGTTCCGCGGCTCGCTCGGACCGACCCTGGTCGGCTTCGAGCAATTCGCCGGCTATGTCGATTTCGTCACGGCAACGTTCGACCGCTACACCACCGACATCATTGCCATGATCGAGGAGGACAACCGCGTCAGCGGCAAGATGCGTTTCCACGGCCTGCACCGAAAGGAGATCTTTGGTGTGGCGCCGAGCGGCCGTCACGTGTGGTGGACCGGCATGCCGATCTTCACCTTCGACGGATCCAAGGTCCGCGATCTCTATGTTCTGGGGGATATTTTCGGTCTGATCGGCCGCCTCAAGGACGAAACGGCCTGAAGGCTGCCCGGACTTCAATATACAACTTATGCTTGCGCCGGTTGTAGTCTCGCCGGTATCCTCGGTGCCGTGGGTATTGGGGGTGCGGTGTGCTGCGTGCGGGCATCCAGCCGATCGGCTTGGCGGCGGCATGGTTGTTGGCGGGCTGCGCCATGCCGGTCAGCAAGCTGCCCGATTTACCGGCTGATGTCGTCGCCGCCGAGCAGCGCCGCGAGCAGATCACGCAACTCCGCAAATATTACGCCGAGCTGCACCGCGTCGACACGGTCGCATTCCGGCTGCGCACCGCCAATGTCGCCGATTGCAAGAACTGGGTTTCCGCGCAGATCGGCCTTTACGCCGTGACGCCGCGCAGCCTGCCGCGCAAATACCAGTCCTACATCGCCGAGGCGCTGAACATCGGCTGGACGCGGCCGACCGCGATTTCCGTGGTCGACGATTCGCCGGCGGCGCAGGCCGGCATCGTCGCGGGCGACGAAATCACTGCGCTCAACGGCGAACTCATCCCGCTGTGGGGCACCGCCGGCTGGATCGGCGGCTGGCTGCGGACTAACGGCACCAGGCCGGTGCGCGTCGACGTCCGCCGCGATGGCGTCGGCCGCGTCGTCACCGTGACGCCGGTCATGGCCTGCGCCATCCCGATCAAATACGTCGCCGACGAAGTCGTGAATGCGTCGGCGAGCGACACCCGGATCACGATCAGTTCGGGCATCGTCGCTCTGACCGAAACCGATGCCCAGCTCGCTTTGATCATCGGTCACGAGATGGCCCACTCCAATCTCGGTCATCTCGACAAGCAACGCTTCAATCAAATTCTGGGAATGGCCGCAGGCGCGGCGATCGACGTCGGCATTCTGGCCGGCGGCGTCTCGACCAGCGGCGCCTTCGCCCGTCAGTTTGGCAAATACGGCGCCCGGGCCTACAGCGTCAAATTCGAACGCGAAGCCGATTACGTCGGCGCCTACTATGTCGCGCGCGCCGGCTACGATCTCAAGGGCGTCGAAGACGTGTGGCGGCGGATCGGCCTGGCCGCGCCGGACAACATTCTGCCGAACTGGTCCCATCCGGTGACAGCGGCGCGCTTCGTGCAATTGCGGAAAGTGGCCGCTGAGATCGAAGAGAAGGAGCGGCTTCATCAGCCGCTGGTGCCGGATCTGAAATACGTCACCGTCGAACACGAGCCGGCGACCGACGAGACGGTCCGATTCTGAAAGCGTCAGGTCTCCGCCGGGCCGGCGGCCGGCCGCACGGTTATTTACAGCCCTTGTCGCTGAAACAGATCTTCTGCAATTCCGGCCATGGCTTATAGGCGACCTTGCCACATTGCTCCGGCGTCGCGTCGATCAGCTGGTTTAGATGCCCGGCATAGAAGAAGCCGATGCGATCTTTGGACCCGGTATAGGTGTGATTGAGATCGCGCGAATTGCTGCGCACGCAGACGGCGTAGCGCTGCTCACGGCTCGCCGTTGTCAGAAACGGCTCGCTGATGAAGGCGTCGCGGATATTGGTGGGATCGTCCAACTCGCGCTGCAGGGTATTCATCAACTCGAGCTTGTAGTCTTTCGGAAAGATATTCGCGTCCGGTTCGACGTTCTTGGAACTGGACGAGCAGGCCGCCAAACCCAGCGCCATCAAGCCCAGAACCATCGTGCCGGTCGCGACGCGGGCAACCATGCGCGCCTTTGCCGAAGCCATTCCGGATCTCCCGTTTCCACAATTACCGGCTGCCGAGATCGCAATTGCAGCTAGCGTTTCCCGATCGACTTACTTGAGCGTCTTCTTGCGCTGGCCGAGCGTACGCAGCCGCAACGCATTGAGGCGAATGAAGCCCGCCGCGTCCTTCTGATCGTAAGCGCCCTTGTCGTCTTCGAAGGTGACGAGCGTGGACGAATAGAGCGAAGCATCGCTCTCGCGGCCGGTGACGATGACGTTACCCTTGTAGAGCTTGAGCCGCACCGTGCCTTCGACCATCTCCTGCGACTTGTCGATCGCCGCCTGCAGCATTTCGCGCTCCGGGGCGAACCAGAAGCCGTTGTAGATGAGTTCGGCGTAACGCGGCATCAGCTCGTCCTTGAGATGCGCGGCGCCGCGATCGAGCGTGATCGATTCGATGGCGCGATGCGCCGCGAGCAGGATGGTGCCGCCGGGCGTCTCGTAGACGCCGCGCGACTTCATGCCGACGAAGCGGTTCTCGACCAGATCGAGCCGGCCGATGCCGTTGTCGTGACCGTATTTGTTGAGTTCGGCGAGCAAGGTCGCCGGCGACATCGCCTTGCCGTTGAGGCTCACCGCGTCGCCGCGCTTGAAGCCGATCGAAATCTCGGTCGGCTTGTCGGGCGCCTCCATCGGCGAGATGGTGCGCTGATAGACGATGGACGGCGCTTCCTTGGCCGGATCTTCCAGCACCTTACCCTCGGACGAGGAGTGCAACAGGTTGGCGTCGACCGAGAACGGCGACTCGCCTTCCTTGTCCTTGGTGATGGTGATCTGGTGGTCGCGCGCGAACTTCAACAGGTCGTCGCGGCCCTTGAAGGTCCATTCGCGCCACGGCGCGATAATCTTGATCGACGGATCGAGCGCGTAATAGCCGAGCTCAAACCGAACCTGATCGTTACCCTTGCCGGTCGCGCCGTGACAGACGGCGTCGGCGCCGACCTGGTGCGCGATCTCGATCTGGCGCTTGGCGATCAGCGGTCGGGCGATCGACGTGCCGAGCAGGTATTGGCCCTCATAGACGGTGTTGGCGCGAAACATCGGGTAGACGAAGTCGCGGACGAATTCCTCACGCAGGTCGTCGATGAAGATGTTCTCCGGCTTGATGCCGGCGCGCAGCGCCTTCTCCCGGGCCGGCCCGAGCTCCTCGCCCTGGCCGAGATCGGCGGTGAAGGTCACCACCTCGGCGCCATAGGTGGTCTGCAGCCACTTCAGGATGATCGAGGTATCGAGGCCACCGGAATAGGCCAGAACGACCTTCTTGATGGCCTTTTTCGCTTCACCGTCGGACATTGTTGCTCTTTCGTTCAACACCGGCGAGGCCGGCCGCATCGCCCGTGTTGAAGCCAAGGAGGCGGCCCGGGTCAAGGGGCAGGCTGCCGGACCCGTCCCATGAGGGCCTGAGGGGGCGCTACTTGCTGACGTCCTGGTAAACGTCCATCTCGGCGGCGCCGGCCAGCAACGTCTTCCAGCCCTGCAGGAAGGTGCGCACCATCGGGTCGCTGGAAATCTTCTGCCGGTTGACCTCGAGCGCCGCGTTGGCCTCGTACTCGACCTCGATCACGAACTGCGCCGGATCGTCGACGTTCTGCAGGAAGCGAACCTGGGTGCCGCCCAGCGCGCGGTAGAACGGCGCCGTGCTTTGCACCAGCGCCAGGACCTGGGCCGGCTCGCCGAGCGCGCGGATTTTCATTTGCAGGACGCGGTGCAGGGTCTCGGGGTTATCCGCCATCACATGCCTCCTGCGACGCAAACACAGTGCGTCGCAGATGACAGTCTAGTGCAAAGGCGCGGCGACGCCAGTGCAGCGCGTGCGGGTCACCACCAGCCGAAGCGACGCTTGACCTTCGGATCGGCGGCTGCGTCACCTTCCGGGCCGGCGATCTCCGAGGCGACGCGCCAGCCGAGCCACTCGGCTGCCCGCCGCCAGCGGGCGGAGAAGCGTTCAAGCCGCCGTTCGGAAGCTTCTTCGCTGAGCCGCGTTGCCGGCCAGCGATAGATCAGGGCATAGACCAGCCAGATCACCAGGAAAGTGAAGACGCCGGCGAAGATGACATCGCTGGCGGCATGGCCGCCGGCCATGACTCGAATGACCGCCATACCGGTGCCGAGCGTCAGCGCGGCGCCGACGGCGACGGCGCGCCAGGGCGGCGGCACCAGCACGGCGGGCGCGATGGTCCAGATCGCTCCGGAGACGTCGCCCGAGACGAAGGCGCAGTTGTTCGGGCAGTCGCCGCGCGGATCCCACCAGGCGCGAAAGTGCTCGTCGCCGCCGAACTGGGTGACGTCGATCGGCCGCGGCCGGTGCCAGTGGTCCTTGAGAACGACATTGACCAGGAGGCCGGGGCCGAGCGCCATGGTCGCGGCGAGGAACAGCACCGCACGGCCGGACACCAGCGAACGGCGGCGCGGAAACACCAGTTTGTAGAGCAGCGCCAGCAGCACGGGCACGATGATCAGCGTACCGACCCACAGGCCGGCGTCGCGCGCTGTCATCAGCGGCGGATAGATGCGCCAGCCGAACTGGTTGCCGCCGATCGTAAATTCGTAGAACGGACGCGAAATGATCAGGTCGAGTTCAGGAAACAGGCCGAACACCAGACCGGCGACGATGCCGATGCCGAGTGCGATATAAAGTCCGGTGCGACCCATAAGTCCCTCAAATCTTGCGCCCGTCTAGCCGAGGGCATGAAAAATGGAAAGCCGGCCATTGCGGCCTTATAATGGGCCATCATGACGCAGCAGCCATCGCTCGATTTCTGGTTCGAATTCGCCTCGACCTATTCCTATCCGGCCGCCATGCGGATCGGCGCGCTGGCCGCCGAGCGCGGCGTGACACTGCGCTGGCGTCCGTTCCTGCTCGGCCCGGTGTTCAGGCAGAACGGCTGGACCACGTCGCCGTTCAACATGTACCCGGCCAAGGGCCGCTACATGTGGCGCGATCTTTCCCGTATCTGCCGTGCGATGGACCTGCCCTTTGCCGAGCCGCCGGCCTTTCCGCAGAACACGATTCTGGCGGCGCGCATGGCGCTCGTAGCCTTCGATGACGGCTGGGGCGAGGACTTCACCAAGGCGGTCTATCGCGCGCAATTCGGCGAGCAGAAGAACATCGGCGAGCCCGAAGTCGCGACGGCGATCATCGGCGCGCTCGGCCACGACGCCGATGAGGTCATGACGCGGGCGCAGTCGGACGCCAACAAGCTGCGCCTGCGCGAGCAGACCGACGAAGCGATCGCGCTCGGCATCTTCGGCGCGCCGAGCTTCGTCACCGCCGACGGCGAATTATTCTGGGGCAACGACCGGCTGGAGGACGCGCTGGAGTGGGCGACTTCTCCCCCTCCCCGCTAGCGGGGAGGGAGACTAAGCGCGCTCTCGCCACTTCCCCGCATTGCGCCCCGCGATGAGCCAATAAGTCAGACCGAACACCGCGCCGGCGGCGGCGGCGATTTCCAGATCGTGCGACACGATCGGCGGCGGATGATCGATCGATTCCTCGTAAGACGGTGACGCGAAGCCGGCGCCGTAGTAGGCGAGCAGCAGCACCGCCACGCCGCCGAGCATGTTGAGCGCCAGCGAGCGGACTTTGAATGTTTCGGCAAGCGCAACCAGGATCGCGATCGGCAGAATGCTGACGGCACCGGTGCCGGTCGCGCCGACGAAAGCCGTGCCCCAGAAGAACACACGTTCGACCGGATCGCCGGACACGCTGTGCCATTGCGGCCCGAGAATGCCGGCGGCGATGGCGATGCCCGCCGCCATGCTGGCGAGAATCACGGCAAAGACGATGACGAAGATTCGGCCGATGAGACTCATTCGTCGGTCATGGCCATGGCGCGCAGCGCCATGCGCTCGCGCGCCGACAGTTTCTCGGTCGCGCTCTTGAGCTGGCCGCAGGCGGCGAGAATGTCGCGACCGCGCGGCGTGCGCACCGGCGAGGCATAGCCGGCATCGAACACGACCTGGGAGAACTTCTCGATTTGCTCCCAGTCGGAGCATTCGTATTTGGTCCCCGGCCACGGATTGAACGGAATGAGATTGATCTTGGCCGGAATACCCTTGAGCAGCTTGATCAGCGCCTTGGCGTCCTCGATGGAATCGTTGACACCCTTGAGCATCACATATTCGAAGGTGATGCGCTTGGCGTTCGACGCGCCGGGATAGTTGCGGCACGCCTCCATCAATTCCTTGATCTTGTATTTGCGGTTGAGCGGCACCAGCACGTCGCGCAAATCGTCGCGCACCGCGTGCAGCGAGATCGCCAGCATGCAGCCGATCTCGGCGCCGGCGCGCACGATGTTCGGCACGACGCCGGAGGTCGACAATGTAATGCGGCGCTTGGAGATGCCGATGCCGTCGCCATCAGCCATGATCAACAGCGCATCGCGCACCGCGTCGAAATTATAGAGCGGCTCGCCCATGCCCATCATGACGATGTTGGTGATGCAGCGGTCGCCGGACGGGATGACTCCGTCGGTCGGCCGCGTGCCGCCGGGCCAATCGCCGAGCCGGTCACGCGCCGCCAGCACCTGGCCGACGATTTCGCCGGCGGTGAGATTGCGCACCAGGCGCTGCGTGCCGGTGTGGCAGAAGGCGCAGGTCAGCGTACAGCCGACCTGGCTGGAGACGCACAGAGTGCCGCGCTCGGTGTCGGGGATGTAGACACACTCGACGTCGTGCGGCAGCTTGGAATCCTTGTCGCCCGGCAGCCGCAGCAGCCATTTGCGTGTGCCGTCGACCGAAACCTGCTCGGCGACGACTTCGGGGCGATCGACCGTGTAGCGCTCGGCGAGTTTCGCGCGCAGCTCCTTCGAGATCGTCGTCATGGTCTCGAACGAGGTGGCGCCGCGGAAATAGATCCAGTGCCAGAGCTGCTGCACCCGCATCTTGCGCTGGCCGGGCGCGATGCCGAGTTCGCCGAGCACGTCCGACAATTCCGGCCGCGACAGGCCGACGAGCGACGGCTTGTCGGGCGCGACATAGGCCTCGAGCGCCGTCTTTTCGACGAAGCCCGGGATGGCGCTGTGCTGGTCGGCGGCGAGGGTCATCGGAACTGATCTATCACGAAGGACGGGAAAAACTTGACCCTCTCCAGCCGGAGAGGGTCAAGCGGAACCCCGTCTATGTAGGCAGTCGCGGGCCTATTTACACTCCGCGGCGACCTTGTCGAGCGCGTCGGAAATGCCCTTGAGCGAGTAGGTATCCGTGGTCTTGGTGCCACGGCCGGATTCGCTCTTGATCACCAGGTCGGAACCCTTGCGCATGGCCTCGACCATCTGTGCTTCCTCATTGGCATTTTTGACCCAGGCGCCGTCGTTCTGGGTGTACAGGACATAGGTCTTGCCATCGACCGTGGCGCTGGCATCGTGATTGGCCTTCTGCGGATAGCCGACGATCAGCGACACCTCGTTCTTCACTTTTTCGGCGGGGCGGGTCGAGACGAATGCATAGGACTGGTCACGGTTGCGGCCCGGCGGATCGGTGGTCGCCGAGGTCGGCTTCGACAGCACGAAGCAGACCTTCTTGCCGCCGGGGGTCGCCGTATAGGCGCCCCAGTCGCCGAACTGGCCGAGCAGCACGGCCTGGTCGGCCGGGTTCTTGGACTGCGCCCGGGCCGGCTGGAGGGGAAAAGCGATCAGCAACGCCGCACTGGCGGCGGAGAAGGCAATCGCGGGGCTTAGGCAATGTTTCATTCTCATCGGGACCTACCGGTTGAATGGAACGACGCGTCGCACGCCGCCTGAGTTTCAGGAAGACACCGGCCCACTAACGGACCAATATCGGCATAGTGAAGGCACAATTCGCCCTTCCCGCCCACCTTAGCGGCGAAAAGTTAATGGCACCATGCCCCGGCCCCAACCTGAACCCTGGCCGACCGGGCTTGCCATGTTAGAAAAGCCGACATCGACGCCCCATCAGGACACCCATGAAAGCCCTGCTCTGCACGCATTATGGCCCGCCCGACGAACTCGAACTGGCCGAGATTGCCGATCCGGCGCCGCGGCCCGGCGAGGTTGTGGTTCGCATCAAGGCGGCCGCGCTGAATTTCTTCGACACGCTGATCATCCAGGGCAAATACCAGACCAAGCCGGCCTTCCCGTTTTCGCCCTCGGCGGAATTCGCCGGCGTGGTCGAAAGCGTCGCACCCGACGTCGCCGATTTCAAAATCGGCGACCGCGTACTGGGCTTTACCGGTTACGGCGCGGCGCGCGAGAAAATCGCGGTGTCGGCGAAGGCACTGACGCCGATCCCGGACAATCTCGACTTCGATCGCGCCGCGGGGCTGTGTGTCACCTATGGCACGACGCTCTACGCGCTGAAGGACCGCGCGCATCTGAAGGCCGGCGAGACGCTCGCCGTGCTCGGCGCTTCGGGCGGCACCGGTCTCGCTGCCATCGAAATCGGCAAGATCATGGGCGCGCGCGTCATCGCCTGCGCTTCGTCGAGGGACAAGATCGCTTTCTGCAAGGAGCGCGGCGCCGATGACGGCATCGACTACGCCGCTGAGGACTTGAAAGACGCGCTGCGCCGCGCCACCGGCGGCAAGGGCGCCGACGTCATCTACGATCCGGTCGGCGGCGCTTACGCTGAAGCGGCATTACGCGCGATCGCCTGGGAGGGCCGCTTTCTCGTCATCGGCTTCGCCGCCGGCGAGATTCCGAAGGTGCCGTTCAATCTCTATCTGCTGAAAAGCGCCAATGTGCTCGGCGTATTCTGGGGTGCTTGGACCGAACGCGATCCCGACGGCCACCGCGCCAACACCGCGCAGCTTTTGCGCTGGGCCGCCAACGGCCAATTGTCGTCGCATGTGCACGCCGCCTATCCGCTCAGCGAAGCGGCGACCGCGCTCAAGGCGATCGCCGAGCGCAAGGTGATGGGCAAGGTGATTTTGCGGCCGTAGAATCGGCAGACACATAAACACCGGTCATCCCCGCGAAAGCGGGGATCCAGCACTTGGCCGCGAATATCGTGAAGGACTGGATCGCCCGCTTTCGCGGGCGATGACGTCAGAGGAATGGTTCAGGCAGCAGCCGCTCGCAACGTATCCAGCTTCTCCCGCGCCGCCTCGCGATGCTCGGGGCGCATGTGGCTCGACACCAGCTTGAGCGCGGTCATCAGGACGGCCGCGTCATCGGTGAAGCCGATAACGGGCAGCATGTCCGGGATGGCATCGAACGGCAGCACGAAGTAGGCAATCGCCGCGACCAAGGTGCCCTTGACCTGTAGCGGCGTGGCGCGGTCGAAGGCGCAGTAATAGGCCGCGAGCAGATCCTCGGCGAACGGGATCTGCGCCGCGACCGACGCCAGCTTGCGCCAGAACCGGCGCGGCAGCGATGGATCGTCGGCGGAAGTTCCAAAGGTGGTGTTGGCGAAGGGCATTATAAATATCTGGTGAGCGGGAAGCGGAGTTCAAGCGTCTTACCCTCTCCCCTTGTGGGAGAGGGTGGTCCGAGCGCAGCGAGGACCGGGTGAGGGGGCACCGCACCCCCTCACCCGGCTCGCACTTCGCTTCGCTCAGCGCGCGCCACCCTCTCCCACAAGGGGAGAGGGAAGACAGCAAGCGGCGACGCACAGCACGTCATCGACCGGCCAACTTCTCCATCGCCTCGGCCAGCTTGATGTCTTTCTCGGTCACGCCGCCGGCGTCGTGGGTGGCGAGCGTTACCTCGACCGTCTTGTAGACATTGAACCACTCCGGATGGTGGTCCATTTTCTCGGCTACCAGCGCCACCCGCGTCATGAAGCCGAAGGCTTCATTGAAATCCTTGAACACGAATTTTTTGACGATGGCATCGCGGTCCGGCGCGTCGGCCCAGCCGGCGAGCCTGTCGAGCGCGGCCTTGCGCGCCTCGGCGGTCAGTTTTTGCGCCATATCACATCCCTCACTGTCGACCCGTCTATGATCCGAACAACGTCCCGACCTCGCAATGGGTCCGGAACATGCCTATTTTCAGTGTGCGCCGAATTCCAGCGAGGGTCACATGTCCTGGTCCGTAAGCATCGGCAAGGTCGCCGGTACGGTGGTTCGCATCCACCTCACCTTCCTCCTGTTTCTGGCCTGGATCTTCGCCGCCAGCTATTCCCGGGGCGGCAGCGCGGAGGCCTGGGACAGCGTGATCTTCATGGTCCTGCTGTTCACTTGCGTCCTGCTGCACGAATTCGGCCATATCTTCACCGCCCGCGCTTTCGGCGTCGCAACGCCTTACGTGACGCTGCTGCCGATCGGCGGCGTCGCTCAGCTCGAACGCATCCCCGAGCAGCCGGGTCAGGAATTTCTCATTGCCATCGCCGGCCCGCTGGTCAACGTCGCCATCGCCCTGCTGCTGATCGCGTTCGGCGGCGCGCAGATCACCCAGAGCGCCGCGGCGATCGACAACGGTCAGATCTCGATGATCGACCGCCTCGCCGCCGTGAACCTGTTCCTGGCGCTGTTCAATCTCATCCCCGCCTTCCCGATGGATGGCGGGCGTGTCCTCCGCGCGGCGCTGGCGGTGAAGCTCGGCTATGTCCGCGCCACCGAAGTGGCGGCAGTAATCGGCCAGTTCGTCGCCTTCGCGCTCGGCTTCATCGGACTGCTGTACAACCCGATCCTGATCTTCATCGCCATCTTCGTCTATCTCGCCGCTTCGTCGGAAGCGCATATGGTGGCGCTGCGCGCGGTGTCGCGCGGCGTGCCGGTGAGCCACGCCATGATGACGCAGTTCGCTAGCCTCAAGCCCGATGCCCATGTCGATGAGGCGGTGCAGACCTTGCTCGCCACCAGTCAGGGTGAATTTCCTGTGATCGATGACGCCGGCAAGCCGATCGGCCTGTTGGCGCGCGGCGACATCATCAAGGCGATCAAAACGCTCGGGCCCGATGCGCGCGTCGCCGATGCGATGAGCCCCGGCATCTCAACCATCAGTCATCGCAGCTCGCTCGACGAGGCCTTCAAGCTGTTGCAGGAGAAAGAAGCCGTAGCCGTCGGCGTAACCGATACAGACGGTCGCCTCATCGGCCTGATCACCAGCGAAACCATCGCCGAGATGATGATGCTGGGCGACGCCTTGCCGAAGGACACGCGCGGCCCGTGGGGCCGCGCAGCCGGCGCTTGATCGACGCGTTGTTAACGCACGCCCCGATCAGATTACATCTGTTCTAATTCTAATGTTTTGTCGGCCCATTGACAGTGCATGACGCCGGGCGCATCGAAACGATCATCGTCGTTCGCATCTGGAGTTCATGATGACCAACCGGCTCTTGAAGATTTCCACGCTGATCATCTCGGCTGCCGTGATGAGTGGCATTGCCGCCGCGAAAGAATATCCAATCGGCAAACCGAAGACGATCGCGGGCATGGAAGTCGCGGCGGTCTATCTGCAGCCGATCGAAATGGATCCGCCCGGCATGATGCGCGCCGCGGCCGACTCCGACGTTCACCTCGAAGCCGACATCCACGCCACCAGCAAAAACACCAACGGCTTCGCCGACGGCACTTGGATGCCTTATCTCGTGGTCCACTATGAGCTGACGAAGCTCGACAGCGGCCAGACCATCAAGGGCGACCTGATGCCGATGGTCGCCAGCGACGGGCCGCATTACGGCGACAACGTCAAGCTGATGGGCGTCGGAAAATACAAGCTCACGCTCACGGTGGCACCGCCGACCGCAGCCAAGCATCCGGAATTCGGCCGTCACGTCGACAAGGAAAGCGGCGTCGGTCCCTGGTTCAAGGCGTTTACGGCCGATTACGAGTTCACCTTTGCCGGGACCGGCAAGAAGGGTGCTTACTAAAATCGGACCGGAAGGAACCTCGCGAATGAATGCGCGTACTCTTATCCGGCTCATTCGCGCGGCGATCTGCGCCGCCGGCCTCGCCGGGATATTCCCGGCGACGACCGTGCGGGCGGAAGACATGCCGGTGTTCGCGATCGAATTCAACGACGGCGTGGTCAGTCCGCTTCGTCTCGAAGTGCCGGCCAACAAGCCGTTCAAGATCGTGCTGCATAATAAGGGCAAGACACCGGCCGAGTTCGAGAGCACCAATCTGCATCAGGAGAAGGTGCTCGCGGCGGAAAGCACGTCCTTCATCGTATTCCGACGGCTCGCGCCCGGCGAGTATTCCTTCTTCGATGACTTTCACCCGAATGCCCCGCAAGCGGTGGTCATCGCAAAATAGCCGCCGGCCCGCGGCCGGGCCGGGCGGCACAGGCACGGCAGCAGCATGATGGCATTTGCTTCCTCACCGCTTGCTCCACCGCGCCTCGCCCGCGTCGGCGATTGGCTGCTGCGCCATCAGCGCATCATCCGCGCCGTGCAGTGGCTCATCGTTGCCTTCTATCTCGTGCTGGTCGCCGTGCCGGCATTCCTGCCGCTGCCGGACCGAACGGCGCATATCCTCGACAACCTGACGCTGTTCGCCCAGTTCGCATTCTGGGGCATCTGGTGGCCGTTCGTGCTGCTCAGCATGGTACTGGTCGGGCGCGCCTGGTGCGGCCTGATGTGCCCGGAGGGCGCGCTCAGCGAATTCGTCAGCGGCTATGGCGCCGGGCGCCGACTGCCGCGCTGGCTGACGTGGGGCGGCTGGCCATTCGTCGCCTTCGCCTGCACCACCGTCTACGGACAGTTGGTGAGCGTGTACCAATATCCGAAGCCGGTCCTCGTCGTCCTCGGCGGATCGACAGCCGCGGCGATCGTCGTCGGCCTGCGCTACGGCCGCAACAAACGGGTGTGGTGCCGTTTTCTATGCCCGGTGAACGGCGTGTTCGCGCTGTTGTCGAAGCTGGCGCCGCTGCATTTCGCCGTCGATCAGACCGCCTGGCGCGCCTCACAAGCGCGGCATGAACATCCGCCGTCCGTCAATTGCGCGCCGCTCGTGCCACTGCGCACCATGCGCGGCGCGTTCAGCTGTCATATGTGCGGGCGCTGCAGCGGCTTTCGCGATGCGATTGCGCTGACGCCGCGTTCGCCCACCGACGAGATCGTCAACGTCGCCGGCGATCGGCCCAACCCCTGGGAAAGCGCGCTCATCCTGTTCGGCCTCATGGGCATCGCGGTCGGCGCCTTCCATTGGTCGGCGAGTCCGTGGTTCATCGATGTCAAACAGGCGATCGCCGAATGGCTGATCGATCACGGCGTGTCGTGGCCGCTGGAATGGAGCGCGCCGTGGTGGCTGCTCACCAACTATCCCGACCATAACGACGTGATGTCCCTGCTCGATGGCGCGGTGCTGCTCGGCTACATCGCGGTGACGACGATCGTGATGGGCGCCGTACTGTCGGCGCTGATGGCGCTGGCGACGCGGAGCCTGGGGCCGTGGTCGTGGCGGCGGTTTCATCATCTCACGCAGGCCCTGATTCCGATCGCCGGCTGCGGCGTGTTCCTCGGCCTCTCGGCGCTGACGGTGACGATGCTGCACGCGCAAGGCATTACGCTGCCGTGGGTCGGAATGCTGCGCGCGGCGCTGCTCGCCGGTGCCGCGGCGTGGTCGATCGTCCTGGCATGGCGCGTGACCGCGCGATGGTCGAACGGCGGTGCGCGGCGCGCGATTGCCGCCGCCTGTGCCGCCGTTGCCGCCATTTTCGGCACCGCCCCCTGGATCCTGTTGTTCTGGTCCTGGTAGGCCGGCCCGCGCGGCGTGGTGGTATCGATATCTGCGTGACGGACCTTAACGACGCCTCCGACAAGACGGCGATACCGGCCGTTTGATTTGTCTCAATCAGCGTTTTCGCAGCCCCATTTAGCCTCGCACCCATCATTGCAGGGGTGCGACCATGACCACCGCGCGATCAAAACAACCTTCGCCGAACCGCAAGACATCAAGTGTAAAAGGCGCGCTCGCCGCCGCCATGCTGCTGGCGACGTCCGCGGCGCAAGCGGGCGATGTGCGCCTCTACGTGCTGGCGCCGCAACCGCCGGCGTCGCTGAAGACGGTCGAAACGCAAGGCTCCGACAAGCCGGCTTATTCGCACTCCTATGACATCTCGTACAATACGGTCGAGCAGAACATCCGCAACGAGATCAAGAAGGCCAATATCGACCTCGGCGGCGCGGTCATCTGCGAAGGCGCCTGCCCCAACGTGTATTGGCACGTCAGCGTCAGCAACGACTTCTCGTTCACGCTGAAGAACCAGCCGACGATCACGGCGTTCGGCAATGCCCAGGACAATGGTGTCGATGTTTACCTGAAGACGCAGTTCAAACTGCACACCGTCGTCAGCGCCCGCCTGTGGGCCGATCCGGCGACCGGCCATGTCGAAGGCACGGCCCATGTTCCGATCGACCTCGTGATCGGCATGGAGGCAAATTCGAAGCTCGCGCTGTGGCCCGAAGTCAAATCGATCGCCAGCTATTGCGAGACGACCAAGCTGCAGGAGACGGCTTGCGTCAAGCTGACGCTCGACGACAAGAACATCGACCTGTCCGATCCCAAGGGCATTGCGGTTGCCGTCGGCACCGCGCTTGGCGGCCTGATCGGCGGATCGCCATTGGCTGCCGGCATCGCCGATCCGCTCAGCGGCCTCATCGCCGGCAAACTGATCTCCGAAGAACTCGTCAAGATCGCCGCGCGCAAGGTGCAGGACGAAGCCGACAAGGTGCTCAACAACGTGCTGCAGATCGCCAACATCCGCGCCACCTGGCTCGCGAGCAATTATGTCGACGCCAAGGCCACGCAGGCCAACGCCGTCAGGTCGAAGCTGCTCGATACCAAGCTGCCCGGCGTCAACAAGTCACTGCAGGAATTGTCGACCGCCCTCGGCCTGTCGCTCGACGTACAGACCCGGACTTCGAGCGGCGACGTCTATGTAATCGTCACACCGCGCTTCACCGCCAATCCCGCCGGCGGCACGATGGTCGGAAAGCTACGCATGCCGAAGGAGGCTTGCGTCTATGGCGAGTGGCAATACGGCACAATTCCGTTGGGGTTGACGACCGTCGACGCCAATCGCGAGCTGGCCGGCAAGGTCGGCAAGCCGTGCACCGACATCATGTCGGCTTCGGACATCAAATTGGCCGGCTATCTCGGCGCCGATCCGAAGATTGTGAAAGTCGGTGCCAACCCGCTGCCGAACTGGAAGCCGGTCGGCACTTTCAAGCTCACCGGCAACCTCTCGGAGGTCAAGCACGGCACCGTGCTGCAATCGCAGTTGCGACAGCGCGGCACCACCCGGCACGCGGCGACCGGCTATTACGAATGCAGCTTCGAGATTTCCGGCCTGCCGGGCGCCGACATCATCGAGCTCGACTTCAAGGGCAAGGCAGCGGAGCGGATGGCCGGTTTCCAGCAGGAGCCGAATCGCTATGTCGAGGTCGCGGCCGCCGGCGTGTCCGCCGCGCTCGACGCCAGTTGGGCCAAGGCCGGCCCGCCGGTCGTTATCGGCGGCGACGGCAAATGCACCGCCGGCAAGGTGCGGGCGCCGCACTATCAGGCGGAGAGCTGGCTCGACCGCATCGAGGATTTGCTCGATCTCGACAAGTGCCCGAACTGCGGCATCAAACTCGATGAGGGCATGCTCAAGGCCTCGAACATGAAGCCGATCCTGGAGAATCCGGCGCTGAAGCCGCTGTTCGATGCGCTGGCCGCCGGGCGGGCGCTGCCAGCGGCGACGCAGGCTCCCGCGACCCAGGCACCAGCCGGCCAGCAGGCCCCGGCGACCGGCGTCCAGCGGGGACCGGCACTGCGGCCCGAACTGCTGCGCCCGGGCCTGCAAAAGGGCGTCAACACGCCGAAATAATCGCAGCGGGAGCGCTTCCAGAGGCCGCCACGGCAGGCTTAACCGCGATCCGCGGCGGCCCGCCATGGTGGTTGCTTCCGGCTATTTCCTCACTATATTGCGCCGCAAAAGCGGATGCGTCGCGGGCCCTTGGAAAGCGGCCCGCGCTTTGGTTTTTGGAACACCGCGCCCGCCCCCGAGACAGGAACCGCTCCGGCAGCAGGCCGCGCGCAAAAGGCATCTCTTATGGAACTCCGCAATATCGCGATCATCGCGCACGTCGACCATGGCAAGACCACCCTCGTGGACCGCCTGCTGCAGCAGTCCGGCGTCTATCGCGAGAACGAGCGTCAGGTCGAGCGCGCCATGGACTCCAACGACCTCGAGCGCGAGCGCGGCATCACCATTCTCGCCAAGGCCGCTTCCGTTGAATGGAAGGGCACACGCATCAACATCGTCGACACCCCCGGCCACGCCGACTTCGGTGGCGAGGTCGAGCGTATTCTCAACATGGTGGACGGCGCCCTGGTGTTGGTCGACGCCGCCGAAGGCCCGCTGCCGCAGACCAAGTTCGTCGTCTCCAAGGCGCTGAAGATGGGCCTCAAGCCCATCGTCGTCATCAACAAGGTCGATCGTCCCGACGCCCGCGCCAACGAAGTGCTCAACGAGGTGTTCGACCTGTTCGCGGCGCTCGACGCCACCGACGAGCAGCTCGACTTCCCGATCCTGTTCGGCTCGGCCAAGCAGGGCTGGATGTCGACCTCGCTCGAGGGTCCGCAGGACCTGGGCATGACGCCGCTGTTCGATCTCGTGCTCAAGCACGTCAAGCCGCCGGTGGTCGAGGAAGGCCCGTTCCGCCTGCTCGGCACCATCATCGAGTCCAATCCGTATCTCGGCCGCATCGTCACCGGTCGCATCTTCTCCGGCACGGTCAAGCCGAACCAGGCGGTGAAGGTGCTCGACCGCGACGGCAAGCTGATTGAGAACGGCCGCGTCACCAAGGTGCTGGCGTTCCGCGGTCTGGAGCGCGTGCCGCTCGACGACGCCGAGGCCGGTGACATCGTCGCCATTGCCGGTCTGCCGAATGCCACCGTGGCCATGACCATTTGCGATCCGGCGGTCGAGGAAGCGTTGCCGGCGCAGCCGATCGATCCGCCGACGCTCGCCATGACCTTCCGCGTCAACGACTCGCCGCTCGCCGGCACCGAAGGCTCCAAGGTCACGAGCCGCATGATCCGCGACCGCCTGATGGCCGAAGCCGAAGGCAACGTGGCGCTGCGCGTGCGTGAATCGGAAGAAAAAGACGCCATGGAAGTCGCCGGCCGCGGCGAATTGCAGCTCGGCATCCTCATCGA
This sequence comes from Pseudomonadota bacterium, assembly GCA_018242205.1. Taxonomy (GTDB): domain Bacteria; phylum Pseudomonadota; class Alphaproteobacteria; order Rhizobiales; family Xanthobacteraceae; genus Pseudolabrys. The sequence goes on from JAFECJ010000015.1 coordinate 35,235, forward strand.
GACTATGCGCCGCGAAGGCTTCGAGCTGTCCGTGTCGCGTCCCAAGGTGCTGCTGCGCAAGAACGATGACGGTCAGGTCGAAGAGCCGATCGAGGAAGTCGTCATCGACGTCGATGAAGAGCACTCCGGTGTCGTCGTACAGAAGATGTCGGAGCGCAAGGCCGAGCTGGTCGAGATGCGCCCATCCGGCGGCGGACGCACGCGCCTGGTGTTCTACGCCCCGACCCGCGGCCTGATCGGCTATCAAGGCGAACTGCTCACCGACACCCGCGGCACCGCGATCATGAACCGGCTGTTCCACGGCCACGCGCCGTACAAGGGCGCGATCCAGGGCCGCCGCAACGGCGTCCTGATCTCGAACGACAAGGGCGAGGCGGTCGCTTACGCGCTGTGGAACCTGGAAGACCGCGGCCCGATGATGATCGAGCCGGGCTGGAAGGTTTACACCGGCATGATCGTCGGCGAGCACACCCGCGACAACGATCTTGTCGTCAACGTCTTGAAGGGCAAGCAGCTCACCAACATCCGCACCACGTCGAAGGACGAAGCGGTGCGCCTGACGCCGCCGATCCGCATGACGCTGGAAAAGGCGTTGGCCTACATCCAGGACGACGAGCTCGTCGAAGTAACGCCGTCGTCGATCCGTCTGCGCAAGAAGCTGCTCGACGAAAACGACCGCAAGCGCGCCGACCGCGCCAAGGAAGCCGAAGTCGCCTAAGGCGGCGCGACGCGCGGCGAGCCGCACCGGTTCGCCGCCAGGCTTTTGCCAGGGCAACTCACTGACTTTGCGGACTCCTGTACCGCAATGGGCCACCTGTGGCCGGTAATCCACACCGTTAACCGGACGTTAATCATAGGGCTTGAAGGCCGCAGGGTTCGTTGCTTGTATTCGCCAATGAGCACGACACTCATCGAGATTCGCCGCGCCAAGTCCGCCGACGCCGAGGACGTTGCCTCGACGCATGATGAAGCCTGGCGGGCCGCCTACCAGGGCATCATCCCCGGCAGCGAACTCGATAAGCTGATCAACCGCCGCGGCCCGGACTGGTGGGATTCGGCGATCCGCAAAGGCAGCCGCATCACCGTTTTGCAGTTCGGCGATCGTATCGCCGGCTATGCCAATTACGGGCGCAACCGCGCCCGCAGCCTGTTCTACGAAGGCGAAGTCTACGAGCTTTACCTGCGTCCGGAGTTTCAGGGCCTCGGCTTTGGCCGCCGCCTGTTCAGCGCCGCGCGCAAGGACCTGGCGCAGTCGGGACTCAAGAGCCTCGTGGTCTGGGCGCTGTCGGATAACGAACCGGCGATGGAGTTCTATCGGGCGCTGGGCGGCCGCGCCGTGGCGCGCTCGTCGGAGAAGTTCGGCGCCAAGACGCTGGACAAGGTCGCCTACGCCTGGCCGCAGGGCTAAGGCTTTTCAGTAGCGAAGCATCAACCCTCATCCTGAGGAGCCCGAGCAGCGGACGTCTCGAAGGATGGAGGCCCGATCACCTCCGCCTCATGGTTCGAGACGCGCACTTCGTGCGCTCCTCATCATGAGAGTCAGAGAGACGCCTTTAGACCGTTCAACGCGCACGCCGCACGCACGGTGTTCAGCATCAGGCAGGCGATCGTCATCGGCCCGACGCCGCCCGGCACCGGCGTTATCGCGCCCGCCAGCGCCTTGGCCTCGTCGAATGCCACGTCGCCGACGATCTTCGATTTGCCGCCTTCGCCTGAGACGCGGTTGATGCCGACATCGACGACGATGGCGCCCGGCTTCAGCCAATGCCCGCGCACCAGTTCCGGCTTGCCGATGGCGGCGACGAGAATGTCGGCGCGGCGACACAGCGCGGCCAGGTCACGCGTCTTCGAATGCGCGATGGTCACCGTCGCATTTTCCGCGAGCAGCAGTTGCGCCACCGGCTTCCCCACGATGTTGGAGCGGCCGATCACCACGGCGTCGAGGCCGCCGAGCGACGGCTGCACCGACTTCGCCAGCATGACACAACCGGTCGGCGTGCACGGCGTCAGCGCCGGCAGGCCGATCGACAGGCGGCCGACATTGACCGGGTGGAAACCGTCGACGTCCTTCATCGGATCGATCGACGCGATCACCTTCTGCGCATCGATCTGCGGCGGCAGCGGCAATTGCACCAGAATGCCGCTGACGGCCGGATCGGCGTTGAGCTTGGCCACCAGTGCCAGCACTTCATGTTCACTCGCCGTCGCCGGCAGCTTGTGATCGCACGGCGCCATGCCGGCTTCGATCACCGCCCTCGATTTCGACCGGACATAGACTTCGCTCGCCGGATCGTTGCCGACCAGCACAACGGCAAGCCCCGGCGTGATGCCGTGGTCGCGCTTGAGCCGCGCCACCTCGCCAGCCACCTTGCCGCGCAGCGCTGCCGCGATCGCCTTTCCGTCTATGATGGCTGCGGTCATCGCGCCCCCTTGGCCTGCAGCATTATCGTGATGCGCCTCGTTTCTCCAGCACCGCAATCAGCGCCGCCGTATCACCAGCAATCGTCAACCGCTTGATCCGCGATGTAGCGCCGGCGGCCAGTGTCACGTCGCGCGGCGCGACATTCAACGTCTTGGCGATGAGTCGACACAAGGCCTCGTTGGCTTCGCCGTCCTGCGGTACGGCGCGCACCCGAACCTTGAGCACGCTCCGCCCGTCGCCGAGCGTGTCGACGCCATCGATGGCGTCACGTCCGCCCTTCGGCGTCAGCCGCACATCGAGCGCGACGCCACCCGCCAGCGCCGACCACGGGCGCGGGTTCATGCCTCAGATGAATATCTGCAGATAAAGCCAGAAGATCAGCTGCCGAATGAACAGCAGGCCGATGATCAGGATGACCGGCGAAATGTCGATGCCGCCGAGATTCGGCATGATGTTGCGGATCGGGCGCAGCAGCGGCTCGGTCACCGCATAGAGAAAATTACCGATCGAATGCACGATCGGGTTGCGCGTGTTGACCACGTTGAACACGACGAGCCAGGACAGAACGGCCGAGGCCACCAGGATCCAGATATAGAGGCTGATGACCGTGTCGATCAGCCAGAGAAAGGGGTTCATCGCGTGCTCCGTCAGCTCGAGCGTTTCCAGGCGAAGTGGGGGCCGGTTCGCCATCCGGAAACGCCAAATTGAAACGGACGAATAGCCGCTCGGCGACCGCGAGGAAAGGGGCAGCCGGCAACGGCGGTTAAGGGTCCCGGTCCGGGGCCGTCCTTGACAGGAGGGATGCCCGGTCCTAAATGGCGCCCACTCAGCAAAAAGCGCGGAGGTAACGGGTTTCCGTCCTCTGCCTTTGGGAAGGGGCCATAGCTCAGCTGGGAGAGCGCGTCGTTCGCAATGACGAGGTCGGCGGTTCGATCCCGCCTGGCTCCACCAACCCCCCTCCAGAACCAGTCCGCGGGCCGTAGCGGCCACTGCCGCAGGCGTCAGCCTTGCGGCCGCTCGGCTGTCGATTGCCGCTTCCCCTGGCGCCGCCCGACCAGCCGCAGCACGATCCGCCGGGGCAGGACGCGCACCAGCAGCGTCACCAGCTTGTTGCCGAGCCCCGGCACGACCACGGGAGTTCCCGCCGTCAGGCCGCGGTAACCGGCCTCGGCCACCATCGCCGCGGTATGCACGAGCGGCCCCGGCGCGATCTTGGATTTGACCCCGGCGCGTTCGGCGAACTCCGTCGGCACCGGCCCGGGGCAAAGGCAGGTGACGCGAATGCCGCGCGGCGCAAGTTCGCTTGACAACGCCTCGGACAGCGACAGCACATAGGCTTTGCTGGCGTAATAGACCGCACTGCCCGGCCCGGGGAGAAAACCGGCCACCGAACCGACATTGAGGATGCCGCCGCGATGGCGCTCCAGGCTCGGCACGAAAGCGAGTGACAGATCAGTCAGTGCCCGCTGATTGACGTCGATGATCGCAAGCTGCTCGGCACGGTCGAGTTTTGCCGCGCTGCCGACCAGACCGAAGCCGGCATTGTTGACGACATATTGCGGCTCGGCGCCGGCCGCTGCCAGCGCCTCGCCGATCGCCATCGACGGCCGCGATTGGGTCAGATCGGCGGCGATGACGATCGGCCGCGGTTGGCCGCTTTTTTCGATTTCGTCGGCGAGCATATTCAGCCGATCGACCCGCCGCGCCACCAGCGCCAGCGCGTGGCCGTGGCGCGCGAACACACGCGCCAGTTCAACACCGATGCCGGACGAAGCGCCGGTGATGAGTGTGACGGGTTTCATGCTGGATCAGGCATCGTCATTGGCGGCTTTTTGCTCCGCCACCCGAGTGCGTAACGCAATGCGTTCCTCGCGCGAGACGTTGAGCAAGTCGGCGGCGCGCCAGATCAGGTTATCTTCGAACTCGGTGACGCCGCCATCGGCGAACACCACTTGCCACATCATCTCGACAACACGAGCTCGTTGCTTATCGTCCAGAGCGCGATTGAGCCGCGTGGTGAAGTGATAGAGATCGACCGCCCGCTCATCGACTTCCTCGGCACGGGCAATGAGTTTGTCCGCCGCCTCATCGTCGAGTTTGAAGCGCTGCATCATGAGGTCGTGCAGGCGCGCGCGCTCGACGTCGGAGATTTCGCCGTCGATAGCGGCGGTGTGCACGAGAAGCGCCGCCGCGGCGAGCCGATAATCGTTGTCGGCAAAAGTTTGTGCGCGCTGATCGTCTTCACCCAGTTCGCCGATGAATTTCAGAATGGCGTCGAACATGACGTGGTCTTGGTTCCTCGATTACAACCTGGGCCATAACGCGTTTCCGGCGCAAATGGCAAAATACGGCGCGTCCGGCGCCGCTTCCAACCTCAATGTAGGCCGGATCGGCTCGAATGCTCATGACAAAATCGAAAGGTTTCGAACGCGGCGAATGGACGCGTGGTAGGGCGCAATCCAAGGCGGGGTCGGCTAGCGGCCCTTGCGCTCGCTGGATTCGAGCAGGATCAGGTTGTTCTCGACGTATTTGTTGCGCGGATCCTGACGCTGCGCCACCAGCAGCGTGTCGCGGGCGCGCTTGAGATCGCCGCGCAGCATGTAGGAATAGCCCTGGTTGTTGAGCACTTCCGAGGTCGGTCCGGCAATGGCCAGCGCCTTGGCATAGGCGCCGTCGGCCTGAGTAAAATCGCGCAGGCGGTCGTAGCAGGCCGCCAGCCCGAGCCAGGCTTCCGCGCTCTTTGGCGCCAGCTCGGTGGCTCGACGAAAATGGCGCTGGGCCTCGCGGAAGTGGTTGGCCTGATACTGATTGCGGCCCTGGGCCATCGCCGCCGCGGCGCCGCCAGCGGTGCCCGTCTCGGATTCGTCGCCTGGTAGTTTGACCACCGGCTTGGCGGCGATTTCGGCCGGTTTGGCGTTGGTTTCCGCGGCCGGCTCGGGCTCCTTCCTGGCGCCACCGATCGACCCGGTCACGTCCGGTGGCGGCGGCACCATCGCCAGCGCCTGCCGGCTCGGCATCTTGCCGTCCGCAACGCGATCATTCGTCGTGTTGCAGGCCGCGAGCAGCAGGCCTGCGCCAACGATGATGAAGGTTCTGGTAGGGGCGATGGACATCGGCCAAACCTGCGGAAGTCGGGAAATCGTCCGGCAGGCTAGGGCTTTTATGGTTAACGAATTCTTTAGTCCGGGGGCCTGCGAAACCCGGCCCTCCCGTGCTATGGCCGGGCCAAAAGCGACCTCAAGGAGCCCTCGCCGTGCCGTCGACCTATCTCGATTCAGCCGTTTTCCGCGATATTTTTACGACCCCGGCCATGCGTCAGGTCTGGTCCGACGAGAACCGGGTGCAGAAATACCTCGACTTCGAGAAGGCCCTCGCGGTCGCCCAGGCGCGGCTGAAGATCATCCCGCAGGAGGCCTGCGACGAGATCGTCAAGCACTGCGACGCCAAGGAATACGACATGGCGAGGCTGAAGGAGGCGACCGAGCGCATCGGTTATCCGGTCCTGCCGGTGGTCCAGCAGCTCGTCAAATTGTGCAAGGACAAGCTCGGTGAATGGTCGCACTGGGGCGCGACCACACAGGACATCACCGACACCGCGACCGTGCTGCAGATTCGAGAATCGCTCGACATCGTCGGTCAGGAGATCGACGCGATTTGTGAAGCGCTCGCCGTCTTGGCGAAGAAATATCGCGACACGCCTATGGCCGGCCGCTCCAACCTGCAACAGGCGGTTCCGATCACCTTCGGCTACAAGATGGCGACCATCCTCGCCGGCTTCGAGCGCCATCGCGAACGCCTCAAGCAATTGAAGGAGCGCGTGCTGGTTGGCGAATTCGGCGGCGCCGCCGGCACCTTGTCGTCGCTCGGCAAGGACGGCCTCAAGTGCCAGGTCGAGCTGATGAAGGAACTGAACCTCGGCCAGCCGGCGATCTCCTGGCACACCGTGCGCGACTGCATCGCCGAGGTCGGCGCCTTCCTCGGCCTCGTCACCGGTTCCTGCGGCAAGGTCGCCTTCGACGTGAAGCTCCTAATGCAGACCGAAGTGGAAGAGGTGTTCGAGCCGTTCCACCAGGGCCGCGGCTCGTCGTCCACCATGCCGCAGAAACGCAATCCGATCTCGTCTGTCTACATCACCGCGCAGACCGCGATCGTGAAACAGCATGCCGCGGCGCTGATGGAAGCCATGGTGGAAGACCACGAGCGCGCCACCGGCCCGTGGGAGATCGAATGGATCGTGCTGCCGGAGATTTTCATGCTGTCGGCCGGCGCGCTGGCGCAGACCCGCTTCGTGCTCGAAGGCCTGCAGGTCAACGAGAAGAAGATGGCCGACAACCTCATGATCACCAAGGGCCTGATCATGTCAGAAGCCGTGATGATGAAGCTCGGCGACAAGATGGGCCGCAACTACGCGCACGACCACGTCTATGACATCTGCCGCGAGGTGGTGAAGACCGGCCGGCCGCTGATCGACCTACTCGCCGAGGACAAGGAAATCTCGCAGCACGCCAGCCGCAAGGAACTCGAAGCGATGGTCGATCCGGCCAACTATCTTGGCGTCGCCGGCGAGATGGTCGACCGCGTGCTGAGTATGCGGAAGAAGTAATCAGGCAGGAGCGGTCAAGTTCTAGGCATCGTCCGCCAGATCGCGGACGCTACGATGAACGTGGCGAGGCCGATGCCGGTAAACAGCATCGGCAGCGTCGCACCGATATGCTGCAATAGCGCGACCAGCACCGTGCCGCCGGTCATGAAGGCGGCGTTGAGCACATTCACCGCCGCCACGGTGCGGGCGCGATAATCGCTGTCCGACCAGGCCTGAACGGCGGCGAAAGCCGGCACGATGAACAGACCGCCGGCGATGGCGAGACCGGCAAGGTCAATCGCCACGCGGACGCCGAATGACGTGGCGAACACCTGCGATGGCGTCTGCCCAGGCACCGTCGCCGCAACGCCGAGCGCCGACAGGCCGAGGTCGAGTGCAAAGGCGCCGAGTAGCAGCGCGCCGGCGAAGGTGGTGCGCAGCACGATGCGGCCGCGCGCGATCGTCGCCGCAAGACCCGAGCCTGCGCCGACAGCGATCGAGAACAGCGCCAGATAAACCGTGACGGTGTCTTCATTGCCGCCGATCAAGGTCTTGATCAGAGGCGGCAGCAGCGACAGCACGACGATGCCCACGAGCCAGAACCAGCTCGTCACCATCGCGCCCCACCACAGCCGCGGATCGGCGCGCAGATGGCGCAGCATGGCCACCGTCGAGCGCGCGACATTGCCGTTGACCGTGAGATGCGGCGCGCCCTCGCCGCTCGGCGGAATGCGCAACGCCGAGAGCCAGCACGCCAGCGCGAATCCGAGAACCAGCAGACCGAAGGCGCGCACGCCGCCCTGATGCGCGGCGATGCCGCCCATGATCGTGCCGGTCAGGATGGCGATGAAGGTCGCACCCTCGACCAGCGCATTGGCGGTCGGCAGTTTCTCGGCCGGCAAATGATCCGGCAGGATGCCGTATTTCATCGGTCCGAACAGTGACGCGATGACGCCGAACAGGCCGAGCGCGACGAACATGACGGCAATCGACTTGTGCATGTAGCCGTACAGCGCCAGCGCCGCGACGAAGATCTCGACGAATTTCAGCCACTGCGCGACGCGCGCCTTGTCGTAACGGTCGGCCAGTTCACCGCCCAGTCCGGATAGGAAAAAATAGGGCGCGATGAAGATGGCGCTGGCGATCGTGATCAGCACCTCGGCTTCGCCCGCCGTCACATTGGCGCCGAACAGGATGAGGAAGACCAGCGACGTCTTCAGGAAATTGTCATTGAACGCCGCGAAGAACTGACACCAGAACAGCGGTGCGAAACGGCGCGACAAAAGGAGCGGCGTGGCCATGCCGCTCCCTTAAAGCGAGTCGTGTGTGGAAAGCTAGCCGCGGACCCGTGCTACCCGCCGCCGACGCTTCGGCGCGGCGTGCTGCGTGGTGAGGTCGTTCTGGACGATCAGGGCGGTGGCACCGAGACCAAGGGCGATGGCGAGGGCGACGGTGAAGAGATTGATCCACATCTTCGAGCCTCCTCCACTGGGCAGGTTTTCCTGCTCGGATATCAAGCGAAGAGAACGCGCAGAAGTGGCGTTCGTTCCAAAATCCAAGCCTTTGAAATATCTATGAAAAGCGTCAGAACCGCAGCGACGTCTGCAATTCGCCGAGCAGAATGCGCAGGTCGAGTTCGCGGAACTCGAGATAGGCCTTGCGCAGCCAGCGCTGGATTTCAATGTGGGCGTTGAGCGGGATATGGCGCGCATTGGCGAGTTGGTCGTCGGCGAAGCTGAATGGCGGCGTCTCGATGTATTTGCGCAAACCCGGCGCCAGCACCGGCATGCGCAGGATGGCGCCACTCTGCGCCGAGGGCGGGAAGCGGTCGCGGTGCTGGGCGAGGCCGAGCATCTCGTTGTGCACCGGCGTCAACGCCGCGCCGGGAAAGCGTGCGCGCAGATCGCGATAGGCATCGGCCGCCAGTTTGTCGGACGACGCAATGAAGAGGATGACCGGCGCGATGGCGCGCTTGTGCGCCTCCTCGACCAGACCGATGCGGTAGGCGACGTCGAAGAAATTCTTGAACGCATCGCCGCCGACATCGACCACCTTGCCGCCGCCTTGTTCGCTGACGAGGCGGTCGAACAGCGCCATCTGGCCCTTGACGCTGCCGATATCGGCGGCGGCGACGTCGTCCGGCGCGAATTGCTTAAGCGAATGGTCTCCGGAATCGAGATCGAAGCCTGCGACCTCGCGCTCTTCATGCTTGTGATAGTCGATCAGCAGCCGCGACAGCAGGGTCTTGCCGACCCGCGGCCGCGGCGACGTTACGATATAGACCGAATGGCGAAACGACATTGCCGGAAGCCACCATCAATCGCGTCGCAAATGGCAGGAATCATCCCGGCCTTGGAATTCAAGTAGAACACAGCGGCCACAAAACCGAGGCACAAAAAAGCGGCGCCGCTGTCCATCCCGGCGCCGTCTCCGCAACCACAACCGGCGCGAAACCGCGCGCGTCAGCCGGCAACCTGGCGCACCGGGCTGTCCTGCTTGGGCGCCAAAAGATCGACAAGCTTGACGCGATCATATTCGCCCCAGACCTGACCGAGCCAGTGGCGCACATAGCCGCGCAGCACGAACGAATAATTCGCCGCATCACCCGTGCCGCTCTTGTTGGCGACGAACTGCACGTAGGGCACGCTAGCCACCTCGACCTGCTCGGTCGCCATCTCGTTGAGCTTCGGGATGGTGATGTCCTGCGCGTTCTTGATCTGATTGAAATACGAATTGTAGGTCGCCGGATCCCAGTCGAAGAACGAGGTATCGTTGATGTGGTTCTTGACCAGGAAGTAGCTGGCGTCGCCGACGAAAGCCGACGTCTCGGCGATCTCCTGCAGCGAGGCGATCGACGGCCCGAGAATGTGAAACACCGCGAAGGTGATCTGGCCCTTCTTGGCGGATTCGAGAAAGCCGATATCGCTCAAGGCCTGCAGCGTCGGCGACAACAGGCCGGCGCGAATGTCGATCACCGTCACCTGGGCCGGCGTGGTGCCCAGGGTGTCGAAAATCTTCATCTGGTCGGCGACCTCGGTCACATCGACGACCTCGGTCACATCGGGATGAAAGCGCTTCAAGGTGCCGCGCGGCGATTCCGTGTCGAACGCCCGCGTCGGCGTGTGATGCGCGCCGAAATAATCCAGCAAGGTCCGCGCGACGGTGGTCTTGCCGACCCCGCCTTTATCGGCGCCTACGAGAACGACGGCTGGTTTTGCCATGACATCACTCTAGAACCGAAATGCGACAGTTTTGGTGCCGCGCCAACGCGCTAATAGCCCGGATGCGACCTTACGGCCGACAAAAAAACTGCCCGGATTCCGAAGGGTTGGCAAGGTTGCGAGGGGCCCGGCGACGGCCGGCGGCCATCCTGACCACAGCAAAACCGCGTCACGGATCATGGAAGCAGGCTGGAGGCGCCTGAGCCCCGACTCGCGGGAAAATGGTGCCGATGGAGGGATTTGAACCCCCGACCACCCGCTTACGAAGCGGATGCTCTACCACTGAGCTACATCGGCGCCGGTGCAGAAGTCGAATTCGAGCCCTGTTTTCCGACAAAATCATGCAGAAAGCATGAAGCCCGCGGCGCCTTACTATCGGCGCCGCCCCGGCTTGGCAAGCGCCTGACCGGATGACCGATTCGCGCGGCAACGCCGCTCAGCGGAACAGTCCCTTGAAGCGCGACCAGCCGTCCGCCGAGGAGGTTTTTTCCGGAATCGGATCGGAATCGAGGTCGGATTCGAGGCCCGGATCGTCCGGCGCCTGGACCACCGGGATGATCGGCTCGGCCGCCTTCCGCTTCACCGGAGGCATGACAGGCGCGACCGCCGGCCCCGCCACGCCTTCCAGAATCGCCGGTTGCGGCCGGCTCGGTTGAGCCTCGCTCGACGCGGTGCCCCGTGACAGCTCCGCTTCAGCGGCGGGCTTGGTCTCGGGACCGGGATCTGGCTTGGGCTCAGGCTGCGCCTGCGGCGCGGCTTCCATCGCCGTGACGGCAATCGGCGGCTGATCGGGCAGCGGTGGCGGCGGCGCATCGACCACCGGATGGGTCATTCCGATTTCAGCCAGCGGTACCCGCCATTCGTAGCCGTCGAGCTTGCCGCTCGGCGACACCGGCAGCCAGCGATCGGAGACCACACCGTCCGCCGTCCACACCGGATCCGGCGCGGCGCGCATGGCGCGGCCGAGCCACTCGCGCACGCGGCCGACGTCGCCGTGCTCGGCTTCCTCGAGTTCGGCCATCAAGGTGGCGATACGCTTCGACGGCGCCGTGACATAGCGCGCCAGCGCGTCGCGCGCGATCTTGAATTCGCGCGCATCGATCGCGGCGCGCGCCACAGCAATGGCGCCTTCGCGCACGGCGCCAGGGTCTTCCGGCGACTTGTCGGCGAGCGACTGCATGCGCGTCAGGCGCGCCCGCGCCGTGTCGCCGGGTCGGATGTCGGCATAGGCCTCGGCCAGATCGGGATGCGGATGGAGCCGCCACGCCGCGATCAATACCTTGCCGGCTCGCCGCGGATCGCCGGCTTCGGCCAACCGCCGGCCGGCGAGCGCCGCCGCCGGTACCAGGCCGGGCGCAAGCTTGAGCGCATCGAGCGCCGCGACCCGCGCCGCCTCACGATCGCTGTCATCCAGCGCCAGCGCCTGCGCCGTCAGCAGCACGGCGCGCTTGCGGCGGTAGTCTTCCTTGGTGAGCGAGGACCGCGCCGCATCGAGCGCCTTCAAAGCGCCGGTCCAATCGCCATGCGCGCAGCGGTCGTCGAGCAAAGCCTGGCCGGCCCAGGTAAGCGCGGGTTCGGCCTCCATCGCCTGCTCGGCGACGCGGCGCGCGGTGACCGCGTCGTTGCGGCGTTGCGCTTCGATGTAGAGACCGCGCAGCCCCAAGAGCTTGGTCTCGTCATGCCGCGTCATTTCGAAGAAGGCGCGCTCGGCGCCGGCGCGATCGCCGGCGAGCTGCGCCGATTGCGCGGTCAGCAGCAGGGCCAGCGGATCGCCGGGCGACAACCGCGCCGCTTCGTCGGCGGAGCGACGCGCCAGCCGCGTATCGCCGGAGCCGATGGCGATGAGTCCGCGCGAGATCGCCAGATGCCCGCGCATGGCGCGACGATGACGGAAGAACAGCGAGACCTGTTCCGGCGAGCGCAGAATGGCGCGCGCGATCGACCAGATCAGGACGGCGGCAACGATGATTGCCGCCACCGCTAGCAACGTCACCATCAGTGACGTTTCGATGCGGTAGCCCATCCAGTTGATGATGACGTCGCCCGGACGATCGGCGAACCAGACGAAGCCCGCGGCGATGAGCCCGACCGTGACCAGAAACAGGACGACTTGGATCATGCCGGCCTCACCGCGACCCGAGCGAACGCGTGCTGTCGGCGGCGACATCGCGAGCGGCGGCGAGTGCCTTTTGCCGCGTCACGGCGCGCGTCACCCAGCCGGAGGCTTTTTGCCGCGCCGCTTCCGGCAGCTTGCCGATCTCGGCGAGCGCCGCGTCGATGTTGCCTTGCATGGCATCGGTTTCGAGTCGCGCCAGCACCGCCGACGTATCGTCGCCCGGCGGCGCACCGGCCGGACGGATGCGCACCAGACTTTCGGCATTGGCCTGCAGGCGATCGAGGAAGCTGCCGCTCGCGGCCGGCGATCCCGCCGCTTTCTGCAATTGCGGCAGGAGATCGTTCAATTCGCTCGCGAGATCCTTGGCGGTCGGCACGCCGCCGGCCGCCAGCGGCCACAACGGCGCCAGCGATTTTTCGTCGGCGCCGAGCGCCTTGGCCTGGGCCAGCTCTTCGGCGAACGGCACGCCGCGGAGCACCGCGTCGCGCAGCGCCGCCGTGCTCAAAGCGAGCCGCGCCGCGCGCTCGGAACGCGTGGTGCGGGCGAGTTCGGCATTGGCATTCTTGGTCTGATCTTCGAGCGCGGTGATGCGCTGTTGCAACGGCGCCAGATCGGCCGACGAGGCGCCGGCGGACGCCGCGCGCGACACCGTCTGCAATTCGCCGCGCAGGTCGGCGGCTGCCTTCTCCGCGGCTTCGGCGCGCGCCTGCGCCGCCTTGGTGCTGGCGGCCAATTCGTCGTAGCGGCGATTGAGCGCGGCGAGAGCGACACCGAGCGACTTCATCGCACTGTCGTTGGCGGCAACGCGATCGCTCAGCGCCTTGGCGTCAGCCGGCGACGATGACGAAACTTTCTGGATTTGATCTTCGAGCTTGCCGATGCGGGCGCTGACCGCCGCATTGCCGGCGGCATCGGCCGACGGCGTTGCGGCGCGGCTTTGCAGATCCTTGAGTTGCGTTTCCAGCGCGGCGACGCGCGGGTCGGATTGCGGGCTGCCGGCATTCGGCACCAAACCGGCGGTCCAGGCGATGACGCCGATTAATGCGATCACGGCGGCGCCGACCAAGCCACCGACCGCCGCCGGCACGATCGGGCTGGGGCGTTTGGTCTTTCTGATGTCATCGCCGGATGGCGCGGAACTCGGCTCGGACGATGCGGCCGCTTCCGCTGCTGCTTGCGACAGCGCTTCGTCCTCCGTTGCGGCCTGCGCCTCCGCTGCCGGCGCGACGGACTCGGATGCCGCTTCGGCGGACCGCACCTCCTCCGCCTCGAGATCGATCGTCGGCGCCGTGCGTTTGCGGCGGCCGGCCGATGGGTCAGGCGTAGGGCGCTTGTCGTTCATGCGGTGAATCCTAGCGAAGTGCGGCACATCCCGCAGCAATTAAAACCCGCCTCAAGGCAGGATTCAGGCTGGCGGGACAGAGGTCGCCAGTTGATCGATTATCGCCATCATCGCCGATTCGTCCGGCCGCTTTGCGACATCGATCCGGCGCCCACCGGCATCGCGCAAGGGCTCGGCGATCTGCGCCGACAGGCAGACATGACGCAGGCCGAGCGCCGGTTCGGCGATCCCGGCGGCCTGGGCGCCGGTAACGTATTGCGCGGCGCTGCGCCTGGAAAAATGCATCACGGCATCGACCGCGCCGCTTGTCAGCGCGGCCGTCAGTTCCGCCGGAAACGGTTGCGGTACCGCGCGATAGATCACGGCCAACTCCACTGCGATGCCGTGCACGGCGAGGTCGCCCACCAGATCGCCGGAACGGTCCTCGCCGGCGAGATACAGAAGCGGCGCCTTCTCGTCGGGGCGCTGTTCTGCGATCAGGCGCGTCAGATCGTCGATGTCGCCGCCGGCGACATGGATATCGGAGAAGCCTGCGGCACGCACCGCCGCACCACTGCGCTGGCCGACGGCGAACACCGGCAAGGCAGTTAGCGTCGCGCACGCCGGATGATCGGCGAGCGCCGCAGCAGCATTGGCGCTGGTGACGATCACGGCGCCGTAGCATTGATCGAGTTTGACTGGCAGTGTCTCGATGCGCAGCAGCGGCGCGATCAGCACATCGTGGCCATGCGCGCGCAACAGCGCCGCGGTTCGCTCGCTATCTTTGTGAGGCCGCGTGAGCACGATGCGCATCGTTGCTGTCCGCCGCTAATCGAAGAAGCCGGGGCCGGCGACCTTCTTCAAGGCACGGCCGGCGTCGTCGCCAATCCTGACCGCATCGCGGACATGGCCCTTGCCGGTGATGTCGTGCGCGCCGTTGCCATCCGGCCGTGCGATCAGGCCGCGGAAGTGCAGCGTGTCGCCGGACAAGGTGGCATGGCCGGCGAGCGGCGTCTTGCACGAACCGTCGAGCGCGGCGAGGAAAGCGCGCTCGCAAGCGACCGCGATAAAGGTCGCGGTGTGATTGATGCGCGCCACCATCTGCCGCGTGCGGTTGTCGTCGCCGCGCGTCTCGATGCCGATGGCGCCTTGCGCCACCGCCGGCAGAAATTCTTCCACCGACATCACATGCGTCGCATGGCGCGACAGGCCGAGGCGCTTCAGGCCGGCCATTGCCAACAAAGTCGCATCGACCTCGCCGCTCTCCAGTTTGCGCAGGCGCGTTTCGACATTGCCGCGCAGCGGCGTCACTTTGAGATCGGGCCGCGCCGCCTTGACGATGGCCTGCCGGCGCAGTGACGCGGTGCCGAGATGCGCGCCCTGCGGCAGATCGGCGAGCGTCTTGGCTTTCAGGCTGATGAAGGCATCGCGCGGGTCCTCGCGCTCGAGACAGGCGGCAAGCAGCAACCCCGGTTGCGACACGGTCGGCATGTCCTTGGCTGAATGCACGGCGAGATCGATGCGCTCGCTCAGCAGCGCCTCTTCGATCTCCTTGGTGAACAGCCCCTTGCCGCCGACTTCGGACAAAGGCCGATCCTGGATGGCGTCTCCCGTGGTCCTGATGACGACGGTCTCGAACGCCGCCTCATCTGCGCCATGGGCCTGCGCCAGCAGCGAGCGCACGGTATGGGCCTGGACGAGCGCCAGCGGTGAGCCGCGCGTGCCGATGCGGAGAAGGGGAGCCGATTGCGCCATAGTTCCTCGCGGTGTTAGGGCTCTTGTAGTTCAGCGCGCCCTGAAAAGGAAAGGCTGCTTCTGGGATGCTCGTCCTCGGTATCGAGACGACCTGTGACGAAACCGCCGCCGCCGTAGTCGAGCGCCTGCCCGACGGCGGCGGGCGGATCCTGTCCAATGTCGTGCTCAGTCAGATCGAGCAGCACGCGGCCTTCGGCGGCGTGGTGCCGGAGATCGCGGCGCGCGCCCATGTCGAGGCGCTCGATCTGATTATCGACCAGGCCATGCGCGAGGCCGGTAAGAGCTATGACGATCTCGACGGCATCGCCGCCGCCGCCGGACCCGGCCTGATTGGCGGCGTCATCGTCGGGCTCACTACCGCCAAGGCGATCGCGCTGGTCACGAACAAGCCGCTGATCGCCATCAACCACCTCGAAGCGCATGCGCTGACCGCGCGGCTGACCGACAACACGCCGTTCCCCTATCTCCTGTTCCTCGCCTCCGGTGGCCACACCCAGATCGTCGCCGTGCTCGGCGTCGGCAATTATGTGCGGCTCGGCACGACGCAGGACGACGCCATTGGAGAAGCCTTCGACAAGACTGCGAAGCTCATGGGCATCGGCTATCCCGGCGGCCCGGAAGTCGAACGGCAGGCGACGCGCGGCGACAAGGATCGCTTCGCGCTGCCGCGACCGATGCAGCATCGCAAGGACTGCGACTTCTCCTTCTCCGGCCTGAAGACCGCGCTGCGGCTCGAAGCCGAACGTATCGCGCCGCTGTCGCCGCAGGACGTCGCCGACATGTGCGCCTCGTTCCAGCAGGCCGTGGTCGAGGTCGTGCACGACCGGCTGCGCTCCGGGCTCCGGCTGTTCCGGACGCGCTTTGGCGAACCCAACGCGCTGGTCGCCGCCGGCGGCGTCGCCGCCAACCAAGCGATCCGCGGCGCGCTCAACCGTGTCGCCATGGAGACGGGCACGCCTTTGGTCGCGCCGCCGCTCAAGCTCTGCACCGATAACGGCGCCATGATCGCCTGGGCCGGCATCGAACGGCTGGCGCTTGGCCTCATCGATACGATGGACATGGCGCCGCGCGCCCGCTGGCCACTCGACGCTTCGGCCGCCGCCGAAGGTGCACGCAAGCGCACGGCGGCGTATAAGTGAATTTGGAATGACATCGCGTTGCGACACCGCTCACACCCCCCTCCCCAACCCTCCCCCACAAGGGGCGAGGGAGTAGGAAGAAACATGACCATCCAACGCATCGCGGTGCTGGGAGGCGGCGCTTGGGGAACGGCGCTGGCGCAGACGGCCGCGCGCGCCGGCCGCGACGTGACGTTGTGGGAGTTCGATGCCGGCCACGCCGAGCATCTGGCCACCGCGCGCGAGAGCCGCTTTCTGCCGGGGGTTAAGCTCGAAGCTTCGATCAAAGTGACGCGCGCACTCGGCGAAGCGGCACAGGCCGACGCCGTGCTGCTGGTGGTGCCAGCGCAGGCGCTGCGCTCGGTGGTCGCGGCGCTGGCGCAGACCATGCGCGCCGGCACGCCGCTCATCGCCTGCGCCAAGGGCATCGAGCACGGCACGCACAAATTCATGACCGAGATCATCGCCGAGCACGCGCCCAACGCCGTGCCGGCGATTTTGTCGGGACCGAGTTTCGCCATCGATGTCGCGCGCGGCTTGCCAACCGCGGTGACCATCGCCGCCGCCGACACCGGCATTGCCGAAGGGCTGGCGCACGCTTTGAACTCCGGCAGCTTCCGGCCCTATCACACCACCGACATTCGCGGCGTCGAGGTCGGCGGCGCGGTCAAGAATGTACTGGCGATCGCCTCGGGCATCGTCACCGGGCGCGGGCTGGGCGCCAGCGCTTCCGCAGCGCTGACGACGCGTGGCTTCGCCGAGATGATGCGCTTCGGCCGTGCCCTGGGTGCGAAACCGGAAACGCTCACCGGCCTGTCCGGCCTCGGCGATCTCATCCTCACCTGCTCGTCGCCGCAGTCGCGCAACTTTTCCTACGGCGTCGCGCTCGGCAAGAACGAGACGCCGAGCGGCAAGCTCGCCGAGGGCGCCTTCACCGCGCCGGTGCTGCTCGAAATGGCGCGCGACACCAACGTCGACATGCCGATTTCAGCCGCCGTCGCCGCGGTGATCGCGAAGACACTCAGCGTCGACGCAGCGATCGCGGCGCTGTTGTCGCGGCCGATCAAGGCGGAGGAATAAACAGCAATGGCCTACTGGCTTCTGAAATCCGAGCCCGATGCCTGGTCGTGGGACCAGATGGTGAAAGCCGGCGCCAAGGGCACCGCCTGGACCGGCATCCGCAATCACACCGCCAAGCTCAACATGAAGAAAATGAAGAAGGGCGATCGCGGCTTCTTCTATCACTCCAATGTCGGCAAGGAGATCGTCGGCATCGTCGAGGTCATCAAGGAAGCCTATGCCGATCCGACGGCGGAGACCGGCAGCCCTTGGGTCTGCGTCGACGTCAAAGCCGTCATAGCGCTGAAGACGCCGGTAACCCTTGCCGCCATCAAGGCCGAGCCGAAGCTGTCCGAGATCCAGTTGCTCAAGCAGTCGCGCCTGTCGCTGCCGGCGATTACCGAAGCCGAGTGGAAGCTGCTCTGCAAGATGGGCGGCCGCTGACCACGCCCGCGCCCGGGGCGCCGGTATCGGCCCCAAACCACCCCCGGCATTGATATTTCCCAAGCGCGGCCCACGACGAAAGTCGCACTGTCGGCGCTTGTGAGCGCTTGGGCCGGCGGCGCATAATGGCCCATGGAACCATAAGGGCGCCCGGATCAAACGGGCGCCGGGTAAGGGCGACACCGGGAGGGAGTGCGATGTCCGACGACAAGATTTATGACGTGCCGGCCGACTGGAAGGCCAAGGCCTATGTCGACGACGCCAAGTACAAGGAAATGTACGCGCGCTCGATCAGTGACCCGAACGGCTTCTGGGGCGAGCAGGCCGCGCGACTTGATTGGATCAAGAAGCCGACCAAGGTCAAGAACACGACCTACGATCCGCATAACGTCTCGATCAAGTGGTTCGAGGACGGCACGCTGAATGCCTGCTTCAACTGCGTCGATCGTCATCTCGCCAAGCGCGGCAACCAGACCGCGCTGATCTGGGAAGGTGACGATCCGAAGGACGACAAGACGATCACCTACAAGCAACTGCACGAGCAGGTGCAGGTCTTCGCCAACGTGCTGAAGGCGCGCGGCGTCAAGAAGGGCGACCGCGTCACCATCTATATGCCGATGATCGCCGAGGCGGTGGTCTCGATCCTCGCCTGCGCGCGCATCGGCGCCGTGCATTCAGTGATCTTCGGCGGCTTCTCACCGGACTCGATCGCCGGCCGCCTCGAGGACTGCAAATCGACCGTCGTCGTCACCGCCGACGAAGGCCTGCGCGGCGGCCGCAAGGTGCCGCTCAAGGCCAATGTCGACGCCGCCTGCGACAAGGTTTCCGGCGTCGCCACCGTCATCGTGATCAAGCGCACCGGCGCCGCCGTCAACATGAAGGCCGGCCGCGATTTCTATTACGACGACCTTGCCAAGAGCGTGCCGGCGGAATGCCCGTGCGAGCCGATGAATGCCGAGGACCCGCTGTTCATCCTCTACACCTCGGGCTCGACCGGTAAGCCGAAGGGCGTGCTGCACACCACCGGCGGCTATCTGCTCTATGCGTCGATGACGCATCAATACGTCTTCGACTATCACGACGGCGACGTCTACTGGTGCACTGCGGATGTCGGCTGGGTGACCGGTCACAGCTACATCATTTATGGACCGCTCTCGAACGGTGCCATTTCGCTGGTGTTCGAGGGCGTGCCGAACTATCCGACGACATCGCGCTTCTGGGAAGTCTGCGACAAGCATCAGGTCAACATCATCTACACAGCGCCGACCGCGATCCGCGCGCTGATGCAGGGCGGCGAAGGCCCGGTGAAGAAGACGTCGCGCAAGTCGCTGCGCCTGCTCGGTTCGGTCGGTGAACCTATCAATCCCGAAGCGTGGGAATGGTACTATCACATCGTCGGCGACGATCGCTGCCCGATCGTCGACACCTGGTGGCAGACCGAAACCGGCGGCATCCTGATCACGCCGCTGCCCGGCGCCACCAAGCTCAAGCCGGGCTCGGCGACGCGGCCGTTCTTCGGCGTCGTGCCAGAGATCGTCGATGCCGAAGGCAAGGTGCTGGAAGGCGCCACCACCGGCAATCTGTGCATCGCCGATTCATGGCCGGGCCAGATGCGCACGGTGTACGGCGACCACCAGCGCTTCATCGACACCTACTTCAAGACCTATCCGGGCAAGTACTTCACCGGCGACGGCTGCCGCCGCGATGAGGACGGCTATTACTGGATCACCGGCCGCGTCGACGACGTCATCAATGTATCGGGCCATCGCATGGGCACCGCCGAAGTCGAAAGCGCGCTGGTCGCGCATGCCAAGGTGTCGGAAGCCGCCGTCGTCGGCTATCCGCACGACATCAAGGGTCAGGGCATCTACGCCTATGTCACTTTGATGGCCGGCGAGAAGCCCAGCGAAGAACTACGCAAGGAACTGGTGCAGTGGGTGCGCAAGGAGATCGGCCCGTTCGCGGCGCCCGACCTGATCCAGTTCTCGCCCGGCCTGCCGAAGACGCGTTCGGGCAAGATCATGCGCCGCATTTTGCGCAAGATCGCCGAGGACGAGTTCGGCAATCTCGGCGACACCACGACCCTCGCTGACCCGGCCGTGGTCGACGACCTGATCAGCAACCGGCAGAACAAGAAGGCGGACGCGAAGGTCTAAGCGCCTGACACCAGCCCGAACTTCAGCCAAAAAGCCCTTTCTTGCTTCGCGAGAAGGGGCTTTTTCATGCCTGTCTCAAAGCGGGAAGTTCCATCGCCGCCGTTTACGTTACCGCGAGCTTTCCGCTGACCGGTATCCGCGCCGCCTTATGATCCGCCGGTTAATTGCGGGCGGCCGAGGCATGACTCAAGTACTCATCAAGCGAACTGTCCTGTTCGTCACATTCGTGCTGTGTTGGGCGGTGTTTGCCGCGGTGATCGCGCACGGCGCGCCGGCGGACGCGACCGAACGCAGTGTCGTGCCGTTTTCGGGCTTCGCACCCGGCACCATCGTCGTGAAAACGAATGAACGGCGTCTCTATTTCGTGCTCGACGATTATCGCGCGCTGCGTTTCCCGGTCGGCGTCGGCCGCGAGGGCAAGACCTGGACCGGCAAGGCGCGCATCGAGGGCAAATACGTGAAGCCCGCCTGGTCGCCGCCGGAGGAAATCCGCCGCGAGCATCCGAACCTGCCGGAGGTCATTCCCGGCGGCGCGAAGCGTAATCCGATGGGCGATGCGGCGTTGACAATGCGCGGCGGCGAGTATGCGATCCACGGCACCAACAATCCGCGCTCGATCGGCGGCTTCGTCTCCTATGGCTGCATCCGCATGTACAACCGCGACATCCGCGAACTCTATTCGATGGTCGCCGTCGGCACGCCGGTCATCGTCGAGCAATGAAAGTTCTACGGCCGGTCGCCGCTGTCCTCCTCCTCATTGCTTCCCTGATCGCCACGTCGCCGGCCTTCGCGCGCGGCGACGTCGTCGCGTTTCGCAGCGGCTACCGCGCCGGCACCATCATCGTCGCCACCAGCCAGCGGCAGCTCTTCTACGTCCTCGATCAGGAGCGGGCGATCCGCTACCCGGTCGGCGTCGGCCGCGCCGGCATGGCCTGGCACGGCGTAGCCTATGTCGCGGCCAAGCATATCCGCCCCGCCTGGGCGCGCATCCCCGGCCGTACGCCGACCTATCCCGGTGGTTCGCCGAATAATCCAATGGGCGCCGCGGCCATGGGCCTCGACCGCGGCAATTACGCCATCCACGGCACCAACGATCCGTCCTCGATCGGCGGTTTCGTCTCGCATGGCTGCATCCGGATGTTCAATGAGGACATCATGGACTTGTACCGGCGTACGCCGATCGGCACTCAAGTCCACGTCTTGCGATAGACTCGGCCCTACCCGGCGACCGCAAATCCTGTGGAGTCGTCGTTATTTGCCGCCACGCTCGCGCCCGTGACACAATTCGTGGCAATAAGGGATCGTCATGGCGCGTCCACGAATCTCCCCACAACCCGAAGTCCCCGGCCTCGCCGCCCGGCGTATTGCTGCCGACATCGTCGACGGCGTGTTACGTCGCCACCTGGCGCTCGACGAACAACTGTCCGGCAAGGCAGCCCATTTCGGGCTGGCGACACTCGCCGAGCGCGACCGCGCGCTGACGCGGCGCCTCGTCGCCACCGTGCTGCGCCGGCTCGGAACCTTGCGCCATCTGGTCGGCGGCTTTCTCGACAAGGGCTTTCCGGCGGAAGCTCCGCGCATTGAAACCATCCTGCTGATCGGCGCCGCGCAGATTCTCTGGCTCGATGTACCGGACCATGCCGCGGTCGATCTCTCGGTGCGCCTGGCGCAGGCCGATCGCCGCGGCGCGCGCTACGCCGGGCTGGTGAACGCGGTGCTGCGTCGCGTCGCGCAAGCGCGTGGCGGCTTCGACGACTCCGATGCGTCACGCGATACACCGGCCTGGCTCATGGCGCGCTGGCAGAAGAATTACGGGAGCGAAACCGCACGCGCGATCGCGCAGGCCAACGGCCACGAACCGGCGCTCGACATCACCGTCAAGCAGGATGCCGCGTCATGGGCGGAACATCTGCACGGCAAAGTGCTGCCGACGGGCACGGTGCGCACCCTGGCTCATGGTGCGATCTCCCTGCTGCCCGGATTCCCCGAAGGCGCCTGGTGGGTGCAGGACGCCGCCGCCTCGATTCCGGCGCAGCTGTTCGGCGACATTGCCGGCAAAGAGGTTTGCGATCTGTGCGCCGCACCCGGCGGCAAGACGGCGCAACTCGCCAGTGCGGGCGGCAAAATCACGGCCGTCGATCGCTCGCCAGCGCGGATCGCGCGACTGAGGGAAAATTTCGCTCGTCTCAAGCTCGACGTCGAAACCGTCGCCGCCGACGCCTTGGATTGGCAAGCGGGCAAGCAGTTCGATGGCGTCCTGCTCGACGCGCCATGCACAGCGACGGGAACCATCCGCCGCCATCCCGACGTGCCGTGGCTGAAATCCGAGAACGATCTCGGCGTGCTGACACCGCTGCAAAGCCGGCTACTCGACCGCGCGGTGGAACTGACGCGGCCCGGCGGCACCTTGGTCTATTGCACCTGCTCGCTCGAGCCCGAAGAAGGCGAGGCGCAGATCGCAGCGCTCCTGGCGCGCGATCCGCGGGTCGCCCGCAAGCCGATAACCGCGGCCGAGGTGTTCGGCCATGCCGAGTTCGTCACCACAGCCGGCGACTTGCGCACCCTGCCGCATTACCTGCCCGACGAAGACCCGCGCTGGAGTGGCCTCGACGGCTTTTTCGCCGCACGGTTGATCCGGAAAGACGCCTGAGCCGCCACGACTTATGCACCGCCGGGCCGGGTCGCCATCGCCTTATTGGCCCGCTGCGGACCCTTCCGCTATCCTACGGATTGCACGCGGGAATCGCCGCGCTGCCGGGGACGAATGAGGACAATGCGGATTTCGGTCGGCGAGCGAGCCAGACTGTCGTTGCTGGTCGGGAGTCGCGCCATGCGCAGCCTCGCCGGCGGCGTCGGCTCGCATCCGCTGACCCGCTGGCGCTACGGCTCGGCCAAGACCGACCGGCTGGTCATCGCGCCGCAGGACCTGCGCACCGCCGACGCAACCCGCGCCGCCGAGATCTACGCTGGCCGCTTTGCCTTCGCTGGCAAGGTCGTGATCTGCGACCGCCGCTCGCCATTCGAGATGACTCCACCCTCCGAAGAATGGGCGTCCGCTTTGCTCAGCTTCGTCTGGCTGCGCCATCTGCGCGCCGCCGACTCTGCCATCACCCGCGCCAACGCACGATCGCTCATCGACGAGTGGATCAACATCCAGGGCAGCTGGCATCCGCTTGCCTGGCAGCCGGAGGTGCTGTCGCGGCGAATCATCTGCTGGCTCTGCCATTCGCCCTTCATCCTGCAGGACGCCGATGCGCGCTTCTATCGGCGCTTCATTCGCAGCCTGCAGCGACAGGTGCGCTTCCTGCGCCATACGGTGAACGATTCACGCAACGGCCTGCCGCGGCTACAGGCGCTGATCGCCCTGACCTACTCGGCTCTGTGTCTGAACGGCCTGTCCGGGCAGTTGCGCCCGATCGCACGCCGGCTGATTGACGAATTGCGCGCCCAGGTGCTGCCCGACGGCGGCCACCTCAGCCGCAATCCAGGTACGCTGATCGAAATCGTCATCGACCTGTTGCCGCTGCGGCAATTGTTCTCCGCACGCAACCTGCAGCCGCCGCAGGCGATCAATAACGCCATCGATCGCATGATGCCGATGCTGCGCTTCTTTCGGCACCCCGACGGCAATTTCGCGCAATTCAACGGCATGGGGCCGACGCCGGTCGATCTCCTGGCCACCGCGCTCGCCTATGACGACGCGCGCGGCGCGCCTTTGTCGAACGCCCCCTATTCCGGCTATCAGCGCATCGACGCCGATGCGACCGTGATCCTGATGGACACCGGCAAGCCGCCGCCGGTGGCGCTGTCGACC
This sequence comes from Pseudomonadota bacterium, assembly GCA_018242205.1. Classification (GTDB taxonomy): domain Bacteria; phylum Pseudomonadota; class Alphaproteobacteria; order Rhizobiales; family Xanthobacteraceae; genus Pseudolabrys. Next base: position 59,243 of record JAFECJ010000015.1, read on the forward strand.
GAGGCGCATGCCGGCTGCCTGTCGTTCGAAATGTCGTTTCGGCAACATCGTATCGTCGTCAATTGCGGCTTGCCGGCGATGAACCGCGAGAACTGGCGGCAGGTCGCCCGCGCCACTGCGGCGCATTCAACCGTTACTTTTAACGACACGTCGTCCTGCCGCTTTCTCGAATCGAAATCGTTGCGCCGGCTGCTCGGCGGCACGCCGATCGTTTCCGGACCGCGCCAAGTTGGAATCGAGCGCCACGACAATGACGGCGTTACGACACTCACGGCATCGCATGACGGTTACGCCGCCGAGTTCGGCGCCGTCCATACGCGCACGCTCAAGGTCAGCGATGACGGCCGGAGTATCGATGGCGAGGATGTCTTCACGCCGTCGCACAAGAAATTCGATCTTAAGAAGGGCGACGAATACGCCATCCGCTTCCATCTGCATCCGTCGGTGAAGGCCAATCGTCTGTCGGAAGGTCGCGGCGTCATTCTGCTACTGCCGGACAAGGAGGTCTGGACCTTCGCCACGTTCGGCGAGCGGGTCGATGTCGAAGAGAGCGTCTATCTGGCCGGCTCCGACGGCCCGCGTCGCGCGGTGCAGATCGTCATCTACGGCCACGCCCGGCAGGCGGCCAAGGTGCGCTGGAGTTTCCGCCACACGCCGCCGGCGACGCCCGGCGCGCGGATCGACCGCGCTGAAGAGCCGGAATTGCCGCTCTAGTGAGCCGCCTGGCCCTGTGAACAGGGGCTGGAATGCGGGAAATCCCGCATACCCTTCGGCCTGTTTCCTGTGCTAGCCACGGACCGTCATCCCTGAACAAACAGCCACCCCGAGCAGCCGACCCATGCCCAGCCATCCGCGCCGCGTTACCCGTGCTCTTTTGTCCGTATCCGACAAGTCGGGCCTGATCGAATTCGCCAGGCAACTGGCCCAGTTCGACATCGAACTGGTCTCGACCGGCGGCACCGCCAAGTCGCTGAAGGACGCCGGCTTGCGCGTCGAGGACGTCTCCGAACTCACCGGCTTCCCCGAGATGATGGACGGCCGCGTCAAGACGCTACACCCGAACGTGCATGGCGGCCTGCTGGCGATCCGCAACAATGCCGAGCACGCGGCGGCGATGAAGGCGCACAACATCAAGGCCATCGATCTCCTGGTTGTGAACCTCTACCCGTTCGAGGAAACCGTCGCCAAGGGCGCCAACTACGATGACTGCATCGAGAACATCGACATCGGCGGCCCGGCGATGATCCGCGCCGCGGCAAAGAATCATGGCGACGTCGCCGTCGTCGTCGATACGACCGATTACGCCGTGGTGCTCGAGGAACTGACCAGGCACAACGGCATGACGACCTTCGAGACCCGGCAAAAGCTCGCGGCCAAGGCCTATGCCCGTACCGCCGCCTACGACGCCGCGATCTCCAACTGGTTCGCCGCGACGCTGAACAACGACGCGCCCGACTACCGGGCCTTCGGCGGCCGGCTCGCGCAATCGCTGCGCTACGGCGAGAATCCGCACCAGACTGCAGCCTTCTATCGCACGCCAAATGTCCGCGCCGGCGTCGCCACCGCGCGGCAAGTGCAGGGCAAGGAGCTATCCTACAACAACATCAACGACACCGACGCGGCCTACGAAGCCATCGCCGAGTTCGATCCGAAGCGGACGGCGGCCTGCGTCATCGTCAAACACGCCAATCCGTGCGGCGTCGCCGAAGGGGCCTCGCTGCTCGACGCCTATAAAAAAGCGCTGGCCTGCGACTCGACCTCGGCGTTCGGCGGCATCGTCGCGCTGAACCGTCCGCTGGACGCCGAGGCGGCCAAGGCGATCACCGAGATCTTCACAGAGGTGATCATCGCGCCGGCGGCCAGCGACGAAGCCATCGCCATCGTCGCCGCCAAGAAGAACCTGCGGCTGCTCATCGCCGGCGCCGTGCCCAATCCGCGCGAGCCGGGCCTGCTGGTGAAATCGGTCGCCGGCGGCCTGCTGGTACAGTCGCGCGACAATGCCGTGGTCGATGACATGGAACTCAAGGTCGTCACCAAGCGCGCGCCGAGCCCCGCCGAACTCAACGACCTGCGCTTCGCCTTCCGCGTCGCCAAGCACGTCAAGTCGAACACGATCATCTACGCCAAGGATCTGGCCACCGTCGGCATCGGCGCCGGGCAGATGAGCCGCGTCGATTCAGCGCGCATTGCCGCGCGCAAGGCGGAGGACGCGGCGAAAGAGCTGAAGCTGCCGGCCCCGCTGACCAAGGGCTCGGTGGTGGCGTCCGACGCCTTCTTCCCGTTCGCCGACGGCCTCCTGGTCGCCATCGAAGCCGGCGCCACCGCCGTCATTCAGCCCGGCGGCTCGATGCGCGATGCCGAGGTGATCGAGGCGGCCGACAAGCACGGCATCGCCATGGTGTTCACCGGCACGCGGCATTTTAAGCATTGAGACTGCTTGTCCCGGACGCGATGCAGCGTGAAACGCTGCTTCGCAGAGCCGGGACCGTTCCGCACTCTGGACCTGGCGGTCCCGGTTCTGCGGCGCATCACAAAGCGGTGCTGCGCCGCGCCCGGGACATGCATCACTCGCGCGCCAGATCGCCGAGCAAGCTCGCCGCCACCGAGAGCTTCGACAAGGTCAGCCCGGAGCCCGCGATCTCGTGAATCGCGGCGCGGATGCGCTCGACTTCGGTCTTGCGCGGCTTGAGCCACTCCGTCACGGCGTCGGCGCCGGCGTGGCCGTTGCCGACCATCGCCGCGGTCAGCCGCCGTTCGGCATCGCCGATCTGATCGACGGCGCGGTCGAGCGCCAGGCGATCGAAATAATCCGACACGACAATGCCAGGCACGGCATGCGCCACTCTGTCGAGCTGGAAGAAGGCTTCGGTGGCGAAATACGTCGCCGTCACTTCCGCGACCGGTTTGCCGGCGCGATCGGCGACCAGCACGATATCCGGCGCGGCCTTGGTGAAGGCCAGATTGGCGATGCGCCGCGCCAGATGTTCCGGCACGCCGTCGCGCGTCAATTCGGCGATGCGCGCATCGCGCGCCGCCGCCGCCGGCTTCGACAGCGCGGCGTCGAGCGCCGCTTCCACCTGGGCGATGCCGTCGCGGTAATGCGCGACGATGGCGTCGAGGCCGAGCTTGAGATCGACGTTGCGCAAGAACCAAACCAGCCGGTCGAGCAGCAGGCCCTGCACGGCGGCGTAGAGCGACAATTGGGTGTCGCCGGTGACCTTGTTGTCGAGCGTGTCGACCTCGCCGTTGAGGTCGACCATGTCGTAGCTGTTGCGCACGGCGGCGAAGGCCGCGGCGATCGAAGCGGCGGTGGCGCCGGTCTGATCGGCGATGCGCACGGTCAGCGTGGCGCCGCCGCGGTTGATCATCGAGTTGGTGAGCTGGGTAGCGATGATCTCACGACGCAGGCGGTGCGATTGCAGCGCATCAGGATGCCGTGTCGTCATTTCCTGCGGGAAGTAGCGATTGATCTCGCGACCGAGATAGGGATCGTCCGGCACGGTCGAATTGAGGAGCTCCGAATAGAGCGTGAGCTTGGCGTAAGCGAGCAGCACCGCCAGTTCCGGCCGCGTCAGCGGCAGGTTGCGCTTGCGCCGGTCGGCAAGCGCCATCTCGTCGGGCAGATATTCGACCGCGCGGTCGAGCAAGCCGCGCTGCTCCAAGGTCTGCATCAGGCGTTGCTGGAAGCCGAAATCCTCCAGCCCACGCCGCTGCGCCAGCGAGATCGCCAAAGTCTGCTGGTAGTTGTTGCGCAGGACGAGACGCGCCACCTCGTCGGTCATCTCGACCAGCTCGGCGTTGCGCTCATCGATCGTCAGCGTGCCGGCACGTACCAGCGACGAATAAGCGATCTTGATATTGACTTCGACGTCGGAGGTGTTGACGCCGGCCGAGTTGTCGATGGCGTCAGTGTTGAGCCGCACGCCGGCCATCGCAGCCTCGATGCGGCCGCGCTGCGTCATGCCGAGATTGGCGCCCTCGCCGACCACCTTGACCCGCAAATCGACGCCGGTGATGCGGATGGCGTCGTTGGCGCGGTCGCCGGCCGCCTCGTCGCTTTCGCCCGCGGCGCGCACATAGGTGCCGATGCCGCCGAAGAACAACAGGTCGACCTTGGCCTTCAGAATCGCCTGCATCAATTGCTGCGGCGTCACCTTTTCGCCGACCTCGAACAGCTTCTGCGCCTCGGGCGACAGGCGGATTTCCTTCGACGAGCGCGGATAGATGCCGCCACCCTTGGACAACAGCGCCTTGTCGTAATCCTGCCAGCTCGAGCGCGGCAAATCGAACAGTCTTTGCCGTTCGAGGAAGCTCTCTTTCGGATCGGGATCGGGATCGATGAAGATGTCGCGGTGGTCGAAGGCGGCAACCAGCTTGGTCGTGTTCTCGCGCAGCATGCCGTTGCCGAACACATCGCCCGACATATCGCCCACGCCGACCGCAGTGAACGGCGTCTCATGGATGTTGATGTCCATCTCGCGGAAATGGCGCTTGACCGATTCCCACGCACCGCGCGCGGTAATGCCCATCACCTTGTGGTCGTAGCCGGCCGAGCCGCCGGAGGCGAAGGCATCGCCCAGCCAATAGCCGTGCTCGATCGACAGCGCATTGGCGATGTCGGAGAAGGTCGCCGTGCCCTTGTCGGCAGCAACCACGAGATAAGGATCGTCGCCCTCGTGCCGCACCACATTGTCCGGCGGAATAATGGTGCCGTCCGGCGCGTAGTTGTCGGTAATCTCCAACAGCGACGAGATGAACAGCTTATAGGTGGCGATGCCTTCGGCCATGAACACGTCGCGCGAAGGATTCTTCGGCATCTGCTTCGGCACGAAGCCGCCTTTGGCGCCGACCGGAACGATCACCGCATTCTTGACCTGCTGCGCCTTGACGAGGCCGAGGATCTCGGTGCGGAAATCCTGCGGCCGGTCCGACCAGCGGATGCCGCCGCGCGCTACTTTGCCGAAGCGCATGTGAATGCCCTCGACCCGCGGCGAATAGACGAAGATCTCGTAGAGCGGACGCGGCAACGGCATCTCGGTCAGCTTGCCGCTTTCGAACTTGATGGCGATCAGCGGCTTGAGCTGACCGCTCTTGTCGGTCTGGAAGAAATTGGTGCGGATCGCCGACTGCACGGCATTGACGAAGACGCGGAGAATGCGGTCTTCGTCGAGGCTGTCGACCTTCTCGAGTTCCGCCTCGATGCGCTCGGCCACCGCCTTCTGATTAGCGTCACGTGCACCGTCGGCTTCGGCGCGCGGGTCGAAGCGGGCGTAGAACAATTCGACGACCGCGGCAGCGACGGCCGGATGCTTGACCAGCGTCGCCCACATATAGTCCTGCGAATAGGGCACGCGGATCTGCCGCAGATAGCGCGACAAAGTGCGGATCAGGGCGACGTCGCGCCAGCCGGCGCCGGCGGTCAGCGTCAGCGCGTTGTAGCCATCGTTCTCGGCGCCGCCGCGCATGATGTTGAGGAAGGCCGCCTCGAGCCTCGCCTTGTCCTGCTCGATGTCGATCGCCGCGCCGTCGGCGCGCTCGAGCAGCATGTCGTGGAACCAGACCTCGGCCTGGCCGGTCGGCTTGATGTCGTAGGTGCGCTCGTCGACGACACGGAAGCCCATGTTTTCCAGGACCGGCACACGCTCGGATAGCGGCAGCGGCCGGGCGAAGCTCCAGACCTTCAGGCCGGCGGCGTGGTAGCTCTCGCCGTCACGGCGATGGAAGTCGACGCCGAGCGGGCGGTCGTCGGTCAAATGCTCGATGACGCGTATGTCGGCCGCGGCGATCGGCGGCGCATACGTGTCCTGATAACCGGCGGAGAACGCGGCGCCGTAACGCTCAAACAATTCGCGCGCCTTGTCCGGCCCATAGCCACCATGCAGCGCCTCGGCCAGGCTGTCGACCCAGCTGCGCACGATGTCGGCGACATCGCGCTCCAGCGTCTCCCGGGAGATCACCTTGGCTTCGCCGCCGGAACGACCGACGATGAAGTGGACGCGCACCAACGGCCCTTCCGGGAAGAACGGATAAAAGGCGGAAACGCGGCCGTTGAAGGCTCGCGCCAGATAGTCGCCGATCTTGACGCGCATGGCGCTGTCGTAGCGTTCGCGCGGCACATAGACCATCGCCGAGACAAAGCGATCGAAGCGGTCGCGGCGCGCCAGGACGCGCACGCGCGGCCGCTCGTCGAGCTGCATGATGGCGATGGCGAACTCGTACAGCGTATCTTCGTCGACCTGGAACAGTTCGTCGCGCGGATAATGCTCGAGCACGTTCGCCAAAGCCTTGGCGGAGTGGCTGCTCGGCGCGAAGCCGGCGCGCTGCTCGATCGCCGCGATCTTGCGCCGCAGATAGGGAATACTGCGGGTGGCGCGCGTATAGGCGGGCGACGTGAACAGGCCGATGAGGCGATGTTCGCCGATCAGATTGCCTTCGGCGTCGTATTTCTTGACGCCAATATAATCGAGATAAGTACGCCGGTGCACGCGTGAATGCACGTTGGCCTTGGCGATGATCAGCGGCCGCGGCTCGTTGAGAAACGCCATGATTTCCGGCGTGAATTCAAGATGCTGGTCGCCGCGTTTCAGCACCCGCATGCCCGTGTCGCGCATGATGCCGAGGCTCGAACTGAAATCGGGATCGAGACCGTTGCCACTTACAACATAATCGCGCAGCCCGAGGAAAGTGAAATGATCGTCGAGCAGCCATTGCAGGAAATGAATGGCTTCGCCGATTTCGTCGACCGGAAGCGGCGGCGGATTGGTCTTGAGGTTGCTGACGATAGCGTTGACGCGCTCAAGCATCGGTCGCCAGTCGGCGACGGCGACGCGGACCTGCCCTAGGATCTGCTCGATCGCGGATACGAGATCGGCGCGAACCGCGGCGTCGGCGATCGGCGCCAGGTGAATATGGATGAAGCTTTCGCGCGCGCTGCCGTCGAAAGAGACAAGGCGGCCGTTGTCGCGTTTAACGTTGAAGACCGGGTGCGCAACAAAGCGTACGTCGATACGACGATCGGCAATTTCGTTCGTCACCGAGTCGACCAGGAACGGCATGTCGTCATTGACGATATCGATGACGGTGATCGTCTTATGACCGCCAGCCTCGTCAAGCGTCACAGTCTCACAGCGCACTTTCGGCTTACCGGCCGAGCGCTGATCGAGGAATTTCCAGGCACGCTCGGCGAGCAGCGCCAATTCGGCCGCGGAGTAGCGCACGATGTCTTCGGGCACGGCGCGTCCGAACATCTGCGCCGCAAAATCCACTGGACTTGCCAGGTGCCGGGCGGCGAGTGCTTTATCCGCTTGCTCGATAATGGCGTGCGCGGCGGCTTGCTCGGCGTTGGCGTGATTGGTTTGAGCCAATTTGTCCAGCACGGGGGACCTCATAAGGGCAGGAGCGACAGGAGGCTTTTCCGGAGCGGAGACCGCTCATGGAGACGATGGGCATCCGGTGAATCGGTCGTGGCTGGTTGCGCAGTGGACACCTTCCCGACCGTCAGGTCGAGAGCAACACACCAATTGGTGACGACACCGTGACCGCTTGACGGGGCCAGCGATAACATGATGACAAGATATTGATGACAAAGGCGAAATCATTGCGGCCGCCGCATATCGCGCGGCTGCGAAGCGGTGTAGCCTAGACCAATCTGCGACCAAGAAAATTTTTGGGTGGAGTGATGGCCAAACCGATGAGCAGGAAACCCGGCAGCGCGGCGACAAAGGCCGCAACCAGGCCCGTGAAAAGCGGAGCAACTGCGCCAGCGGCGGCCGACGATACGCCGGTGATCGCGCTGGATCTGCCGCAAGGTGAGCTGTCGCCGGCGATGACCGCCTATTTCCAGAAATGCCAGGACAAGCTCGGCTTCATTCCCAATGTCCTGGCGGCCTACGCCTTCGATAACGCCAAACTCGAAGCCTTCGCCGCGATGTACAACGACCTGATGCTGGCGCCGAGCGGCTTGTCCAAGCTCGAGCGCGAGATGATCGCGGTGGCGGTATCGTCGCAGAACCGTTGCTATTATTGCCTCACCGCCCATGGCGCCACGGTGCGGCAATATTCCGGCAATCCGGTGCTTGGCGAGCAGATCGTGATGAACTATCGCGCCGCCCGGCTCAATCCGCGCCAGCGCGCGATGCTCGATTTCGCCGTGAAACTCACCGTGACGCCGGCCGAGGTCGAGGAGGAAGACCGCGAGGTCTTGCGCCGCGCCGGCTTTTCCGACCGCGACATCTGGGACATCGCCGCGATCACCGGCTTCTTCAACATGTCGAACCGAATCGCCAGCGGCACCGACATGCGGCCGAACACGGTCTATCACGGGCAGGCGCGATAGTCTGAGCGGTGCTACACACTCCGTTTGTCCCCGCGAAAGCGGGAACCCAGTATAAAGTTCAAGGAATGGGTCCCCGCTTTCGCGGGGACGAACGGATTGGTCTGATGCTCCGACGATTTATCACTGCAGCTCTCGCCCTCCTCCTCACCGCTTCGCTGGCGCTGGCGCAGTCGACGCCACAGCTCGCGACGTCGCAGAAATCGTTTCCGCCGGCGCACGGCATCATTGGCCAGAACGGCATGGTGGTGGCGCAGGAGCGCATCGCCGCGCGCATTGGCGTCGAGATCCTCGATCGCGGCGGCAATGCCGTCGATGCCGCGGTTGCCGTGGGTTTCGCACTTGCCGTGACCTATCCGCGCGCCGGCAATCTCGGCGGCGGCGGTTTCATGGTCATTCACATGGCCAAGGACAACAAGAACACCTCGATCGATTATCGCGAGACTGCGCCGGCCGCGGCGACGCCGACCATGTTCCTCGATGCGCAGGGCAATCCGGATCCGGTGAAATCGCGCGACAGCGGCCTCGCCGTCGGCGTGCCGGGCACGGTGGCAGGACTGGCGATGGCGGCGAAGAAATACGGCTCGGGCAAGCTGTCGCTGAGCGATCTACTGCAACCGGCGATTCGCCTTGCCGAAGACGGCTTCCAGATCCAGGACGACACCGCGGACTCGTTGCCGGGTGCGGCGAAGAAGCTGGCGCGTTGGCCCTCATCGGCGTCAATCTTGCTCAAGAACGGCAATCAGCCGCTGGAAGCCGGCGACCGCCTCATCCAATTCGATCTCGCCGACACCTTGAAGAAGATCGCCGACAAAGGCCCCGACGGCTTTTATCGCGGCGATGTCGCCAAAGAGATCGCCGCCGCGGTAAAGAGCGCCGGCGGCATCATGACCACCGAGGATCTCGCAAATTATCGCGCCGTCGAACGACCGGTGATCCATGGCACCTACCGCGGCTACGACATCGTCTCGATGCCGCCGCCCTCTTCCGGCGGCGTGCACCTGATCGAGATGCTCAACATCCTCGAGGGCTACGATCTCGGCAAGATCAGTCGCAACGACGAAGCGCTGCATTATTTCATCGAGGCGATGAAGCGTGCTTATGCCGATCGCGCCGTCTATATGGGCGATCCGGATTCGGTGAAGATGCCGATCGCCGGACTGATCTCGAAGAAATATGCCGCCGAACTGCGAAAGGGCATGACCGACAAGGCCACACCGTCATCCGAAATTAAAGCCGGCAAGCCGGCCGATTTCGAAGGCCAGAACACCACGCATTTCTCCGTCATCGATCGCGACGGCAACGCCGTGTCGAACACCTATACGCTGAACTTCTCCTACGGCCTTGGCCTGATCGCCGACGGCACCGGCGTGCTACTCAACAACGAGCTCGATGACTTCACCGCCAAGGCCGGCGCGTCAAATGCCTACGGTCTGGTCGGCTTCGCCGCCAACCTGCCTGGCCCGAATAAGCGGCCGTTGTCGTCGATGACGCCGACCATCGTCCTGAAAGACGGCAAGCCGTTCCTCATCACCGGCTCGCCGGGCGGCAGCCGCATCATTACCGCGGTGCTGCAAATCATCACCAACGTGATCGACTTTCACATGTCGATTGCCCAGGCTGTCTCGGCGCCGCGCATCCATCATCAATGGATGCCGGACCAGACTTACGTCGAAAACGGTTTTCCGCAGGCCGTACTAGACGCCCTCGCCGCGCGCGGCCATAAACTGGTGCCGACCGATCCGCATACCTCGGCCAACTCGATCGCCGTGCTGCCGAAGACCGAGTTCGAACCGCAACGCTATGTCGGAGCCGCCGACACGCGCACGCGTGGCGCGCTGGCCGCCGGCTATTGAGAGACAATCGGGACTAGTGCCGCCAATTTGAAGTTCCTGCATCAGCTGCAGCAAGCTCGGTCAGGAACTTCAAATCGAAAAGCGGCCCTAGAATCATAGATTTGCTAGTGCCCTTTACTTCCCGAAATTCGTTCGGAAGGTTGCTGCCATGTATCACGAATCTCGGAAAGCGGGCACTAGTGACGATGAATGAAACAACGCCCTCGGTCGAGCGGGTGCGCGCCGCGCTTCTCGCCGCGAACCACGCCGACACCATCGAAGTGTTCCCCGACGGCACGCGCACCGCGCAGGACGCCGCCAATGCGGTCGGCTGCACCGTAGCGCAGATCGCCAAGTCCATCGTGCTGCGCGCCGGCGACCAGGTCGTGCTGGTGGTCACGTCCGGCGCCAACCGCGTCGATACGCACAAGATCGCCGGCCTGCTCGGCCAGCCCGTCAAGCCCGCCGACGGCCGCTGGGTTCGCGACGTCACCGGCTTCGCCATCGGCGGCGTCGCCCCGATCGGCCACCAGACGCCGCCGCGCATCTTTATCGACCGGGACCTGATGACGCTCGACCCCATCTGGGCCGCGGCCGGCTCGCCGCGCCACGTTTTCCGCACCACCGCCGCCGAAATCGCCGCCCTGACCGGCGGCACCGTGGCCGACGTCCGGGAAGGCTGAGCCCCCCGGGAGCGCTTCCAGGCGAAGTGGGCACCGGTTCGCCGTCCGGAAGCGCGACAAGACAAAAGAGCCCGGACTTTTCGCCCGCCCCGCGATGGGCTACCAAAGGGCGACCGTTTCAACGAAAGGACCCCTCATGAAGCGCCTGTTCAAGAACGCCTCGGCGGCCATGGCCCGGGACGACATCGGCACCCGCCTGCTGATGGGCTTTGCCGCAGTCGTGATCGGCTCGCTGTTGCTGACGGCGTCGGCGCGCACCCAGATCCCGTTCTGGCCGGTGCCGATGACCATGCAGACGCTCGCCGTGATCGTCATCGGCATGTCGCTCGGGTCGCGCCTCGGCTTCATCGTGGTCACCGCCTATGTGCTCGAAGGCCTGATGGGCCTGCCGGTGTTTGCCAACACCCCGGCGCGCGGCGCCGGCCTCGCCTACCTGATGGGCCCGACCGGCGGCTATCTGATCGGCTTCTGCGTCGCCGCTTACGTCTCCGGCTGGCTCGCCGAGCGCGGCTATGGCCGCGATCTCCTGCGCGCCTCGCTGGTCAATGTCATCGGCACCACGATCATGCTCGCCATGGGCTTTGCCTGGCTCGCGCATCTCATCGGTCCGACCAAGGCCTTCGCCTTCGGCGTCTCGCCGTTCCTCTTGTCGTCGATCGTGAAGATCGCGCTCGGCGCCGTGCTTGCCGTCGCCATCGCCCGCTCGCCGCTGAAGCGCATCGGCCGCTAAGTAACAACGCACGCTGGAATACGAAAAGGCCGGAGCGATGCTCCGGCCTTTTTTTCATGCGTCGCTCAATTCAAGCCAGATGAAGCATGCCGATCAACGCGATGCTGATCGCGCCGAGCAGAACCAGCGACAAAATAACAGCGGCGGTCACGCGACCTCCGGCGCTCGCCACGGTGCGCAGATCGACACCCAGTCCGAGCGCCGCCATCGAGATGACCGTGAGCACCGTCGCCAGCGTGGCCGTGGGCGCGAGAATCGTCGTGGGCAGCAGGCCAAGCGAGCGCGCGAGCGCCATCACGATGAAGCCGATGATGAACCACGGCACCATGGTCGCGAAGTTGAGCCGCTTGGCCGGATCTTCGCCCGCCGTCACCTGCCCTGCGCCGACGGGCCGGGGCGCCAGACGCGGCCCTATGAAAGACAGCACGAGGCAGACGGGTCCCAGCATGAGCACGCGCATGAGCTTGACCAGCGTCCCCATTTGCACGGCGGTGGCCCCCAGAGGGGAGGCCGCCGCGATAACCTGCGGCACCGCATAAACCGTCAAGCCGGCGAATGCGCCGTAGGCCAGCGCGCTCATTCCCAAAGCAATACCGAGGAGGGGCAGGCCGAGCACGACGGCGACACCAAGCACAGCCGTGAAGGCGATCGAGGATGCAACCTCTTCCGAGTCGGCGCCGATGACCGGCGCGACCGCGGCGATCGCCGAATTGCCGCAAATCGAATTGCCGCACGCCACCAGCAGCGCCATGCGGGTCGGCAGGCCGAGCAGACGGCCGATGCCGAAGCTGAGCGGAATGACGACCGCAACGACGGCGGCGATGCCGATCAGCAAAGGCAGCCCGGCGGCGAGCACGGTGGCGCCACTGACAGACGCGCCCAGCAGGACGACGGCAAACTCGAGCAGATATTTGGCGCTGAACCCGATGCCGGACCGCCAGGCCGGACCGGGAGTCCATAGGCTGCGCACGAGCGAGCCGAGCACGATGGCAACGACCAGCGCCTCCAGCCATGCCTTCCCGAATAGCCGCCATTCGGCCCGCTCGATTCCGTAGGCGATGGCGGTGACGGCAATGCTCAGCACCAACCCGGGCAGGATCGATCTGGGGGATTTCGTTGGCCGAACGAGCGGCGGCGTGTCGGCGGGTGTGATCGTGGTCAAAGACGGCTTCCTTTCACCGGCAAAATAAGCCGCCTCTGACCATTCGATCCAACAGATTTAAATTCTAATATCGTTCGATTCTATAGAATGGTTGATCCCGGCGACAGCGCGGCGCCGGTTTAATGGCGCGGGTCGAATGACGCGTCAGTCGTCGCCGAAATAGCCCTTGGCGGCGCCGCGGTGACAGGCGACGCAATTGGCTTTCGATTTGACGCGCGGGTCTTTGAAAGCACTTGGGCTGACTTCGCCGCGATGCTCACGAATCCACCACGGCATTTCCGTGATGCGTAGCGGCGTTTGATCGGATGCCACGCCGCGCAAGCGACGTGCACTGCCGCCGCCGGCATCGGCCGCGTTGGCGATGAGGTAATCGGTGATGTGCTTCGTGGTCTTGGCGTCGAGCGCGGCGTTCTCGCCGAAATGATCGTCGAGTTTGCCCATGATCGCCTGCCATGAACGCGTCGGCAGCATGCCGGGCGGATAAGCCATATGGCAGGCGCCGCATTCGGTTTGCACGGTCTTGTCAGTGACGACTGCAAACGGAGCCCCGCCTTCCGCGACGGCGCGCGGCGCCATCAGCGCGCCAACGGCAAGCACGATGCCGGCGGAGGTGAGCGCGGCACTAGCCGGCCAGAGCACGGAGCGTAATCGCGAAGTGCGCATGACGGTTTCCTTTCGAGCTGAGCCGGACGCCATCACGGTCCGGCGCGTGTGATCAGCGAATGGTTACTGGCTCGCCATGAAGGCGATGAAGTCGGCTTTCTCGGCGTCGGTGCAGGCACGGCCGAGCACGGTGTTGCAATTGCGGCCAAACCACTTCTCGACCTTGGCCGGATCAGTGAAGCGGCCGGGCATGACCGAAACCGCCATCGGTTCGATGGCCTTGCCGGCGCGGGTGCGGCCGGCGCTGCGCGGGTCCTGACCGTGGCAAGACGTGCAGGATGCGGTCTCGGGCTTGCCGCCGCCATGCGCCGCCAGGAAGAACGCCTTGCCGCGTTCCGGCGACGGCTTGGTGCCGGCTTTCGCCGCATAGCCATCGAGAATCGCCTGGCGCGCCGGATCGGCGAGCGCGCCGGCGGATGCGGTGACAAGAGCCGCGGCGACGGCAATGGATATCGATTTCAGTTTCATGTTCGGTCTCACGGTGTGGCCTCGTCGGGAACGTCGATGTTGCCGGGATAGAAACGTCCGCTGCCTGCGTCGGCATGGCAGGCGACACAGTTGCCGCGGCCGCGAACCGCTTTCGACGCAAACACCGCGTCGGGAATGCCCGCGTGCCGGCGCGTCCAGAACGGCGTCGCGGTGATGGTGAAAGGCCTGGCGGCATCGACCAATCGCAGACGATTGGCCGGCAACGTGTCGGCGGTCTCAGCCGCGTTGGCGGCGAGATAGTCGGCGAGCCGCGTCGCGGTCGCCGGGTCGAGGCTGGCGTCTTCGCCGAAATGATTGTCGAGACCGGCGAGCAGCGCGCGCCACGATGCCCGTGGCAACAGACTCGGGTGATAGGCGGTATGGCACGCGCCGCATTCCTTGGCGTAAACCGGATCGACTTTGGCGACCGGCACGCCATGGCCCGGCAGCAGGCTCAGCGTCCACGCAATCACGGCGGTGGCGGCAAACAACACGGCGACGACCGAGGCCGCCAGCAGCGGCTGCGCCTGCCGTTGCGGCGAGACGTGATCGCCGGGCCGGACTTCCTTGCGGCCATCGACCATGGCACGCACGAGATTTTCGCGAGTGCGCCAGCTTTCGAAGATCGCGCCGGCAATGTGCAAGCCGATCAGACCGAGCAGCATCAGAGCCAGCGCTTCATGAATTTGCCGCGCCGTCCAGCCGGCGGCGAATGTCATGACGAAAGCGAGCGGTCCGGCTTTCAGGACGCCGCCGAAGGCCAGCACGCCGGTGACCGCCAGGGCTGCAGTGACCAGCAGCAGCGCGACGATCATCATCGCGCCGAGCGGATTGTGGCCGCGATGACGTTCGCTACGGCCGGCGATCAGCGCACGCGCATGTGCCAGTGTCGTCTTCGGCGACACGATGAAATCGGAGAAGCGCGCGTGCGTGGTGCCGAAGAAGCCCCAGACGACACGGCCGACGATCAATGTCGCCGCCGCGGCGCCGGCCCAGACGTGAATGTCGATCCACGAGGCGCCGGCGAGATAGCCTGTAGCCGCCGCGAGCGCGATCGCCGCGACCAACGACCAATGGAAGCTACGAACAATCGAATCCCACACCCGTGCGCGGCGTGGCTGGCGCGCGGCAACCAGCGACGACGCAACGCCGCCTTCGGCAAGGGCGGTCGCGATTTGATCGTGCGGTCTGTCGTGCATCGGTCCGTCGCCCAAAGCGGATCGCGGGATGCACACGACGATAGGGAGCTGGCGCTGACGGCCTCCTGACGGGAAATGTCAGCGGTTTGTCAGTGAAATGTCAGATTCGGTGGTACGATACCGGGCTTAAGGCGAAAGTCCGCCTTATCGGCAGCATTGCCGTCGCCAACAGCGATGTCTTGATGGGTCCGACTGGAGCGGGCGAAGGGATTCGAACCCTCGACCCCGACCTTGGCAAGGTCGTGCTCTACCCCTGAGCTACACCCGCATCCGTCAGATAGTTGGCCGATAAAGCCTTTACCGGCCGCCAAGGCGGGCTCTATGCCAAATGCGGGCGGGCTTGGCAATGGGGGAAAATCTCACGATTAATGGGCGCACCGCCCGCGCCGCCCGGCGTGGTCAAAAGCCCGTTAACCCCGCTTTTCCGGCCTCCGATGACAACCACCCCCGACCAGCTTTTCGCTTTTCTCGATGGCCTCGGCATCGCGCACCCGACCATGACCCACCCCCCGCTGTTCACGGTCGAGCAGAGCCAGGCGCTGCGCGGCAAGATCCCGGGCGGCCACACCAAGAACCTGTTTTTACGGGACAAAACGCAGGCGGTTTACCTGGTAACGGCGCCGGAAGACGCCGTCATCGACCTCAAGGGCCTGCACCGCGTCCTCGGCGCCAGCGGCCGGTTCTCCTTCGGCTCAACCGAATTGTTGCAGGAACTGCTCGGCGTCGCGCCCGGCTCGGTGACACCATTCGGCGCCATCAACGACAGCGAAGGCCGGGTTACCGTGGTGCTCGACGCGGCGCTGATGGAGCACGCCGTCATCAACGCCCATCCGCTGACAAACAACATGACCACCTCGGTCGCCCGTGAGGATCTGGTGAAGTTCCTCAAGGCCACGGGCCATCCGCCGCGAATCGAGCGCGTCTCCGGCCTCAGCGACGCCGGCGACGACGCCTAGCCGCGGAATTGCAAAGAACCGCCCCGATACCCATCTATTTTGCGGTATTCATGGGCGAAAAACCGGGGTAAGCCGGGCGCACCGCAACGAGGTTTTCCATGGCGATGCTGGATATGGGTGGCGATACGGCAGCGGCCGACGGCGTGATCAAGGACGTGACCACGCAGACCTTCATGAAGGACGTCATCGAGGCGTCGAAGACGCAGCCGGTGCTGGTCGATTTCTGGGCCACCTGGTGCGGCCCGTGCAAGCAGCTCACGCCTGTTCTTGAGAAGGTCGTCAGAAACGCCAAGGGCAAAGTCAAGCTCGTCAAGATGGACATCGACAAGAACCCGGAGATCCCGGGCCAGATGGGCATCCAGTCGATCCCGGCGGTCATCGCCTTCTCCAACGGCCAGCCGGTCGACGGCTTCATGGGCGCGCTGCCGGAGAGCCAGGTGGTAGCGTTCCTCGAGCGCCTGACCAAGGGCAAGATCGAGGACGAAGGCGCCAATCTGCTCGAGACCGCGGAAGCAGCGCTGGCGGACGGCGACGCTGCGGCGGCAGCCGATATCTACGCGCAGTTGCTCCAGGAAGATTCCTCCAACATCGCCGCGCTCGCCGGCCTGGCGCGCTGCTATGTCGCCACCGGCAATTTCGACCAGGCCAAGAAGACGCTCGCCATGATCCCGGAGGCCAAGCAGAACGACGCTGCGGTTGCCGCGGCGCGCGCCGCGCTCGATCTGGCGATGCAGGCGGAAGCCGCAGGTCCAATCGACGAATTGCAGAAGAAAGTCGACGCCGATCCGCTCGATCATCAGGCCCGCGCCGATCTCGCCGCCGCGCTCAATGCCGCCGGCAAACGCATGGAAGCGGCCGACCAGTTGCTCGCCATCGTGCGGAAGGATCGCAAGTGGAACGACGACGGCGCGCGCAAGCAGCTCGTGCAGTTGTTCGAGGCTTGGGGCGCCACCGACGAGGCGACGCTCGAAGGCCGCAAGAAGCTGTCGTCGATCCTGTTCGCCTAAAGCGCGCGGGCCGCGACCCCGCGCCACGCATTCGTCAGCGCCCGAGGACGTTAGATGCCGATCAACGCGCGATATCGCGGACCAGGCGACCTGCCGAGCGTCATTCCGGTATTTCCTCTGGCCGGCGCCTTGCTGTTGCCGCGCGGCCGTCTGCCGCTCAATATCTTCGAACCGCGCTACCTCGCCATGATCGATGATGCGCTACGCGACGGCCATCGCCTCGTCGGCATGATTCAGCCGGATAGCGCGCACGACACCGATCCGCCGACCTTGTTTCAAACCGGCTGCGTCGGTCGCATCACCCAGCTCGCCGAAAGCGGCGACGGCCGCTACATCATCGAACTCACCGGTGTTTCGCGCTTTCATATCGAGGCAGAGCTCGAAGTGAACACCGATTATCGCCAGTGCCGCGTGACTTACACGCCGTTCAACGACGATTTCATTGCCCGTAAGGGCGAGGACGCCGTCGATCGCGATTCATTGCTACGCGCGCTCACCGCCTTCATAAAGGCCAACGAGGTGGCGGCCGACTGGAACGACATCGCCCAGGCGCCGACCGAAGCGCTGGTCAACGGCTTGGCGATGATGTCGCCCTACGGCACGGCGGAGAAGCAGGCCCTGCTCGAAGCGCCCGACCTGAAGACCCGCGCGGAACTTCTGGTCGCGATCACCGAGATCGAACTCGCCAAGAAAAACATCGAGGGCGAGCCGCCGCTGCAATAGCGGCCCGTGCCGGCCGGCAACCGCCGCGTCCGGTCATGACAGCCATGTGAACGCCTGCCGGTGGATATGGCCGCCAACTTGACTATAGTCGGGCGTCATTCGCCGGAACCCTTCGCATGCCGCCGTCCATCTCCAGCGCCGAGCGCCCCGCCAACAGTGTCGACCCGAAGCTTCTTGAAATCCTGGTCTGTCCGCTGACCAAGACCACGCTCGAGTACGACGCGGCGCACAACGAACTGATCTCGCGCCAGGCCAGACTCGCTTATCCGATCCGAGACGGCATTCCGATCATGCTGCCGGAAGAAGCACGGCGGTTGGATTAAGCACACTGCGGCCGTCATCACCCGCGAAAGCGGGTGATCCAGTATCCACGGCGAGAACGATTTTCAACGACAAAGCGTACTGGATTTCCCGCTTGCGTGGGCATGACGTCGCGAAATAGGGAGCAAGCATATGATCAAGATCTGGGGCCGCAACACCTCGTCGAACGTGCAAAAGGCGATGTGGGCCGTCGGCGAATTGGGTATCGCGCATGAACGTATCGATGTCGGCGGCGCCTTCGGTCAGACCCGCGAACCGAAGTACCTGGCGATGAACCCGAACGGCCTCGTGCCGACACTCGAAGAAGAAGACGGCTTCACGCTCTGGGAATCGAATTCGATCGTGCGCTATCTCGCCGGCAAGTACGACAAGTCCGGCGCGCTCGAGCCGAAGGAGCCGCATGCACGCGGTCTCGCCAGCCAATGGATGGACTGGCAGTTGTCGGTTATCGGCCCGGCGCTGACCCCGGTGTTCTGGGGCCTCATCCGGACGCCGCCGGAAAAGCGCGACATGAACGCGATCAAGGCCGGCCGCGACAAGACCGTCGATGCGATGAAGATGCTCGACGCGCAACTCGGCAAGACCGAATACGTCGCCGGCTCCGCTTTCTCCTACGGCGACATCCCGGTCGGCGTCATGTGCTATCGCTATGTGCAGCTGGTGTCGGATCGTCCGGCGACGCCTAACCTCGATCGCTGGTATGCCGCGATCTCGTCGCGTCAGGCGTTCAAGGACCAGGTCGGCAGCGTGCCGCTGTCGTGACGGGTTAAACCATCTCGCCACGCATCAGCTTCGGCACGTCGCCGGTGACGCCGGCGGCTTCGCGGATGAAAACTTTCTTGAGCGCCGGCATGCGTTCGACCAGGCCGAGGCCGACATCGCGCGCCAGGCGCAGCACGTCCGAGTGATTGGAGAACAGCTTGTTAAGGCCGTCTGTCGCGACGCCCATGGTCATGGTGTCGAAACGCCGCCAGCTTTGATAGCGCTCCAGCACTTGCGGACTGCCGATATCGAGGCCGAGCCGTGCGGCGTCGGCGATGGCTTCGGCCAAAGCCGCAACATCGCGCAGGCCCATATTGAGACCCTGGCCCGCAATCGGATGAATGACATGAGCGGCATCGCCGATCAGTGCCAGGCGCTCGCCGATGAACGAGCGCGCCGTATAAAGGCCGAGCGGAAACGCGCGCCGCGGTCCGACGATCTTGAGTTCGCCGAAATGCAGACCGAAGCGCTTCTCGAGTTCTTCGAGAAACTCATCGTCGGGCAATGCGACGAGACGGTCGGCTTCGCGGTTCGATTCCGTCCAGACGATCGACACGCGATTGCCCGTCAGCGGCAGAATGGCGAAGGGGCCGGCCGGCAGGAAATGTTCCTCGGCGCAACCATTGTGCGGACGTTCGTGGGCGATGGTGGTGACAATGCCAGATTGATTGTAGCTCCAGCCGTGGAACGCGATGCCAGCATGCTCGCGGATCGCCGAACGCGCGCCGTCGGCACCGACCAGGAGCCGCGCCTTGATCTCGCTGCTGTCCGCGAGCAGCGCCGTCACGCCGTTGGGGGCGGTCTCGAAACTCGTCACCGCGGTGGCGCGCAGATCGATGCCGATCTCGTTGGCGCGTTCGACCAGCGCATCGATGAGGTGGCGGTTCTCGATCATGTGAGCGAAGGGTTCGCCCTCTTCGACCTCGCCGCCGAAGGTCAGAAAGGTCGGCCGCACCGCATCGTCGAGCTTTGAATCGGTAACGACCATGTCGAGGATCGGCTGGGCGCCCTCGGCCACCGCGTCCCAGACGCCGATGGCTTCGAACAGACGTCGGGCGGCAGCGGCAATCGCCGTCGAGCGCGGGTCCTTCGACGGTGTCTGTGCAAGCGCCGGATCGGCCACCGCCACCGTAAAGCGCGCCCCCAGCGCCTGGCGCAACGCGATGGCCAGAGCCAGCCCGGCGAAACCGGCGCCCCCGATCATCAGATTCACGCGTTTTGCTGGCGAATTCGGCATGTTCAGATGCTTTCCAGACCCCATTTCGGGTCTTCCTTGTCAAACCCAATACAGCATAGCAGGTTGAGACCGACCTTTGAGCCCCGCCCCGGATTGCCGCCCATGTCCTCCGCCGTCGCAGACCTTCTCGCCATCCTCGACCTCGAGACGCTCGACGTGAACCTGTTCCGCGGCAACTCGCCCCAGGCCGGCTGGCAGCGCGTCTATGGCGGACAGGTCATCGGCCAGGCGCTGGTGGCGGCGGTACGGACCGTCGAGCCGAGCCGTCCGCCGCATTCGATGCACGCCTATTTCATGCTGCCGGGCGACCCCAAGGTGCCGATCATCTACGACGTCACCCGCATGCGCGACGGCGGCAGTTTCACCACGCGCCATGTCACCGCGCGCCAGCACGGCCATCCGATCTTTTCGATGCTGGTGTCGTTCCATGCCGACGAACCGGATCAACTTTCGCATCAGGCCGAGATGCCCGACGTGCCGCTGCCAGACTCTTTGCCGAGCGAAGCGGAAGTGCGCAAGAACGTTCTGCCGACCATGCCCGACCCGGTACGCCGCTACTATGAGCGCGAACGGCCAATCGAACTGCGGCCGGTCGAGTACGAGCGATATCTCGGCAAGAAGATCGCGGACGGCCGCTTCAACGTCTGGTTCAAAACGACCGAGAGACTTCCGGACAACTTCGCCATTCATCAATGCGTCCTGGCCTACTCGTCCGACATGGGCCTGCTCGACACGGCGTTGGTGCGGCACGGGCGTACCTTGTTCGAAAAAGAATTCATGGCGGCAAGCCTCGACCACGCGTTATGGCTGCACCGGCCGTTCCGTGCCGACGAATGGCTGCTTTATGCCCAGGACTCGCCGAACCTGCACGGCGCGCGCGGCTTCTCGCGCGGCCTGATCTTCAAACAGGACGGGACACTTGTCGCCTCGGTCGCGCAGGAAGGCCTCGTCCGCCTGCGCCGAAAGCAGTGAACGCGCCGCGCAGGACTATCGAAGCGCCGCCGGAATGGTAGTATTCGACAAAATCCTGCCCGTCTGACCGGACGCACGAATTCGAAAGGGAAGCTCAATGAAATTGGTCACCGCGATCATCAAGCCTTTCAAGCTCGACGCCGTACGCGAAGCGCTGAATGCCATTGGCATTCACGGCATGACCGTCACCGAGGTGAAAGGCTACGGCCGGCAGAAGGGCCACAAGGAAATCTATCGCGGCGCGGAGTATGCCGTCAGCTTCCTGCCAAAAGTAAGGGTCGAAATCGGCGTTGCCAGCGAGCAGATCGATCAGGTCATCGACGCGCTCACCAGTGCCGCCCGCACCGGAGAAATCGGCGATGGCAAGATCTTCGTCGTGCCGATCGATCAAGCGGTTCGCATCCGCACGGGCGAGACCGATCTCGACGCACTGTAAGGGGCAACGCTCAGACTCAACTAACGACTAACACATAACGTCAATCCTGCCGGGGGACATGACATGCCTAAACTGCGCTTGCGCGCAGCCGCGATAGCGGCTGCGTGCGTTTTCGTTGCGTGCGTCACGCAACCAGCTTTCGCCCAAGCTCCTGCCTCGACGATCGACAAGGCCGAT
>JAFECJ010000016.1 GCA_018242205.1 Pseudomonadota bacterium
CGGCCCGCCGACCGGCAAGCCGATCCAGGTGCAATTGTCGGCGCTCGATCCCGACAAGCTGCCCGCGGCGGCCAAGAAGGTCGCGGCGGCGCTGGCGACCATGCCCGAAGTGCGCGATCTCGACGACGGGCTGCCGCTGCCGGGCATCGACTGGAAGATCAAGGTGGACAAGACCGAAGCCGCCAAATACGGCGCCGGTCTCGGCTCCGTCGGTAACGCGGTGCAGCTCGTCACCAATGGCGTCAAGGTCACCGAATATCGCCCGTCCGATAACGACAAGGCGGTCGATATCATCGTCCGCTTCCCGGAAGACCGCCGCAGCCTCGACACGATCGACGAATTGCGGGTGCAGACGCCGGCCGGCTATGTGCCGATCGGCAACTTCGTCGAGCGCGTGCCGGCGCAGCGGGTCGGTTACATCAACCGCGTCAACGGCAACCGCGTCATGACGGTGTCCTCGAACATCGCCGACGGCGTGCAGAACGCGGTGGTGCAGAAGGAGATCACCGACAAGCTCGCCAAGATGGATCTCGGCAGCGGCGTCACCTTCAAGCTCAAGGGCGAGGACGAGGAGCGCGACAAGGCCGGCGCATTCCTCGGCAAGGCGTTCGGCACCGCGCTGTTCCTGATCTTCGCGATCCTCTTGGCGCAGTTCAACCGCTTCATCTCGGTCGGGCTGGTGCTGTCGGCGGTGCTGCTGTCGACCATCGGCGTGCTGCTTGGCCTCTTGATCATGGGCCAGCCGTTCGGCGTGGTGATGACCGGAATCGGCATCATCGCCAATGCCGGCGTCATCGTGAACAACAACATCGTGCTGATCGACACTTATGACCGGCTGCGCCGTGAAGGGCAGGGCGCCTATGAGGCGATCCTCGAGACCTGCCGCGAGCGCGCCCGCCCGGTGGTGCTGACCGCGGTGACCGCGATCCTCGGCGTGCTGCCGATTGCCTTCGGCATCAATCTCGACTTCATCGGCCGCGAGGTGACGCATGGCGCGCCGGCGACGCAGTGGTGGATCAGCCTGTCGACCGCGATCGTGTTCGGCCTCGGCTTTGCTACCGTGCTGACGCTGATCGTGACGCCGGCGGCGCTGATGGGCATCGCCAATCTCGCCGAGAAGCGCGACCGTTGGCGCGAGCGCCGTGCCGCGCGGCGGCTGGCCAAGCACGGCATGCCGGCTGAATAATGATACCTCAGTGGCGAGCCTTAAACTTGGTCATGCCCGGGCTTGACCCGGGCATCCATGAGGCGCCTCAGCGCGTGATGTCGGGATAGAGGTCTCGCCATTTAGGATTGGAAGTGGCGACGAGTTCTAGCTTCCAAGCGCGGGACCAATGCTTGATGTTCTTTTCGCGCTGAATGGCAGTAATCGGGTCATCGTACTGTTCGAAGTGAACGAGCTGCTCACGCCGACATAGAGCGTGCCGCGAGGCTGGTTCGCAAGGATATATGCGAAATAGCCTGCCATGACGGCGCGCATCATGGATTGCCGGGTCAAGCCCGGCAATGACAGCCTTCGGCCGGGCGGCGCGTGTTTGCGCGACGTCGCCTAATTTTTAGGTAGCGTTATACGATGTGCTGCTGGCTGCTTGTTTTATTTGCAGCACCGATTGCCCTGTTAAGCCGATGGAATTTTTATCGAATCGACCGAAATGACCAATCGCCGGGCAAAAGTCCGACATTGTGTACGATTGGCACGCCGCTTGCTGAGATCGGACCAAGGCGTCGTTTTCCCCGAAGGAGGGAAAGCCCTTGGTCATTCAGATTGCCGCCGAGCCCGCACCGATCGCGATCGATCCGGCGCGCACCGCGCTCCTCATCATCGACATGCAGCGCGATTTCCTGGAGCCGGGCGGCTTCGGTGAAACGCTGGGCAATGACGTCTCGCTGCTCAAGGCCGCGGTGGCGCCTTGCCGAGCCGTGCTGGAGGCGGCGCGTGGCGCCGGCCTGCTGGTCATCCATACCCGCGAAGGCCACGCCCCCGACATGCACGACGCGCCGCCGGCCAAGGTCGAGCGCGGCGCGCCGTCGAAGCGCATCGGCGACCCGGGCCCGATGGGCCGCATCCTCATCCAGGGCGAGCCTGGTCACGACATTATCGATGAACTCTATCCGGTCGCCGGCGAGTCGGTCGTCGACAAACCGGGCAAGGGCGCGTTCTACGCCACCAATCTCGGGCTGATCCTCGCCAATCGCGGCATCGAGAATCTGCTCGTCGCCGGCGTCACAACGGAAGTCTGCGTCAACACCACCGTGCGCGAGGCCAATGACCGCGGTTACCGCTGCATCGTGCTGGCGGATTGCTGCGCGTCCTATTTTCCGGAATTTCACGAAGCCGGCCTCGCCATGATCAAGGCGCAGGGCGGCATTTTCGGCTGGGTGACGGGTTCACGACAACTGCTCGCCGCGATGGCGGGGACGAAT
The DNA here is from genome assembly GCA_018242205.1 of Pseudomonadota bacterium. Taxonomy (GTDB): domain Bacteria; phylum Pseudomonadota; class Alphaproteobacteria; order Rhizobiales; family Xanthobacteraceae; genus Pseudolabrys. Next base: position 2,425 of record JAFECJ010000016.1, read on the forward strand.
GCGGGGCGGACGTTGAAAGCGATCTGACAGGGGAACGAAGCCATGACCAAGACGACAGGCAAGATGACGGCGCTGCCGGTTTTATGGACACCGGGTGACTGGAACGCGTTCTTCGGCTTCGGCACCAACATCCTGGTCAACATGCTGGTGCTCACCGGCTTGCTGCGTTTCGTTCTGAAGATGCCGGACGCCATCGTGTTCGGCCGCATCCTGCCGGCGCTCGGCCTGATGATGTGCCTGTCGACGTTTTATTACGCCTTCCTCGCCTACAATCTGGCGAAGAAGACCGGCCGCACCGATGTCTGCGCGCTGCCGTCGGGCGTTTCAGTGCCGCACATGTTCATCGTCACGTTCGTGATCATGCTGCCGATCGCGATCCAGACCGGCGATCCGATCAAGGGTTGGGAGGCGGGTCTGGTCTGGGTGTTCTTCCAGAGCTTCATCTTGATGATCGGCGGTTTCATCGCGCCGATCATTCGCAAGATCACACCGCGCGCCGCGCTGCTCGGCACCTTGGCCGGCGTCTCCATCGCCTTCATCGCCATGCGCCCGGCGCTGGAAATGTTCATGACGCCGGTGATCGGCTTGACCTGCTTCGCAATTATTCTGGTGAGCTGGTTCGGCGGCTATCGTTACCCGAAGGGTATTCCCGCCGGTCTCGTTGCCATCGGCGTCGGCATGGTCATCGCCTGGGGCTCGACCTTGTTCGGGCTCGACCTCGGCGGCGTCAACATCGCCGGCGTCAAGGCGGCATTCGCGAATTTCGGCTTCTCGGTGCCGCTGCCGGCGTTCGATCACGTGTTCTCCGGCTTCGAGTATCTCGGCGTGATCCTCGTCACCGCGATCCCCTACGGCATCTACGATCTGGTCGAGGCGATGGATAACGTCGAAAGCGCGGAAGCGGCGGGCGACACCTATCCGACCACCCGTGTTCTGACCGCCGACGGCATCGTCAGCCTGATCGGTTGTCTGATGGGCAATCCCTTCATCAACGCGGTCTATATCGGCCACCCCGGCTGGAAAGCGATGGGCGGCCGTATCGGCTATTCGGCGGCGACCGGCCTCATGGTCATCGTGCTGTCGTGGTTCGGCGTCATCTCGCTGATGCTGGCGATCGTCCCGGTGGTCGCGATCTCGCCGATCCTCCTGTATATCGGCATGCTGATCTGCGCGCAGGCGTTCCAGACCACGCCGCGCGAACATGCGCCGGCCATCGCGCTGGCGCTGACGCCGCATCTCGCCGCTTGGGCGACCACGCTGCTCGGCGGCGCGCTCGGTGCGGCGGGCCTGAATTTCGGCGCCCAGCACGCGCCGGAGTTCACGGCCAAGATGGCGCAGAACGGCGTCCTGGCGCACGGCCTTGAAATGATGGGCGGCGGCTCGATCCTGGTCGGCCTGGTGCTCGGGGCCATCGGCGTCTTCGTCATCGAGAAGAAATTCGCCAATGCCGCCGGCTTCGCGCTCGCCGGCGCGGTGCTCACTTATTTCGGCTTCATGCATGGCGACGCCATCGGCATCGGTCACGGCTTCGGCGTCACGCCGCAGGCCGCACTGGCCTATCTGATCGTGTCCGGCTTTCTGTTCGCGCTGTCGAAGCAGCCGGCTCTGGCAAGCGTGCCGGCCAAGGCCGTACCGAACGCGGTGCCGGCCGAATAACCTCTCCCGCAAGCCTCAAACTTGGGCCGCCGTCCCTCGGGCCGGCGGCTCATTTTTATGAGTCTTTCTTGCGCATGATCTTATCCGAAAGCCGATTTCCACTCCCGATCAAGTCGGGGCCGGCTTTTCGGGATCATGCGTCAGAGTTCGATTTTGCCGTAGACGGTCACGTCGAGACCGAGCGCGCGGCTCGACACGCCCATGCCGGTGGTGAGGCTGTCGCCCGGCTTGATCTTGCCCTCGGCGATCGCCTTGCGGAGGTGTTTTTCCAGTTCGCGTCGCGCGGCGTGATCGATCGTCCGCATGAACTGGCGGACAGCCGCGTCGACGACCCGGTCCTGCGCCGATGGACCGGTCGACCCCTTGTTTGGCAACGCGCTGCTCTGCATGAAGCTATTTAGACGGCGGGGCGCGGCATTAATCAAGTTCGCGGCGCGTATCGGCCGCGCATTAAGTTAATGCGCGCCGCCATTAGTGATTAATCGAGGTTGCGCTGGCGGCGCGCCGGCCGCGCGTTACCCTTGCCGCGCCAATTAAACCATGCCGTCCGTGCGCCGGGCGCATCGCGGCTTCGATCGAGAGGGTGGACGACATGAGCTTCATGTCCAAGGACAACACGGCCGTCGAACCGCGGTTCGGTTCCTCGCTCCGGGCCCAGCCCGACATCGTCACCACTTTCGGTTCCGGCATGCTGGTGACCGGCAACGTGGTCTGCACCGGTGCGATACAGATTTTCGGCCGCGTCATCGGCGACATCCACGCCGCGCACCTCATCATTGGTCCGGGCGCTTATGTCGAAGGCACCGTCACCGCCGGCGATGCGGTGGTGCAGGGCGCCTTCAAGGGTACGCTCTACGCCAATGCGGTAAAGCTGCAGGGCGAGGCGCGGGTCCAGGGCGAAGTGCACAACAAGTCGCTCAGCATCGAACCGAACGTCGTATTCGAAGGTTCATCGCGCCGGCTCGATCGGGCGGTCGACGCGCCGAACGTCAAAGAGGCCCATGGCCAACAGGCCGCGGCCTTGCCGCCGGTTGAGGAGCCGCTTGAACTGGTGCCGCAGCAATTCGCCGCGCTGCCGGCGGATGTCGATAATGACGTGCTGGCGTAATTACGGGCAGGTCGTCAGCGTCACCGGATCGGCTTTTTTGTCCGGCAGGTAATCGCCCATCGGTTTGCAAGTCACGCCTTTTGCGCCTTTGATGCAGACCTGCCAGTCGCCGACCGTCATGCCGGAGCGTCGCAGGATGACCTGCGGCAGCGGCGCGACGTGGGCGTTGTAGCGCCACCATTTGCCGTCGAACTTGGCGTCGGGCGGCAGCTCCATGCCGGCGCCGGTGCCTTGTACGCGATCCTCGAGCAGCACGACGCCGGCCGGGGTCGCGCGGTAATCCTCTTCCCAGCGGATCTTCTCGATCGAATGCGTCCAGGCCAGCGTCAGCGCTGCCGTGCCGAGCTGTACGGTGGCGCCGGCAGCGAGCAGGCAGAACTCCATTACTCCGCGGCCTTCATGGTCGCCGGCGTCTGCCGGCCGCGATGCTGCCAGAACTGGTAGCCGAGGAACGCGCCGCAGCAGGCAAAGCCGATCGGATCGGTGTAGGGATATTCCAGCACCAGCAGCACCGCCGAGCCGAAGGCGATGATGCGTGCCGGCCAGCCGACCGGACCGAGGAAGTAGCCGATCGCGGTCACCCCCCACAGCGTCACGGCGATCACCGCCTTGAGCACCATGTAAGCGGCGGCGGCGATGAAGCCCCACTCGGCAACGCGGTTGCCGACCGGCTGCAGCATCAGCGCCGGCGAATAGATCGCCATGAACGGTACGATCCAGCCGGGCAGCGCAATCTTCACCGCCGTCCATCCTATCTTGAACCCGCTCTCCTTGGCGATCGATGCCGCCGCGAAGGCGGCGAGCGCCACCGGCGGCGTCAGGTCGGCCATGATGCCGAAGTAGAACACGAACATGTGCGACACGATCAGCGGCACGCCGAGGTGCAGCAGCGCCGGCGCCGCGATCGACGAGGTGATGATGTAGTTCGGGATGGTCGGGATGCCCATGCCGAGGATCAGCGACACCAGCGCGGTGAGGCACAGCGACAGGAAGATCGAGCTTTCGCCGACCGAGACAATGACGCGGACGAAATTGGTCGCCGCGCCGGTCAAGGTCAATGTGCCGATGATCGTGCCGACCAGCGCGCAAGCGACGCCGACCGGCAGCGCGTGGCGGGCGCCGTCGGCCAGCGAATTAAGCGCGATGCCGAGCGTCGCACGGCCGCCCTTGACGAGCACGGTGATCGCCATCAGCGCCACGACCATCGAGATCAGCAGCCAGATGCCAAATTCGAAGAACAGCGCCGCCGACAGGCCGAGCGCGATCCAGAAGACGATGCGCAGCACCGGCGCCGGAATGGCGGCGACGATCGGATGGCTGAAGATCACCATCACGGTGAGGCCGAGGCCGACGGTGCCGGCGAACAGCGGCGTGTAGCCGGCGAACAGCAGCACCACCAGCGCGGCGAGCGGCATCAGCAGATACCAGTTCTTGCGCAGCGCCGCGATCGGGCTCGGGATCTGGTCCTTCGACAGGCCGACGAGGCCGCGTTTGCCGGCTTCGAGATGCACTGCCCAGAACGCCGAATAATAATAGAGAACGGCCGGAACGATGGCGGCGATGCACACCGTCGAGTAAGGCACGTTGATCGTTTCCGCCATGATGAAGGCGACGGCGCCCATCACCGGCGGCATGATCTGGCCGCCCATCGACGAGGTGGCCTCGACGGCGCCGGCAAAATAGGCCGGATAGCCGAAGCGCTTCATCAAGGGAATCGTGAACTGACCGACGGTGACGACATTGGCGATGCCGGAGCCGTTGATCGTGCCCATCAGGCCGGACGAGATCACGGCCACCTTGGCCGGGCCGCCGCGGGCGTGGCCGACCGTGCCCATCGCGAGGTCGTTGAACAGCGAGATCATGCCAGCGCGCTCGAGGAAGGCGCCGAACAGGATGAACAGGAAGATATAGGTCGAGGACACGTAGATCGGCGTGCCGTAGATGCCTTCGGTGCCGCCGAACATCTGGTCGACCACCTGGGCGAAGTCGTAGCCGCGGGTGTTCAGCGGGCTTGGAAAGTACTGGCCGAAAAACGCGTAGCTCAGGAAGATCGCGCAGATGATCGGCAGGATCGGTCCCATCATGCGGCGGCCGGCCTCGAACACCAGCGCCACCACCAGCACACCGACCACGACATCCATCGTGCTGGGATCGCCGGCGCGGGTGATGAGATCCTCGTAAAATACCCAGTGATAGAGGCCGAGGACAAAGCCGGCGATGCCGAGCGCCCACAAGGCCGCCTTCGTCAGCCGCTTGTCGGTCAGGGTGGAACTGACGCCAAACACCACGATCATCAGAAAGCCGACATGCACCGATCGCACGATCTGGCTCGGTAGCGGCGAGAACATCGCGGTGACGATCTGGAAGGCCGAGAACGCCACGGCGATCCAGAAGAGTGTGCGGCCCTCGATACTGGTGCCCCAGCCTTTTTCGAGCTGGGCTTCGGCTTTGGTCTGGCCGGGAATGGGCGTGCCTGGCTGCACGGCGGCGACGTCGACGTCGGTCATGGATCGATCCTGAGACGGGTGGTTTTCATCATTCCGCGACGCGTCGGTCCGCGTCCTGGGATGAGGAAATCGGACGGAGAAGCGGCGCGAGGGCGTGAAGCCCTCGCGCCGCCCCGTGCGTGCCTTACATCACGCCCTTTTCCTTGTAGAACTTGGCCGCGCCCGGGTGCAGCGGCACCGGCGGGTTCTTGGCGGCGGCGTCAAGCTTGATCGCCTTGGCGGCGGCGTGCGCGGCCTGCAGCGTCGGCAAGCTGTCGAACAGATCCTTGGTCATCTGATAGACCAGGTCGTCCGACACCTTGGAACTGGTCACCAGATAATTCTGCACGGCCGCCGCGGTCACGTCCTTGTCGTTGCCCGGATAAGTGCCGGCGGGAATGACCGCCGATTGATAAGGCGTGCCGATCTTGTCGACCACCGACTTCGGAATCTCGACGAGGACGCAGGCGACCGACGCGCACAGGTCGCGGATCGCCGACACGCCGAGACCGGCCGAAATCAGCGTCGCGTCGAGCTGACGATTCTTCATCAATTCGACGGATTCGTTAAACGGCAGGTACTCGACCTTGCCGAGATCCTTGTAGCTCATGCCGGCGCCTTCGAGGATGGCGCGGGCGTTGAGCTCGGTGCCCGACTTCGGCGCGCCGACCGACATGCGCTTGCCCTTGAGGTCTGCGAGCGTCTTGATGCCGGAATCCTTCAGCGCGGCAATCTGGATGTAGTTCGGATAGATCGCGGCGACAGTGCGGAGCTTGTCGAGCTTGGTCTTGAAACCGACGTCGGCATTGCCCTTCCAGGCGTCAGCGAGGGAGTCGCCGAGCGTGAAGGCGAGCTCGCCCTTGCCCTGCTGGATCAGGTTGAGGTTTTCGACGGAAGCCTTGGTCGATTGCACCGAAGGCTTCGAGTCCTTGATCTTCTCCGCGTAGACCTTCGAGATGGCAACGCCGAGCGGATAATAAACGCCACCGGTACCGCCGGTGAGAATGTTGATGAACTGGTCGGCGTAGGCCTGCATCGGCAGCGCGACCATCGCGCCGGCGAGAACGGTTGCGCACAGACGTCGAGATAAAGTCATCGATTGATCCTCCTGGTTTCCTCAATTTTTCAGTTCGCCTTTACGGCTTGCGCCTGGACGCTAACAATAACCGTGCCAGCAGCGAATGCAGCACTCTGTGCATTATCGACGCGCTGGTTCAAGAGGTTAGTTGAATCGTAGTGCGGGCGACGACCGCAGGCTGGCAAGTTTCCGCCAGAAGGCGGTCCGGCCTTGGCCGAATCTTGCCGAAACTAGCCCGTACCCTGTTCGGCCGCCCCGCGGCGGCTGATACCGAGCCGGTTCATTTTCTCATTCAGTGTGCGGCGCGGTATGCCGAGCGACTGTGCGGCGCCGGCCATGTCGCCATGATGCTCGCGGATTGCCGCCGCGATCAGTTCGCGCTCGTACGCGGCCAACCGCGCCGGCAGCCAGGCTTCCGCCGCCTCGACGGCAGGCAGGGCGAGACGCTCAGCCGGCGTTTCGAGGCCGATGGCGAAGCGCTCGGCGGCGGTGCGCAGTTCACGGACGTTGCCGGGCCAGTCGTGTTCGAGCAGCGCGGCGATGCTGTCCTTGTCGAGCGGGCGCAGTTCGCGGCCATGACGACGCGCGGCGTCGTTGGCGAAATGCAGGAACAGCAGCGGGATGTCCTCGGCGCGCTCGCGCAGCGGCGGCAGCACGATCTCTCCGACGTGCAGGCGATAATAGAGATCTTTGCGGAAACGGCCGGCTTCGCTGGCGGCCTTAAGATCGTCCTTGGTGGCGGCGACAATGCGCAGGTCGAGCGGGATCGACTGGTTGGAGCCGAGTCGTTCGATTTGCCGTTCCTGCACCGCGCGCAGTACCTTGGCCTGCAGCGCCATCGGCATGCTCTCAATCTCGTCGAGCAGCAAGGTGCCGCCATTGGCGTATTCGAGACGGCCGACGCGCACGCCGCGCGCGCCGGTGAAGGCGCCGGCCTCGTGTCCGAACAATTCGCTCTCGAACATGTCGGCCGGAATCGCGGCGCAGTTGATCGCGACATAGGGCCCGGACGCACGCCGCGACAGGTCGTGCAACGCCCGCGCCACGACTTCCTTGCCGGCGCCGGTTTCGCCCATGACGATGACGTCGCAATCGACGCTGGCGAGCGCTGCGATCTTGTCGCGCAAAGCCGCTGCCTGCGCGCTCGAGCCGATCAGCCGGCTGGCGAGGCTCTGGTCGTCGCCGAGCAGCGAGCGCAGGCGGATCACTTCGCGCATCAGCCGTCGCTTGTCGTCGGCTTTGCGAATGACCTCGACGAGATGCTCGGGCTCGAACGGCTTCTGCAGGAAGTCGTAGGCGCCGAGGCGCATTGCCTCGACGGCGAGCGGCACGTCGCCATGGCCGGTCACGAGTATGACGGGGAGGGTCGAGTCGGCGGCGGCGAAATGGCGCAAGACCGACAATCCGTCGGCGCCCGGCATCCGCACGTCGCTGACAATGACGTCGGGCGGATCGGCCGCCGCGATGTCGAAGGCGGCGGCGGCGCTCGCTGCGGCGGCGACGTCGAAGCCGGAGAGCTGCAGCCATTGCACCGTGGACGTGCGCAGGGCGGTGTCGTCGTCGACAAAGAGGACGCGGCACGCCATCGTCACGCCCCGATCGCGGTCGCGGCCGGCGCAGCGGGCTGCGCCACCGGCAGGTTGAACGAGAATTCGGCGCCGCCGTCGGCCCGGTTACGGGCGCGCAGGCGGCCGCCATGATCTTCGATGATGGCATAGGAGATCGACAGGCCAAGCCCCAGTCCTTTGCCGACCTGCTTGGTCGTGAAGAATGGATCGAATACCGAGGCGAGGTTCTGGGGCGCAATGCCGGGCCCGGAATCGGCGACGCTGATCTGGACTTGACCGTCGTCCTGCACCACTGACACGGCGATCGTGCGTTCCCGTTCGTTCGCGACGGCGTCGGCGGCATTGCCGAGGAGATTGAGCAGCACCTGTTCGAGCCGCGTTGCATTGCCGATGACCGTGGCGCCGCCGGCCGGCATGTCGATCACCGTGCGCACGCCCTCGGCGCCGAGCCGGGCATTCGCCAGGGCCAGGGCGCGCTGCGCGACGACGGTGATGTCGACCGGCTCCGTTTCGCCGAAATCCTTGCGTGCGAAGGTGCGCAGGTGCTGTGTCAGTTCACTCATGCGCGCCACCAGATCGTCGATGGTGGCGACGGTCGCGGCGGCGCGCTCGGTCGATCCGTTGCGGATCAGAAGCTTGGCGCTGGCCAGCGTCGTCTTCAGCGCGGCGAGCGGTTGGTTGATCTCATGCGCCAGCGCCGCCGACATCTGGCCGAGTGCGGCGAGTTTGCTTGCCTGCACCAGTTCGTCCTGGGCGCGCTTGAGCGCGTCCTCGGCGCGGCGCCGATCCTCGATCTCGCGGCTCAGGCTTTCGTTGGCACGAACCAGTTCGTGGGTGCGCTCGGTGACGCGCTGTTCGAGCATGTCGTGAGCGTCGAGCTTGGCCCGCAAGGTGGCTCTGCGGCCCCGCCACCATAGCGACAGCAGCAGCAACACCGCCGCGGTCAGTGCCGACGCGGCGCCCGCGAGAATGGCGGCATGGCGGATCGGCGCGAGCTCGGTGAATGCGTAAAGCGTCCAGCCGTAGCCCTGAAGATCCGAACGCGTCACGAGAAAGCTGTGCAGGTCGCTGTCCGCCATGGCGATGTCGACGACATCGCCGTTATCCGGCGACCTTGCGTGCTTGAGCAGCGGCCAGCCTTCCAGCGAGATGCCGGAATATTGCATCGAGCGCTTGATGTCCGTGCGCTCGGCCTCGCTCAGGGGACGGATCGGCCGATACTTCCAGTTCGGCGGACTGGCGAGAAACAGGACGCCGCGGTTGTCGGCCAGCGCAATCGTCTCGCCGGCCGAACGCCAATCGGCTTCGAGTCCTTCGAGCGAGATTTTCACCACGGCGACGCCGAGCAGTTCGCCGTTTCGCCACACCGGCCGCGACAGGAAATAGCCGGGCTCACCGGTGGTCACGCCGATGGCGAAGAACTGGCCGAAACCGCGGGTGACCGCGTCGCGGAAGTAAGGACGGAAGCTGTAGTTCTCGCCGATAAAGCTCTTCGGCTGATCGTAGTTGCTGGCGGCCAGCGTCAATCCGGCCGCGTTCATCACATAAAGCGCGTCGGCTCCGGCCGCGGCCGCCAGCGACGCCAGGGACCGGTTGACGGTGTCGATCCGCGCCGGGTCGGTCGGCGCCTCGAGCAGGCGGTGAATGCGTTCGTCGTTCGCCAGGACAAAGGGCAGGGTGCGAAAGCGCTCGACGACCTGATTGAGCGTCGAGGCATAAAGGCCGATGCGCTCGTCACCGGCAGCCTTGGCGTCGGCGCGCCCGCTGCGGTCATAGACGGCAAAGCCGCAGAAGCCGACGGCAGCGATCACGCACAGCGCCGCACACCAGGACAGGGCCGATCTCGCAGGTATTTTCACGCACAAGCCTCCAGCGCCGGCAATGTGCGTGAAGGTGGCGGCCAAGACAAGTTGCGCCGGCAGGCGCGTCGGAACCGCCGTCAGGCCGCGCTGGACGACGCGCGCGTGCGGCTGAGCGCCAGGGCGGCGAAATAGCCGACGGCACTCAGCACCGCGATGCAGAAGCTCACCGGCCAGTCGGTTTCGAAGGCGATGGCGATCCCGAGCCAGGCTTCCGCCAGCGCGAGCAGCGCGGCCGTGGCCAGGCCGCTCCACAGCCCACCGGTGACTCGCTGCGCCGCGGCGGCGGGGCCGACCATCAAGGTGAACACCATCAGCACGCCGACGATCTGGGCGCAGGCGGCGACGGCCAGCGCCACGATGGCGAGGAAGGCGGTGGAAATGAAGCGCATCGGCACGCCCTTGGCTTCGGCGAGCTCGGGTTGCAGGGTCGCGAAGATCAGCGGCCGCATGATCGCGCCCAGCGCCACGATGGTGATGGCGCCGAGGCCGGCAAGCGCACCGATCATGTCGCGATCGACCGCCAGCACATTGCCGAACAGCAGCGCGGTCGCCTGCGTCGCGAACGCCGTATAATAGTGGAGGAACAGCAGGCCGAAGCCGAGCGCCAGCGCCAGCACGACGCCGATGGCGACGTCGCGGTTCGAGATGCGGTCGCTCATCGCCCCCATGGCGATGCCGGCGATCAGCGTGAAGCCGACCAGCCCGGCGAGCGGCGATAGGCCGATCAGTCCGGCGCCGGTCGCGCCGGCAAAGCCGATATGCGACAGCGCGTGGCCGGCGAAAGTCTGACCGCGCATCACCAGAAAATAGCCGGTCAGGCCGGACACCACGGCGACGATGCCGGCGGCGATGAAAGCGTTGGTGATGAATTCGTAGTGGAACATGGTGCCGCTGCCTCAGTGCTCATGCCCATGATGGTCATGCGCGTGGCCATGACCGTGATCATGATCATGATCATGCTGATGCGCATCGCGTTCGACGTCGCGGCCGCGCGACATCACGAAGATGTGGCCACCGGCGCGCAGCACCTCGATCTCGGTGCCGTACAACCGCGACAGCACCGGCGCCGTCACCACTTCGTCGACGGTGCCGAGCGCGGCGTGGCCGTTGCCGAGATACAGCACCTTGTCGATGGCGCCGAGCAACTGGTTGAGTTCGTGCGCCGAGAATAAAACAGTAATGCCGCGCTGGCGCGCGATTCTGCGCACGACGTCGATGACGACTTCCTGGTGGCGTGCGTCGAGGCTGATCAGCGGCTCGTCGAGCAGCAGCAGTTTCGGCTTGCCGATCAAGGCTTGCGCCAGCAGCAGGCGCTGGCGTTCGCCGCCGGACATGTCGGACAAAGGCCGCCGCGCCAGATCGCTGGCGCCGACGGCGTCCAGCGTCTCTTCGATGGCATGGCGGTCGGCCGCGGCGAGCGAGGGCAGGCCCCAGCGTTCGCCGTGCAGCGAACTGGCAATGTAGTCGAGGCCGCGCACGCGCAGATCCGGCAGCACCGTGCGCAGTTGTGGCAGGTAGCCGATTGTCGAGGTGCCGAATTTCGGCGTTTTGCCGAACACGCGAAGGGTCCCGGCGGCGGGCGGCAACAGGCCAAGGATGGCGCGCATCAAGGTGGTTTTGCCGGCGCCGTTGGGTCCGAGTACGCCGACGAAGTCACCCGCTTGAATGGCAAAGCCGACATCGCGCAGCACGGCGCGGTGGCCGACGGCGATGGTGGCATGATCGAGTTCGACGACGGTGTTTGCAGTCATTGCTTTCCCCCTCCCCCCGCGAGCTCTTGCGAGCGGCGGGGAGGGGTAAGGGGTGGGGGGATTTTCGTTGAGCGTGAACCTGTCACCGCAACTTTATCGTTGCAATCGCTAAGAGCCCACTCCCTCAATCCCTCCCCGCGCTTCGCGGGGGAGGGGAGCAGGAAGCGAGGCGTTGTCGTCACGAATTCGCGCCGTCGAGCGCCTTGTCGAGGGCGTCGAGCTCGCCAATCATCCAGTCGGCGAAGCTCAAGCCTTCCGGCTGGGTCTCGGTGACGGCAACGACCGGCACCTTGGCCTTCTTGGCCACCGCCAGCAACCGCTCGGTCAGCTTCTCCGATACCTGCTTGTTGTAGATCATCGCCTTGACCTTGTGGTTCTTCAGGTCGTCCTCAAAGGCGGCGATGTCGCGGGCGCTCGGTTCGGTGTCGTTCATCATCGCGAGCTGGAATTTCTCGTTGCGCATCGTCAGGCCGGCGGCCTGCGCCATCAGGCCGAACACCGGCTCGGTGGCGGTGACGGCCTTGCCCTTGTGCTTGTCGCGGACCTGGCCGACGCGCTGGGTGATGCGCTCGAGCTGCGCCAGCGTCTTGTCGAGGTTGTTCGCGTAATCCGTTGCATGGGCGCCGTCGGCCTTGGTGAAGGCGGCCGCGATGGCCTTGGCGACGGCCGGCATGGTCGCCGGCGCGTACCACAAATGCGGGTTGCCACCGGCCTTGGCGCCGACAATCTCGCCGGCATTGATGACGACGCGGTTCGGCCGCGGCGCCGCCTGCATCAACTTCGGCATCCAAGGGTCATAATCGGCGCCATTGAGAATGACGACCTGGGCGTCGGCGATCTGCTTGACCACGCCCGGCGTGGTTTCGAACAGATGCGGATCCTGGTCGGGGTTGGACATGATGCTGGTCACGCTCACATGCGCGCCGCCGATGTCGCGGGCGATCTCGCCGTAGAAATTCTCGGCGGCGACCACGGCGATCTTGCCGTCGGCGGCTTGCGCCGGCACGGCGCCGAGATGGGCCGCGGGGACGGCGAGAAGGGCGAACAGGGCGGCGAGACGGACGCGCATCGGCATTCCTCGTGAGTTGGTCAATTGATGTAACATTATAACATTTCTTTTGGCAAGACTAAGGCAACCTTGATCGGCGGCCCGCCGGCGTTATCAGGGGGGCTGGCTGACCGTTCGCGGTCGGCGGCTCAAGGGATGGTGCCGATGGCGGCGATGCTCACCCGCGACGTGTTGAAGAGCTACCTCGCAGACATGCCCGCCGGTCATGTCTTCGACCTGACCTATGGCCAGTTCGCCGGGCTGTTTCCGCCAGGGGAGCCCGATCCTTTCGCGCGCGCGGCATTGCGCGCCTTCGCGCGGGAATGCGGCTGCGATGTGGTGCAGGATATCGCCGAGGCGCGCTACGAGCTGCGTAAACGCCGCGACTGAAGCTTCGTTAGCCGAAGCGACGGCCGACGCGGACGTCGCGCTGAACGCGCCGCAGTTCATCTTCGAGGCGCTTGATCTCGCGGGTCATCTCGGTCATCGCCCGCAACATACTCTCGTTGATGTCGCGCTGCCCGATCTGGGCTCGCGCGTTCTGCAGGAAATTCTCGACAGCGGATAGCGACATGGCCGGACCCGGAAATTCGACGCCGCGCCGCATCGGCGTGCGTGGTGATGCGCGTTGTTCGGATTGAGCCTAAGCCGCAAGAGTGAACAAAACTGAAAAATTGCCTTGAAACTTGAATGCGAAAGCCTGGGGGGCCGTCGCCGCGCTGGCGCGAAAAGGCCTCGAAACGAAGCGAGGCAACCGGATGAGCGATCACCCGGCTGCCTCTCGCCCGGACAAACGGCATCACTAATCTGTCCTAGGGCTGGAACTAAAATACCAGCCTGCCGCGTGGGTCGTGGCCGCAGCTTGTTCTGGTAGTTAACCGGCATGGTAAAGTGTGGAAGCCCTTTAAATCGCGCGATCCCGCCGGCAACGACGGGTTTTTGTCGCTTCAGGGCCACAGCGGTGTGGGTTTCGTCGTCAGCCCGTTGCATCTGAGGGCGATGGTCCCCAAGATGCCGCGAACGCTTCGAGTGGATCATGAAAAGACCGAAAATCGCCCTTCCCGACGCCCCGACAACCTTTCTCCTCAGCCGCCGCGCCTTTGCCCTGGGCCTGCCCTTGTTGGCCGCAGGTTGCGTGACCGCAGATTACGGCCAGGTCAGCGATGGCGGTCACTCCATTTCGGCCGTTGAACTCACGGACCCGAGCCTGGCGCGGACCGAGGTGTCGTGGAGCGGCAACGAGAAGCCGGGCACCATCGTCGTTAACGTGCCGCAGCGGCGACTCTACCTGGTCGAGGCCGGCGGCAAGGCGATCCGCTACGGCGTCGGCGTCGGCCGCAGCGAGGCGTTGAATTTCCGTGGCAGCGCCGTCATCGGTCGCAAGGAGAAATGGCCACGCTGGACGCCGACCGCGAACATGATGTCCGCGATCCCGCGGTATCGGGCCTATGCCGGCGGTATGGCCGGTGGCCCCGACAACCCACTCGGGCCGCGCGCGCTCTACCTCTACCGCAACGGGCACGATACTTATTTCCGGCTGCACGGCACGATCGAGCCGGAGACCATCGGCACCGCCGTGTCGAGCGGCTGTATCCGCTTGTTCAATCAGGACATTATCGACCTGTACAACCGCGTTCCGGTCGGCGCGCCGGTCAAGGTGATCCAAGGCTAGCGGTGGAACCCGGCGCCGTCTCGGGCATTAAGCAACGGGCCATGTGCTAACGAGGCGGCCTGTAACGATTCGTACGTCAATTCGACACCCCGGGAGATAGAACATGCTCAAGAAGGTCTTGGTTGTGAGCGTCATGGCTCTGGCGCTGGCTGGCTGCGAAACCGCGCGTCAGGATCGTGTCGCCGGTGGCGCGCTGATCGGTGGCGGCACCGGCGCTCTGATCGGCGGTCTGGCTTCCAATTCGGTCGGTGGCGCCGTCGCCGGCGGTCTGATCGGTGCCGCGGCTGGCGGCATTATCGCCGACGCGACCCGCCCGGGCCGCTGCTACTGGCGTGACCGTTACGGCCGCCGCCATTACGTGCGTTGCCGCTAAAACGATCTGAGTGATCTCAGAGCGGACGGCCGCCCCTCGGGGCGGCCTTTCTGCTTTTCCGGGCCAAAAGCCGGTTTTGCACCCTGGGCGGCGAGCCCTTATATGTTCGCCGCAAGGAGCCCATTTCCATGACCGACGCCAATTCCGCGGCCGATCCGGCCGGCAAGATTCCCGTTACCGTGCTCACCGGCTATCTCGGCGCCGGCAAGACCACGCTGCTCAACCGCATCCTGTCGGAGCCGCACGGCCAGAAATACGCCGTCATCGTCAACGAATTCGGCGAGATCGGCATTGACAACGACCTCGTGGTGGACGCCGACGAGGAAGTGTTCGAGATGAACAATGGCTGTATCTGCTGCACGGTGCGCGGTGATCTCGTCCGCATCATCGACGGCCTGATGCGCCGCAAGGGCAAGTTCGACGCCATCATCGTCGAAACCACGGGCCTCGCCGATCCGGCGCCCGTCGCGCAGACCTTCTTCATGGACGAGAATGTCGGCGCCAAGACGCGGCTCGACGCGGTGGTGACGGTGGCCGACGCCAAGTGGCTGAAGGACCGCCTCAAGGACGCGCCAGAAGCCAAGAACCAGATCGCCTTCGCCGACGTCATCGTGCTCAACAAGACCGATCTCGTCACGCCCGCCGAACTGGAAGAAGTCGAGGCCCGCATTCGCGGCATCAATCCTTACGCCAAGCTGCACCGCACCGAGCGGGCGCGCGTCGACATCAAGGATGTGCTCGGCCGCAACGCTTTCGATCTCGACCGTATTCTCGAGATCGAGCCGGCGTTTCTCGAGGCCGATGATCACGGCCACGATCATCATCACGATCACGATCATGGCCACGATCACGGTCACCATCATCATGGCGGGCTGAAGCACTATCACGACGAAGAGATGCAGAGCATTTCGGTGTCTTCCGATAAGCCGCTGTCGCCCGACAAGTTCTTCCCGTGGATCCAGGAACTGGTGCAGACCGAGGGCAAGGACATCCTGCGCTGCAAGGGCATCCTGTCGTTCAAGGATGACGACGAGCGCTTCGTGTTCCAGGGCGTGCATATGATCCTGGACGGCGATCACCAGCGCAAATGGAAGGATGGCGAGGAGCGCGTCAGCCGCGCCGTCTTCATCGGCCGCCACCTGCCGGAAGAAAAGATCCGCAAGGGCTTCGAGAGCTGCGTGGCTTGAACCTCGCCGCGAACGCGCTTTCCCTCTCCCCTTGTGGGAGAGGGTGGCTCCCACGGCGGCGAAGCCGACCGCGAGCCGGGTGAGGGGGCGCACGCCGATTTTCTGACCTCTCACCCGCCTCGCTCGTGCTATCGCATTCGCTCGGCACCCTCTCCCACAAGGGGAGAGGGGAAGAAAGAAGACGATGACCGAACTCAATTCCACACTGCCCTCGCTCGCCGAACGCGCGCGCATTGTCGACGAAGCCGATGGCTCGACGATCGTCGCCGTGCACTTCCTGCGCCAGACGCCGGTCTTCGTGCTCGGCGAGGAGGCGCTGCTGTTCGCGCCGGCGGAGAAGCGCACCCGGGTCGCCGCGCATGACGGCGGCATTCTCGTCAGCGCCGCCGACCAACAGCGCATCGTCACCGGCGGCGACGATGGCAAACTGGTCGCCACCGACCGCGACGGCAACACCGAGGTGCTGGCCACCGACGAGCGCAAGCGCTGGATCGATCAGGTCGCGCTCGGGCCCGACGGCGCGGTGGCGTGGTCCACCGGCAAGATCGCGCGCGTCCGTACCGGCAAAGGCGAGGTGCGCGAACACCAGGCGGCGTCCACCGTCGGCGGGCTGGCGTTCTTCCCGAAAGGGTTCCGCGTCGCCGTCGCGCATTACAATGGCGTCACGCTCTGGTTTCCCAATGCGTCCGGCGCCAAGCCCGAAACGCTGGAATGGAAGGGCTCGCATCTCGGCGTCACGCCGAGCCCGGACGGCCGCTTCCTCGTCACCATGATGCAGGAGCCGACCTTGCACGGCTGGCGTCTCGCCGACGCCAAGCACATGCGCATGTCCGGCTATTCGGCGCGCGTGCGCTCGCTGTCGTGGTCGCATGACGGTGGTCTGCTCGCGACCTCTGGCTCGGAGCAACTGATCCTGTGGCCGTTCGACGGCAAGGACGGTCCGATGGGCAAGCAGCCGACGATGTATGCGGCGTCGCCGGCGCGTTGCACGCGCGTCGCCTGTCATCCCAAGCAGCCGGTCTGTGCCGCCGGATTTGCCGACGGCACGGTGATGCTGGTGCGGCTGGAGGACGGCGCGCTCATCATGGCGCGCGAGGCCGATGGGCAGAACGTCAGCGCGCTGGCCTGGAGCGCCGAAGGCCAGGTGCTCGCCATGGGCACCGAGCAGGGCGATGCAAGAGTGCTGACGTTGTAAAACTTGCCCCGGACGCGATGCAGCACGTAGCGCTGCTTCGCAGATCCGGGGCCGTTACAAACTCGGAATGTGCGAAGGTCCCGGTTCAGCGGTGCAACACTTCGTGCTGCACCGCGCCCGGGACAAGGCCGCTACCGCACCAGCACGTTCTTGAACTGCCACGGATCGGACGTGTCGAGCTCTTCCGGGAACAGGCCGGGCCGGCCGGTCAGCGGCGTCCAGTCGGTGTAATAGCCCTTCACCGGACCGAGATACGGCAGTTGAATTTCCAGCAGACGGTGGAAATCCATCTCGTCGGCTTCGACGATGCCCTCGTTCGGGTGCTCCAGCGCCCAGACCATCCCGCCGATCACCGCCGATGTGACTTGCAGCGCCGTGGCGTTCTGATACGGCGCCAGTTCGCGCGTTTCCTCGATGGAGAGCTGCGAGCCGAACCAGTAGGCGTTCTTGCCGTGGCCGTAGAGCAGCACACCGAGTTCGTCGATGCCGTCGACGATCTCGTCCTCTTCGAGGATGTGATGCTTCTCCTGCATCTTGCCGGAGCCGAACAGTTCGTGCAGCGACAACACTGCGTCGTCCGCCGGGTGATAGGCGTAATGGCAGGTCGGCCGGTACACCGCCTTGCCCGAGGAATCGCGCACGGTGAAATAGTCCGAGATCGAGATCGACTCGTTGTGCGTCACCAGGAAGCCGTATTGCGCGCCGCGCGTCGGGCACCAGGTGCGCACGCGCGTGTTGGCGCCGGGCTGCATCAGGTAAATCGCCGCGCCACAGCCGGTCTCGTGGGTATGCGCGTTCTCGGGCATCCACGTCTCATGCGTGCCCCAGCCGAGCTCGGCCGGCTGCATGCCTTCCGACAGGAAGCCCTCGACCGACCAGGTGTTGACGAACACCTCGGCTTCCTTCGGCGTCTTGCAGCGCTGCGTGTCGCGCTCGGCGATATGAATGCCCTTAACGCCGGCCTGGCGCATCAGGTCGGCCCATTCGGCCTTGGTCTTCGGCTCCGGCACGTTGAGCTTGAGATCGGCGGCGACGTTGAGCAGCGCCTGCTTGGCCATGAAGGAGACCATGCCGGGGTTGGCGCCGCAGCACGACACGGCCGTGGTCGAGCCGGGCTTGCGCGCCTTCTTGGCGGCGAGCGTGGTCTCGCGCAGCGCGTAGTTGGAGCGCGCCTCGGCGCCCTTCGACTTGTCGAAGTAGAAGCCGAGCCATGGCTCATTGACGGTGTCGATATAGAGCGCGCCGATCTCGTTGCAGAATTCCATGATGTCGACCGAGCCGGTGTCGACCGACAGGTTGACGCAGAAGCCCTGGCCGCCGCCGGCGGTGAGCAGCGGCCGCAGCACGTCGCGGTAATTGTCGCGCGTCAGACCCTGCTGGATGAAGCGCACGCCGTGCTTGTCGCACAGCGCCTTGCGGCCCTCGTCCTTGGGATCGAGTACCACCATGCGCGACTTGTCGTATTTGAAGTGGCGCTCGATCATCGGCAGCGTGCCTTTGCCGATCGAGCCGAAGCCGACCATGACAATCGGTCCGGTAATGGTGGCATAGATGGGCCAATCAGCCATCGGCAGGGTCCTCCAGTCGTCTATCCAGGTGAAATGTCGCCGGGCACGGCGAAAAGAAGTCGCGCCGCGTGATTAGCCACGCGGCGCGGTCGAGTCTATGCCGTTTT
The DNA here is from genome assembly GCA_018242205.1 of Pseudomonadota bacterium. Classification (GTDB taxonomy): domain Bacteria; phylum Pseudomonadota; class Alphaproteobacteria; order Rhizobiales; family Xanthobacteraceae; genus Pseudolabrys. Next base: position 21,084 of record JAFECJ010000016.1, read on the forward strand.
TACGGCCGTTTTTTAAAGCGCTTATGCGGCGCGGCGGCGGCCGGCACCACGAAGACCCAAAACCTTCGGGCCATTGGCGCGGGCATCCTGCGCCACGAGTTCGTGGAGGTCCGGGGTCGAAGCCGGCCGCCCGGTCGGCGCGATCATGCCGCGGGCGCCGTCGAGCGCGCCGGCGACGAGTTCGCGGCCAAGCAGACGGCGCCGTTCGAACGGTCCCGGCATCCACAGCGCGCCGGTCTTCTCAGCCGAGAAGCCGAAGCGCTCGTAGTATTCGGGATCGCCGACCAGCACGATGGCGCCATGGCCGAGCTTGCGCGCCGCCTGGATCGCGCGGCGCACCATGGCACCGCCGAGGCCCTTGGAGCGGCAGTCTTCGGCGATCGCGACCGGGCCGAGCAGCAGCGCGTCGCGGCCATTGCCGACCGCGATGTTCCACAGCCGCGCGGTTCCGATGACGCGGCGGCCTTCCGCGGCGATGAATGACAGCCCCTCTGCCGGCAGACGGTCTTCGCGCAGGCGCTCGGACGACTTGCGATAACGGCTGTCGCCGAAGGCGGCATCGAGCAGCGCTTCGCGCGCGTCGAGGTCGGCGAGGCGTTCGTGGCGGATCTGGATCATGGCAGCGAGCTCCTTTCTCGGTCCGTCATCCTGAGGTGCGAGCGTGCGCAGCACGCGAGCCTCGAAGGATGAGCGGCCCGGGCCGTCGCCCTTCGAGGCGCGCAAGCGCGCACCTCAGGGTGACGGATCAAACGACGAGTGTTTGGGAAAGGGGGAGGCGGAGAACCGCCTCCCTTAACAATCAAACGGGATGAACCGTCAGATGTGGATCGTCTTCAACGGCGGCAGGCCGTTGAACGCCACCGCCGAGTAGGTCGACGTGTAGGCGCCGGTGCCTTCGATCAGCAGCTTGTCACCGATCTCCAGGCTGACCGGGAGCGGGTAGGGCTGCTTTTCGTACAGCACGTCGGCCGAGTCGCAGGTCGGACCGGCGAGCACGCACGGCGCCATCACGTCGCCGTCACGCGGCGTCTTGATCGCGTAGCGGATCGACTCGTCCATCGTCTCGGCGAGACCGCCGAACTTGCCGATGTCCAGGTAGACCCAGCGCACGTCGTCTTCCTCGCTCTTCTTCGAGACGAGGACCACTTCGGTCTCGATCATGCCGGCATTGCCGACCATGCCGCGGCCCGGCTCGATGATCGTTTCCGGGATGCGGTTGCCGAAGTGCTTGCGCAGCGCCTTGAAGATGGCGTTGCCGTAGGTCTTCACCGACGGAACGTTCTTCAGGTACTTGGTCGGGAAGCCGCCGCCCAGGTTGACCATCGACAGGTTGATGCCGCGCTCGCCGCATTCCTTGAACACCGACGCCGCCGAGGCGAGCGCACGGTCCCAGGCATGCTGGTTGCGCTGCTGCGAACCGACATGGAACGAGACGCCGTAGGGTTCGAGACCCTGACGCAGCGCGTGCTCCAGGACGTCGACGGCCATGCCGGGCTCGCAGCCGAACTTGCGCGACAGCGGCCATTCGGCGCCGGCGCAATCCGACAGGATGCGGCAGAAGACCTTCGAGCCGGGAGCGGCGCGGGCCACCTTGTCGACCTCGGCCTGGCAGTCGACCGCGAAGAGGCGGATGCCGAGCGCGTAGGCGCGAGCGACATCGCGTTCCTTCTTGATCGTGTTGCCGAACGAGATGCGATCCGGCGTGGCGCCGGCCGCGAGCGCCATCTCGATCTCCTGGACCGAGGCGGTGTCGAAGCACGAGCCAAGCTTGGCCAGCAGCGCCAGGACTTCCGGCGCCGGGTTCGCCTTCACGGCGTAGAACACGCGCGTGTCCGGCAGCGCCTTGGCGAAGGCGGTGTAGTTGTCCTTGACCACGTCGAGGTCGACGACCAGGACAGGGCCCTCGTCGATGCCGCGCTCGCGGCGGTCGCGCAGAAACTCACGGATGCGCTCGGTCATTGGCGCAAACTCCCAGCTCAAGGGGGCGACTCGCGTCGCCCGGATGATGCGTTTGGGAGCCTTAGGGCCGGTGCGCTTTGGGGACGCAGCCGTGCCGCAGGCTCTTAACCGCTAGGTGCTGCCTTGAGATTGGAGGGGGATCCCCGCCGCACTGTTGGCAAAGATGGACAAGCCTCGTCGGTAACCCGTCGCTGGCGGTGGAAGGCCAGCAGAGACCAAAGAAGCCCGCTCCGTCGTTGCTTTAAGTCGCGTCCCCTGCGGAGAGCAGAGTGCGCCGGTTTCGCCTCCGGCTGCCAATCAGAAGACTTGAGGTTACTTACTCTTCCCGTGGGAAGGAGCTCGCTCGCCTCAGGCGGCTGGCCGGCCTCTTGTCCGGCTACCTACCGATTGACACACGACCACAGGCACGTGCGAAATTGGGCAAGAGTGGAAATAACACCTTTCGCGCAGCTTGCAAGAGAATTTCTACTGCGCGGGTCAAATCATCCTTAACTTTTGGATGAAGCGCCGGTGCTTCGCTGCTTCGCCGGTGTCGTGAGCGTTCAGCCGCGCGCCGTGAATGGCTCGATGCGGTGCGCGTTGCGCACGAACTGCGCCATCACCAGCAGGCCGAGGAGCACGAAGCAGACATCAAGGATGCGCTGGCCGGTGGAGCCGAGCTCGAACAGGGTGGCGAGCGCCCAGGAGCCTGCGAAGGCCGCGCCGAACACTTCGGCGCCGATCAGGATCGCCGCCGAGATCACGGTGGTGACGTTGAGCCAGACGATACGGCGACCTTGAGGCATGGATCTCTCCTTCGAGCGGGCGCAATGTCTACGAAATAGATGGCAGGATCAAGCCCGGAAGGCGCCGTTCGGAGCCCGCTTTGATCTTGCTCATGGCGGGCGCTCGCCATCTTTGACACGTTGAAAACATGTCGCTTTTGACCGTCTTGCAGCGTGTCCGCCTGTGGCTTGCGCTTCTCGTCGTGGCCGGGCTGGCGGCCGGCTTCGTCGCCCGGCTGGGCGGCCATGCGGGCGCCGCGCAGACGATCTGGGCCGCGGTCACCGTGCCGGTGCTAGTAACGCTGCTGGCCGAGATTGTGGTGACGCTGCGGCAAGGCGAGGTGGGTCTCGACATCGTGGCGGCCCTGTCGATGAGCGCCGCGCTCCTGGTCGGCGAAGCCTTGGCGGCTGCGATCGTGGCGCTGATGTATGCCGGCGGCCAGTTGCTCGAGGGCTTCGCCGAGCGGCGGGCGCGCCGCGACATGACGACGCTGCTGTCGCGGGTGCCGCGGTCGGCGATGCGCCATCGCGACGGCCGCCTCGAGGAGGTGCCGCTCGAACTCATCCTGCCGGGCGACCGGCTGTTGATCCGGCGTGGCGACGTGATTCCGGTCGACGGCCGGGTCGCCGAAGGCGTGGCGGTCCTGGACCAGTCGGCCCTCACCGGGGAATCGCTGCCGGTGAAGCGAGCCGTCGGCGAGGCGGTCCTCAGCGGCGGCACCAATGCCGGCGACGCGTTCGACCTGGTCGCCGTGCACCGGGCGGAGGAGAGCACGTATGCCGGTGTGGTCCGTCTGGTGGAGGCGGCGCAGGCCTCGCGGGCGCCGATGGCGCGTCTCGCCGACCGCTATGCCCTTGTCTTCCTTGGGGTGACGGTGGTGCTGGCCGGCGCCGCGTGGTGGCTGAGCGGCGACGTCATCCGTGCGGTGGCGGTATTGGTGGTGGCGACGCCGTGCCCGTTGATTCTGGCGGTGCCGGTGGCGATCGTCTCTGGCCTGTCACGCGCCGCCAAACAGGGCATCCTGATCAAAGGCGGCAAGGTGATCGAAACGCTGGCGCGCGTGAGGGCGCTGGTGATCGACAAGACCGGCACGCTTACCGTCGGGCAGGCGCGCATTGTGGAGACGCGCACGGCCGATTCGATCGACGACGACGAGTTGCTGCGGCTCGCCGCGTCGCTCGACCAGGCCTCCAAGCACATCATTGGCCAGACCCTGGTCAGCGAGGCGCGCGCCCGCAATCTCGGCCTGGCCCTGCCGACGGAGGTGGCGGAGACGCCGGGCGAAGGCCTCGTCGGCCGCGTCGAGGGGCATGCCGTCATCGTCGGCGGCCTGCATTTCGTCGCCAGCAAGGTCGGCGATGCCGGCATGACACTTCTGGGCGGCGATCGGAAGCCCGGTGCACTTGCCGTGGCGGTCGCGATTGACGGTCAGCTTGCCGGGGTTCTCGTGCTTTCCGATGAACTCAGGGCCGGAACCGAACAATTGCTGACGAACCTGCGCGGGCTCGGCATCGAGCGCATCGTCCTGGCGACCGGCGATCGCCGCGACGTCGCCCGCTTCATTACCGCCGGGCTGTCGCTGAATTCGGTGCGCTCGGAACTGACCCCCGATCAGAAGATCCTGGTGGTGCTGGCCGAACGCAAATACGGCCCGGTGATGATGGTCGGCGACGGCATCAACGACGCCCCGGCGCTCGCCGCCGCCGATGTCGGCGTCGCCATGGGCGCCAAGGGCGCGGCTGCGTCGGCGGAAGCGGCCGACGTGGTGCTGCTGGTCGATCATCTCGACCGTATTCTCCCGGCGATCGCCATCGCCCGGCGCTCGCGCGCCATCGCCGTGCAAAGCGTCGTCGCCGGCATGGGCTTGTCGATCGTGGCGATGCTCGCCGCGGCGGCCGGTTACCTGGTGCCGGTCGAAGGCGCGCTGCTGCAGGAGGTCATCGACGTCGCGGTGATCTTCAACGCGCTGCGGGCGCTGCGCGGCTGAGTTCCGCACGCGTGCCGCCATGTCGCGCGCAATCGTTGCAATTGGAACAGGAACGCCCTCGCGTGTCGTGCATTGACTGAACAACCGGATGCGCCGGCTCCCAGAAACATGCGCCCGACACGGAGACTTCCAATGGGTTTGTTCAGCAGCGACATCAAGACCATGGACGATCTGTTCGTTCATACGTTGAAAGACATCTACTACGCCGAGAACCAGATCCTCAAAGCGTTGCCCGAGATGATCGAGAAGGCGAGCGATAAAGGCCTCAAGCAGGGCCTCACCAGCCATCTCTCCGAAACCAAAAATCACGTCGCGCGCCTCGACCAGGTGTTCAAGCTGCAGGGTCTCAAGCCGGAGGGCGTGGATTGCCCGGCCATCGACGGCATCATCGACGAGACCAACGAGATCGCCGGTGAGGTTGCCGACAAGAGGGTGCTGGATGCCGCGTTGATCGCCGCCGGCCAGGCCGTCGAGCACTACGAGATGACCCGCTACGGCACGCTGATCGCCTGGGCCAAGCAGCTCGGCCGCGCCGACGTCGCCAGTTTGCTCGAACAGACCCTCAAGGAAGAGAAGGCGGCCGACGCCAAGCTCTCGGGTCTCGCCGAACGCGGCATCAACGCCAAAGCCGCGTAATTGGGCGGCGTAACGACCGCCTGAGACCGGAAAGTCGCTGCCTATTCCCCCCGGGCAGTGAAGGCCGAGCGGATTGGCAGGATGCCGTGGCGGCCCGAAAAGACCTCGACCCCGGTCGGGGTCTTTTTGCGTGCGCGCTTTGCGTTGGCGGCGCGGCGGCCTTAGATGGTGGGAACGCCCTTGCCCGCCGCCTGGAATGACATCCTCATGACCGCTACCGCCAATCCGCTGTTGTCCGACTGGACCCAACCCTTCGGTCTGCCGTCCTTTGCCGACCTCAAGCCCGAACACTTCCGTCCGGCTTTCGACGTCGCGCTCGAACGCCACCGCGCCGAGATCGACGCCATCGCCGCCGATCCCGCGCCGCCGACCTTCGCCAACACCATCGAAGCGCTGGAGAAGAGCGGCCGCGACCTCGACAAAGTCGCCAATATCTTCTTCATCAAGGCTGGCGCTGACACCGGCGACGCGATCGAGGCGATCGAGCGCGACATCTCGCCGCTGCTCGCGCGCCACTCCAACGCGCTCTACCTCAACGGCCAGCTCTATGCCCGCATCGCCGACCTCTATGCCCGGCGCGCCACGCTCGGGCTCAACGCCGAACAGGCGCGGCTGCTCGAGCGCTATCATCTGCGTTTCGTCCGCGCCGGCGGCGCGCTCGACAAGGCGAAGCAGGATCGGCTCGCTGCCATCAATGAACGTCTCGCCTCACTCGGCACTCAGTTCGGCCAGAACGTGCTCGCCGATGAGAAATCCTGGGCGCTGATCCTGGAGGAGGGCGATCTTGCCGGCTTGCCGGATTTCGCCCGCGACGCGGCGCGCGCCGCCGCCGCGGACCGCGGCCATCCCGGCAAATATGCCATCACGCTGGCGCGCTCGTCCTGCGAGGGCTTTCTCCAGTTCTCCTCGCGAAGAGACCTGCGCGAGAAGGTATTCGCCGCCTGGATCAAGCGCGGCGAGAATGGCGGCGCGACCGACAACCGCGCCGTGATCGCCGAGATGGTCAAGCTGCGCGATGAGCGCGCGCGTCTGCTCGGCTTCTCATCGTTCGCCGACTACCGGCTCGACGACACCATGGCGAAGACGCCGGACGAGGCGCGCAAGCTGCTCAACGAGGTGTGGGGTAGGGCCCGCGCCAAGGCCGGCCGTGAGCGCGACGCCTTGCAGGCGATGATCGCGGAAGAGGGCGGCAATTTCAAACTCGCGCCGTGGGACTGGCGCTATTACGCCGAGAAGCTGCGCAAGGCGAAGTACGATCTCGACGAGTCCGAGATAAAGCCGTATTTCCAGCTCGACAAGATCATCGAGGCCTCGTTCGACACCGCGCAGCGCCTGTTCGGCCTGTCGTTCAAGCCCGTGACCGTGCCGCTCTATCATCCCGATGCCCGCGCCTGGGATGTCACCGACGCGGCTGGCAATCATGTCGGCCTGTTCATCGGCGACTACTTCGCGCGCGCCTCGAAACATTCCGGCGCCTGGATGACGTCACTGCGCGATCAGCAGAAGCTGACCGGCGATACGCGGCCCGTCATTCTCAATGTCTGCAATTTTTCGAAGCCCGCGGCCGGCGAACCGGCGCTGTTGTCGTTCGACGACGCCCGCACTCTGTTCCACGAATTCGGGCACGGCCTGCACGGCCTGCTGTCGAACGTCACCTATCCGACCTTGTCCGGCACGGCGGTGGCGCGCGACTTCGTCGAATTGCCGTCGCAGCTTTACGAGCATTGGCTGGAAGTGCCGGCGATCCTGGAAAAATATGCGCGCCACGCCAAAACGGGGGCGCCGATGCCGAAGGCACTGCTCGACAAGGTGCTGGCGACGCGCACCTTCAATCAGGGCTTCGCCACGATCGAATATACGTCCTGCGCGCTGGTCGACCTCGACATTCATGCCGCCGGCGCCGCCGATCGTCTCGACGTCACGCAGTTCGAAAAGGATCGGCTCGCCGCCATCCACATGCCGGACGAGATCGTGATGCGGCACCGCCTGCCGCACTTCCAGCATCTGTTCTCCGGCGACGGCTACGCCGCGGGCTATTACTCTTATATGTGGTCCGAGGTGCTCGATGCCGACGCCTTCGAAGCCTTCGAGGAAACCGGCAACGCATTCGACGCGGCGACGGCCAAGCGCTTGCACGACTACATCTACAGCGCCGGCAATTTGCGCGACCCGGCCGAGGCCTATAAGGCGTTCCGCGGCAAGCTGCCGTCGGTCGATGCGCTATTGAAGAAGCGCGGGCTGGCGGACGCGGCATGAACCTCCACACCGCCGGCCACAAACGCGGCGTCGTTGCCGCGCCGCATGCCAAGGCCGTCGAGGACGGCCGCGCCATTCTCGCCGAAGGCGGCAATGCCATCGAGGCGATGATCGCCATGGCGGCGTCGATCGCCGCCGTCTATCCGCACATGAACCATATCGGCGGCGACGGCTTCTGGCTGATCCGCGAACCCCATGGCCGCGTGCGCGCACTGATGGGGGCCGGCCGCGCCGGCTCGAAAGCCACCATTCGGTTCTACCGCGATGCCGGTCATCACGAGATGCCGACGCGCGGGCCGCGCGCCGCGCTCACCGTGCCCGGCGCCGTCGCCGGCTGGCGGCTGGCGCTGGAGGCTGCGAAGCAGCACGGCGGCAAGCTGCCGCTCGATCTGTTGCTGGCGCCGGCGATCAAGCATGCGCGCGACGGCTACACCGTGACGCGCAGCCAGACGCAGCTCTCGCGCGACAAGCTCGCCGAGCTTGCGGGCGTACCGGGCTTTCGCGACGTCTTTTTGGTCGACGGCAAGGTGCCGGACGAGGGCGCAACGCTCAAGCAGCCGGCTTTCGCGGCGACGCTCGATCATCTCGCCCATGCCGGGCTGGCCGATTTCTATCGCGGCGATGTCGGCCGCGAGATCGCCGCCGATCTGGAGCGCATCGGCTCGCCGGTGACGCGCGAGGATCTCGAGACATACGAGGCGTGGGTCGCCGAGCCGCTCAGCGTCAATGTCAGTGCCGGCACGCTCTATAACGCGCCGCCGCCGACGCAAGGGTTGGCCTCGCTGATCATCCTCGCGCTGTTCGACCGGCTGCGCGTCACTGAGGGCGAGGGCTTCGCGCATATCCACGGTCTCATCGAAGCGACCAAGCGCGCCTTCCTGGTGCGCGACCGCGTCGTCACCGATCCCGATCGCGTCGACGGCCCGCTGTCGCGTTTTCTCGACGCGTCCTTCCTCGACGCCGAAGCGGCGAAGATCGACATGAAGAAGGCTGCGCCATGGCCCGACCCTAGCGTGCGCGGCGATACCATCTGGATGGGCGCGGCAGATTCATCCGGTCGCGTCGTCTCCTATATCCAGTCGATCTATTGGGAGTTCGGCTCCGGCTGTGTGCTGCCGAAGACGGGCGTCTTGATGCAGAACCGCGGCGCCAGCTTCTCACTCAACGACAAGGCGCTCAACGCGCTGGCGCCGGGGCGGCGTCCGTTCCACACGCTCAATCCGGCGCTTGCCGTCCTGAGGGATGGTCGCGTCATGGCCTACGGCACCATGGGCGGCGAGGGCCAGCCGCAGACGCAGAGCGCGGTCTTCACCCGCCACATTACTTATAAGCAGCCGCTGGAGCAGGCGCTCGACGCGCCGCGTTGGCTCTTGGGGCGCACCTGGGGTTCGTCGCATATGAACCTGCGCTTGGAAAAGCGCTTCGACGAAAACCTCATCGACCGCCTGATGTCGGCGCGTCACGACGTCGAAGTGCTCGACGCCGATTATTCCGACACGATGGGTCATGCCGGCGCGGTGCTGTTGCATCCGAATGGCACGCTGGAAGGCGGCCACGACCCGCGCGCCGACGGCGGCGCGGCCGGGGCGTGACCGGTCCTCATCCTGAGGAGCATCGCGCAGCGATGCGTCCCGAAGGATGGAGCCGCTTCATGGTTCGAGATTGGCCTTCGGCCCTCCTCACCATGAGGGCGGCCGGACGTTCTACTATCACGTTCTAGTATTCATTCCGCCGTCCGCTATGTCTGGCGCATGCACGGCGGACACTCGCATTCCCACGATCACGACCATTCCCACGGCCACGCCCACGGCCTTGGCGGCCATTCGCACGCGCCGACGAGTTTCGGCCGGACCTTCGCCATTGCCACCGGCCTCAACGTCGCGCTGGTCGCCGCGCAATTCATCTTCGGCCTGTGGGCCAATTCGCTGGCGCTGATCGCCGACGCCGGCCACAACCTCAGCGACGTCATGGGCCTGCTGCTGGCCTGGGGCGCCTTCGCTTTCGCTGGCTGGCGGCCGAGCAATGGCTTCACCTATCAGATGCGCGCGGCCTCAATTCTTGCCGCGCTCGCTAATGCGCTGCTGCTGGTGGCGGCCATTGCCATCATCACCTGGGAAGCGATCGCGCGCTTGAGCGCGCCGGAGCCGGTGGCGAGCGGCACGGTGATGCTGGTGGCGGCCATCGGCGTTGTCATCAACGGCGCTTCCGCCTGGCTGCTCAGCCGCGGCAGCCAATCCGACCTCAATATGCGCGGCGCCTTCCTGCACATGATGGCGGACGCCGCGGTCTCAGTCGCCGTCATCCTCGCCGGCCTCGGTATCTGGCTGACCGGCTGGCAATGGCTCGACCCGGCGGCCAGCCTGCTGATCTCCGTCGTCATCCTTATCGGCACTTGGCGGCTGCTGCGCGATTCGCTTCGGCTGGCGCTCAACGCCGCGCCGCGCGAGATCGATCCGACCGCCGTGCGCGGATACCTCGAAAGCCTGCCCGAGGTGAAAGGGCTGCACGACCTGCACATCTGGGCCATGAGCACGACCGAAACCGCGATGACCTGTCATCTGGTCACACCGGAAGGCCACCCCGGCGATGCCTTCCTGCACCGCGTCGCCGACGAGCTCCAGCATCGTTTCGGTATCGGCCACACCACGGTGCAGATCGAGCTGGAAATGCGCGGGACCTGCCCAACGGCCTGTCCAATCGCGAGTTGAGGGCGCGCGCTAACCTTTCCGCGCGGCCGCCCCGTTTCCGCCGCAGACTGTGCTAATGGTGGCGCGGCTTTCCAACCGATTTGGCGACGATGACCCTGTCTCGGCTTTATGTAGCGATCGTGGCAATGGCGGCGGCGCTGGCGCTCACGGCGCCGGCCTCGGCGCACCCGCATGTCTGGGTGACGATGAAGACCGAACTGGTCTATGCGCCGGACGGCACCCTGACCGGCGTCCGGCACGCCTGGGCCTTCGACGACATGTTCTCGGCCTTCGCCACGCAGGGCTATGAGAGCAAGGTCAAGGGCCAGTTCACCCGCGAGGAACTCGCGCCGCTCGCCAAGGTCAATGTCGAGTCGCTGAAGGACTACGATTACTTCACCTACGTCACCGCCGACGGCAAGAAGGTGAAGCTGAAAGATCCGGCGCCCGGTTATTACCTCGAATGGAAGGACGCCATCCTGACGTTGCATTTCACGCTGCCGCTGGAGCATCCGCTCAAGGCGCAGGAATTGCGCGTCGATGTCTACGATCCGTCGATCTTCGTCGATTTCGAATTCGCCAAGAAGGATCCGGTGCATCTCGTCGACGCGCCGGCGCACTGCAAGATGGATGTCGTGCTGCCGCGCGAGATGACCTTCGCCGAAGGCAAGGCGCTGAGCATGATTCCGGCCGATCAGCCGAACGTCTCGATGGCGATCGGCGCCGAATTCGCCAATAAGATACTCGTTCACTGTCCTTGACCTTTCACCATCGCGGGGCGGCGATCCCAAGGATTTCACCGATGCCAGTCTTGCCGCCGCGCTGCCGCGTCTCACAGCCGCTTCTGTTCATTGCCGCCGTCGCGCTGATCGCCTTTGCCGTCGATACGGCCTCGGCCGCGCCATTCGGCATGTCGGCGGGCGGTGCGCCGCCGCAGGTCTCGGGCTTTGCCGGCTGGATCCTCATGCAGCAGGCGATCTTCTACCGCATGCTGTCGGGCGCGATCCGCGCCACCAAGGCCGACGGCACCGCGGCCCTCGGCCTGATGGGCATTTCGTTCGCCTATGGCATTTTCCACGCCGCCGGCCCCGGCCATGGCAAGGCGGTGATCTCGTCCTATCTCGTCGCCAACAACGAAACCTGGAAGCGCGGCATCGCTCTGGCCTTCGTCTCGGCGGTGCTGCAGGCGCTGACCGCGATCGTCATCGTCGCCATCGCCGCGGTGCTGCTCAATGCGACCTCGAAGGCGATGGGCGACACCGTGCGCATCGTCGAGACCGTGAGCTACGGGCTGATCGTGCTGATCGGCTTGCGGCTCACCTGGGTCAAGGGTCGGGCGTTCTTGAAACTCTTGATGCCGCAGCCGCAACCGCAACTCGCGCATGCACATGCTCATTCCGGCGGTCACGATCATGCTCACCATGAGCACGTGCATACGGAAGCCTGCGCCCACGATGACGGCCACGACCACGGCCATGATCATCACCATCATGCGCATGACCATCATCACGGTCATGCTCACCATCATCACGACCACGATCACGATGAGGGCCATGCCTGGGGACACGCCCATGCGCCGGAGCCGAGTGAACTGACCGGCAAGCACTGGCTGCGCCGCGGTCTCGCGGCCGTCTTCTCGGTCGGGCTGCGGCCCTGTTCGGGTGCGATTATCGTTCTGGTATTCGCGCTGGCGCAGGGTCTGTTCTGGGTCGGCGTCGCCTCGACCTTTGTCATGGGGCTCGGCACCGCGATCACCGTCTCTACCATCGCCACCTTGGCGGTGATGGCGCGCGGCATTGCCGGCAAGATAGCCGCGTCGAAATCCGGCGGCGGCATGTTGCTGCTGCGCGGCTTCGAGGCCGCCGCCGCCGTGCTCATCGTCGTATTCGGTGTGCTGCTGCTCACCGGCTACATGGTCAGCGAGCGCATGATCGGGGTGTGACCTCCGCGCAAATTTGAGGCTACCATCGTCGGACAAGAATGGCGGGGCCCGCGCTCTGCTGTTATCGAGGTGGCGGAGGAGCGTTTCATGCCGGGCAACTTTCTGCGCACTCTGGGCGTCGACCATCCCATCGTGCTCGGGCCGATGGCCGGCGGCGCTGGCTCGCCGAAGCTGGTCGCCGCGGTGTCGAATGCCGGTGGATTGGGCTCGTTCGGCGCGGCCTATCTAGCGCCGCAACAGATCCTCGACACGGTCAATGAAATCCGCAGCCTCACATCGAAGCCGATCGCGCTCAATCTGTTCGCCGGCGGCTACGAGCCCGACCGTGTCGTCGAGCCGGGGCCGATGATGGCGGTGGTGAGCAGGGCGCATGAGCGGCTCGGCCTCGCGCCGCCGACACTGCCGCCTAATCCCGTCTCGCCGTTCGACGAGCAGCTCGAGGCCATCATTGAAGCAAAACCGGCGTTGTTTTCCTTCACCTTCGGCGTGCCGGGCGCGGATCAAATCGCGCGCCTACAGAAGGCCGGCATTCCGGTGTGCGGCACGGCGACGACGGTCGAGGAGGCCAAGGTTCTTGCCAGTGCCGGTGTCGATGCCATCGCGGCGCAGGGTGAGGAGGCCGGCGCCCATCGCGGCACCTTCCTGCGCAGCGCCGAAGAATCGATGGTGCCGACTTACGAGTTGGTGCGCGGCGTCGTCGCGGCGACTGGATTGCCGGTGTTCGCCTCCGGCGGCCTGATGGACGGCGCCGATGTCAAACGCGCTCTTGAAGCCGGCGCCCAGGCGGCCCAGCTCGGCACCGCGTTTCTGCTCTGTCCGGAGAGCGGCATTCCCGTGCCGTATCGCGATGCGTTGCGCGCGCGCAAGGACACGACCGTGATCACCCGCGTCTATTCCGGCCGCGCCGCGCGCGGCCTGCGCAATCGCTTCATTGACGAGTGCGACGGCGTGCCGGTGCTGCCGTTCCGTCAGCAGAACGATCTCACTCGCGCGATGCGTACCGAGTCGGGCAAGAAAGGATTGCCAGATTACATCTCGCTGTGGGCCGGCCGCGGCGTGACGCGGGCTCGCGAAATGCCGGCGGCCGAACTGGTGCGCATGTTAGTGAGCGAAATCGGCGGGCGTTAGTTCGATCGGCTTGCCGTGCGGCGTGCGATCGCAGGCGTGATCCCAGGCGTCGCGATACTCGGTCAGCATCTCGCGCGAGGCGACGCCTTTTTCCGCGACCAGCCGCTCCAAGGTTGCCAGCCAGTGCATGTAATAGGTTTCGCCGGTGTCCGGATCGCCGGCCGCCTGTGCGCGCTTGATCTCGTCGCCAAGTGTCGCCGCCCATTCGTTCCACGTGAACACGCCGCGTTCGTGCAGCGCCAGCGCGATGGCGAAGGCTTGCGCCTGCCACGGCTCCTTGAACACCGGGCCGTCATCGTCCTGCGGCACGCCCGGCACGGCGTGGGCGGCCTTCAAGGCAGCAGCGCTGTCCATCACAGCTTCTCCAGATACGGCTCGAAGGCGTCGATCGACACCTTCAACGTCGGGTCGGCGTCGTCGCCCCACAAATCGCGGGCGTCGAACACCACGGTGTAGAGCCACTGCGGATTGTCGCCCTTGCCGTGGGCGTTGCTGTCCGGAAAGACGTGGCAGCCATTGATGCGCTCGACGACGCCAACATGGCCGCGCACGTAGCGCGGCAGCCGCGTGTGCGTCACCGGGTTGATATTCTTCGCCCGCACCTTGTCGCCCGGCTTGAACGCCGCCGGACCTTGCGGCTCGCGGCCGAAGCTGCCGCGCACCTCGCAACGCTTGACGTCATTGAGCGTGAACGGTCCGCGTTGCAGCGGCGGGCTCTGATGCAACGAATGACCGGCCGCGATCTCGTCGGCGCCGATCATATGGCGTTCGACGAGTTGGTTCTCGATGGCGAGAAACCACTTCTGATAATAGGAGCTGGCCAGATAGACTTCCGGCGGCAGCGACTCGCGGGCAAAGCGTTGCGAGTCGATGTTGACGCCGCCATTGGCGCCCATCGCGCGCACCATGGCCATGACTCGGCCTTCCCATTCATGATGGAAGGTCGGTTCGTTGGCCTCCGGCTCAACCTTGCCGAAGCCGTCCATCCCGCCCATGTCATGAACGCCGTTCATGACAAAAGATCCCTGTCGTGCACGCCATTCATGATTTCAGTTCCGTCGGGTTCTTCGGCAGGCCGGTGCCGATCATGGAATCGCGGGTGACGAGTTCGGCGAGTTTGTCTTCGCTCCAGCCATCGGTACCGGCGGGACGCATCGGCAGCACCAGGAAGCGCGTCTCCGCGGTCGAGTCCCAGACGCGGATCTCGATGTCCTTCGGCAGCGTGACGCCGAAGTCGGCGAGCACGCCGCGGGGGTCCTTCACCGCGCGCGAGCGGTAGGGCGCGGCCTTGTACCAGACTGGCGGCAGGCCGAGCACTTCCCAAGGATAGCAGGAGCACAGCGTGCAGACGACCATGTTGTGGCGCTGCGGCGTGTTCTCGACCGCGATCAGGTGATCGCCGACGCGGGCGACATGGCCGAGCGTGTTGACGGCTTTGGTCGCATCGTCGAGTAACGCTTTCTTGAATGCCGGATCGGTCCAAGCCTTGGCGATGACGGCGGCGCCGTTACGTGGGCCGATCTTGGTCTCGTACATCTCGACGATGGCGTCGAGTGCCTTGGGATCGACGTAACCCTTCTCGGTCAGGATCGTTTCTAGCGCGCGCACGCGCAACTGCGTCTCCGACAGTTCGGAATGGTCATGATCGTGGTCGTGGTGATGATGATCGTGGTCGTGTGCCATGGTGCGCAGTCTATCGTGGTGCTACCGAATGCTTCAATCCCACACCCCTTCATGCAATTCCGCCGCTTCGTCCTCGAGCAGCGGGCCGACCACCTCGGTGGGGCGCTGGCCGGCGGCGAACACGGTGCGGCAGGGCAGCGACAGAGTCGGGTTCTCCGGGTGGTCGCCGGTGATCTCCTTGAGCCGCGTTTCCGACAGGCCGTAGACGATGCGGCCGATGCCGGCCCAGTAGATGGCGCCGGCGCACATGGCACAGGGCTCGGCCGAGGAATAAAGGGTGCACTCGGCGAGTTCCTCGGGCTCGAACGCTTTGCAGGCGGCGGTGGCGAGCAGCCGCTCGGCATGCGCGGTCATGTCGCCGTCCGGCAGGTAGCCGTTTTCCGCTTCGAGCAGCACCTCGCCGTCGGGTCCCGCCAGCACGGCGCCGAACGGGTGATTGCCGCGCTCCAGGGCGCGGTCGGCGACGTCGAAGGCGAGCCGCAACAGATCTTCGTCGGTGGTCGGCATACTCAACACATTCCTTGCCGGCCTCGTTTAGCGCGAAGCCGGCTGCTATGTCATCATGGCATCATGGACCGGATCGCCGACGCAATCGATAGCCTGACCGCCCGCATCGGCCGTGCCGTCGCATGGCTGGTGCTCGCCATTGTCCTGCTGCAATTCGTTCTCGTCGTCGCCCGTTACCTGTTCGGCTTCGGCTCGATCTGGCTCAATGAATCCGTCATGTACGGCCATGCCGCCTTGTTCCTGCTCGCCGCGGCCTGGACGCTGGGAAGCGGCGGCCACGTCCGGGTCGACATCTTCTATGCCGGCGCGTCGCCGCGCGGCCGCGCGTGGATCGACCTCATCGGCAGCCTGCTGCTGCTCATGCCGTTCGCGCTGCTGCTCTTGTATCTGTCGCTGCCGTTCGCCGCACGCTCCTGGGCCATCCTTGAGCGCTCGCAGGAAACCAGCGGCCTGCCGCTGGTCTTCGTGCTCAAGACTTTGGTGCCGGTCTTCGCCGGGCTGATGGCGCTGCAGGGCATCGCCCAGGCGATCCGCAGTTGGGCCGTGCTTCGCGCCGGGAGGCACAATGTCGCTTCCTGAACTATTTTCCATCCTGTTGGTGGTTGTCGCCATCGGCGCGCTGATGATCGGCTATCCGGTGGCGCTGACGCTCGCCGGCATCTCGCTCGGCTTCGCCTTTCTCGGCGACGCGCTCGGCCTGATGAATTTCGCCATTCTCGGCGCGCTGCCGCAGCGCATCTATGGCGTCATGACCAATGACGTGCTGCTGGCGCTGCCGATGTTCGTGTTCATGGGCGTGATGCTGGAGCAATCGCGCATCGCCGAGGATCTGCTCGAGCGCGTCGGCCGCCTGTTCGGCCGGCTGCGCGGCGGTCTCGGTTTTGCCGTCGTGCTGGTCGGCGCGCTGCTCGCAGCCTCGACCGGCATTGTCGGCGCCACGGCGGTGACCATGGGCCTGATCATGCTGCCGGCGATGCTGCGCCATGGCTACGATCCGCGGCTCGCCGCCGGCACGGTGGCGGCGTCGGCGACCTTGGCGCAGATCGTGCCGCCGTCGACGGTGCTGGTGGTGCTCGGCGATCAGCTCAACATCGCCTATCAGGCGGCGCAATTGTCGAGTGGCTCGTTCGCACCGAATGTCGTGTCGGTCGGCGACCTGTTCGCCGGCGCCATCGGCCCCGGGCTGCTGCTGGTGACGCTCTATCTCGCTTATGTCGCGCTGATCGCCTGGCTGAAGCCGCGCAGCGCACCCGCGGTCACCGCCACACCGGTATCATCCGGCGGCCTGATCGAGGCGCTGCTGGCGCCGGTCGTGCTCATTGTCGCCGTGCTCGGTTCGATCCTGTTCGGTGTCGCGACGCCGACGGAGGCCGCGTCGGTCGGCGCGGTCGGCGCCATCCTGCTGGCGTGGCGGCGCGCGCCGATCGGCGCATTGCTGCGGCCGGTGGCGGAAAAGACAACGCAGATCACGGCGATGATCTTCCTCATCCTGATCGGCGCTACGATGTTCAGCCTGGTGTTTCGTGCGCTCGGCGGCGACGATCTGGTGTCGCGCGCGCTCACGCATCTGCCGGGCGGCGTTGCCGGCGCGGTGCTGGTGGTGATGCTGGCGATCTTCCTGCTCGGCTTCGTCATGGACGCCTTCGAGATCGTCTTTGTCGTGGTGCCGATCGTCGCGCCGGCGCTGCTCAAGCTGCCCGGCATCGATCCGGTCTGGCTCGGCATCATGATGGCGGTCAATTTGCAGACCTCCTACATGCACCCGCCGCTTGGGCCCACGTTGTTCTACCTGCGCGGCGTCGCGCCGCCGGAGATCACGACGCGGCACATCTATGTCGGCGTCATCCCGTTCGTACTCATCCAGCTGTTCGCGCTGATCGTGCTGTGGTTCTGGCCGGGGCTTGCCACCGCGCTGCCGCACGCGTTTTATGGGCGGTAACAAAGAGGGAAGACGCCGATGAAAGCCGCCGACATGTTCAACCTGGCCGGCCGGGTCGCGCTGGTGACCGGCGCGTCGTCCGGCCTCGGTCAGCAGTTCGCCCGGGCGCTGGCCGACAATGGCGCCGCGGTGGCGCTGGTGGCGCGCCGCGCCGAGCGGCTGGAGGCCTTCAAGGCCGAACTGCAAAAGTCGGGCGCCAAGGTTGTCGCCATCGAAGCCGACGTCACCGACCGCGATGCGATGATCGCGGCCTTCGACAGTGCGGAAAAAGCACTCGGTACCGTCACCATTCTGGTCAACAATGCCGGCATCGCTCATGGCGGCCGGGCCGTCGAGTTCACGCCGGAGGATTGGCGCCGCATGATGGCGACCAATCTCGACGCGGTGTTCTACTGGGCGCAGGAAGCGGCGCGGCGCATGCTCGCCGCCAATAAACAGGGTTCGATCGTCAACATCGCCTCGGTGCTCGGGCTGATGGTGGCGAAGGGCGGCGCGTCCTATGCCACGGCCAAGGCCGGCGTCGTGCAACTCACCAAGGCGCTGGCCGTTGAGCTGTCGTTCAAGGGCATCCGCGTCAATGCCATCGCGCCGGGCTGGTTCGTCACCGAAATGAACGACGACTATTTGCTGAGTGACAAGGGCGCCGCCATCAAGCGCGAGATTCCGATGGGTCGCTTCGGCAATAAGGGCGATCTCGACGGCGCGCTGCTGCTGCTCGCCTCCAACGCCGGCGCCTATATCACCGGCGCCACCATCGTCGCCGACGGCGGGCAGGTCATCCAGATCAAGGGCTGACTTTCTTGTCCCTCCCCGCTTGCGGGGAGGGTGACCGGCGAAGCCGGTCGGGTGGGGTCTTCCCCATCAAGTGCTAGAACCCCACCCGGCTCCTCACTTCGTTCGGAGCCACCCTCCCCGAAGTCGGGGAGGGATGAAGAGGCAGAGCCATGGACTTCAATCTCTCTCCCGAACACGAGGAATTGCGCCTGAAAGTGCGCAAGTTCATCGATGAGCATGTCCTGCCGCTGGAGAAGGATCCGGCGAACTTCTCCGAATACGAGAACATCCCGCACGCGCGGCTCGAGCCGGTGCGCGAGAAGGCGCGTGCGCTCGGGCTATGGGCGCCGCAGTCGCCAAAGGAATATGGCGGCATGGAGTTGCCGATGGTCGCCTGGGCGGCGATCTACGAGGAAGCGGCGCGCTCGATCTTCGGACCGCTCGCCATCAACTGCATGGCGCCGGACGACGGCAACATGAACATGCTGCGTCTTGTCGGCACGAAAGAGCAGAAGGACAAGTGGCTGGCGCCGATCGTCGCCGGCAAGGTGCGCTCGGCTTTCGCCATGACCGAGCCGGCGCCGGGCGGCGGTTCCGATCCGACCATGATCCGCACGCGCGCTGAAAAGAAGGGCGGCAAATATGTCGTTCACGGCCGCAAGTGGTTCATCACCGGCGCCGACGGCGCGTCGCATTTCATCCTGATGGCGCGCACCTCGGACGACGCGCGCAAAGGCCTCACGGCGTTCCTGTTTCACAAGGATCAGCCGGGCTGGCGCATCGTTCGCCGCATCGAGATCATGGGGCCGGAAGAACATGGCGGCCATTGCGAACTCGAATTCGACGGCCTGGAAATCCCGGAAGAAAATATCCTGCTCGGCGAAGGCGAGGGCTTGCGCCTGATGCAGGTGCGGCTCGGACCGGCGCGGCTGACGCACTGCATGCGCTGGACCGGGTTCGCCAAGCGCTGCGTCGAGATCGCGCAGGAATACGTGGCGCGCCGCGAGGGCTTCGGCATCAAGCTCGCCGATCGCGAGAGCGTGCAGATCAAGCTCGGCGAAGTCGCGCAGCAGATCCAGATCGCGCGGCTGCTGACCATGCATGCCGCGTGGATGCTCGATCAGGGCGGCCGCGCCCGCAAGGAAGTGTCGATGGCCAAGGTGCACGTCGCCAATGCGCTGCATCAGGCCGCCGACGTTGCCATCCAGTTGCAGGGCGCGCGGGGCTTCTCCAAGGACACCATCGTCGAATGGCTCTATCGCTACGCCCGCTCGGCCAAGCTGGTCGATGGCGCGTCCGAAGTGCACATGATGGTGCTCGCCAAGTTCATGCGCCAGGAAGGCCAGGACTTCTGGCAATGGGGCCCGGGCGAGGGCCGCCGTAACGCGCGCTCCTAGTCCGGCAAGGTAGGGAAGCCGCGCGCCGGCCTGTGAATTCGGCTACACTTAATAATTGCCGAATCAGGGGCCCCTGGATGTCCGTTGTGCCCGTGCAGCCCGGCCTGTCCTATGCCGCGACCGGCACGCGCCCGGAACCGATGGCTGTTGCCGCCAATGGCGGCGGTGGCGCAGCCGGCGCGGCCACAGCCACGACGGCGGCCGCGGTCGAAGCCGCCATTGTCGATCCGCTGATTGCGGCTTTGACCGAGGCGCTGGCCACGGCGGCGCCGCGGCAGAACGGTTTGGCGCCCTTATTTGCCGATCTCGAAGTCCTGCTGGCCCAGCCGGACCTGCCGCAAGCCGTCCGTGATGCCGGACAGGCGCTCTTGAATCTCAGACTGCCGGGCGATGTGGTGAATGGCCCGAGTCTGCAGCAGGCCATTGCGCGTTCCGGCATGTTCCTTGAGGCGATGCTCGCCAGTGGCAAGCTGCCCACGACAGCGAGCGACAACATCAAATCCGCGCTGCAGGCATTGCGCGGCGCGCTGCAGAATTATCTCGGCATCGATAATGCGCCGGCGGATCTGCACCTGCCGCCGCCGTTGCCGCCGTTCCGCGGCTCGCTGCCGGTGGCGCAGCCGCCGGTGCCGGCCTCGATCGTCGATACCGGCTTGCGGCAGGCAGCCCTCAAGGTGCTGTCGCAGACCGACGCGGCGATCGCGCGCCACGTCATGCTGCAGATCGCCTCGCTGCCGGCATCACAGCAACCGTCGCACCCGCCGGACGATCACACGCAGCGTCTGGTGTTCGACATCCCGTTGGCGACGCCGACCGGCACCGCTGTCATGCAATTGCAGATCGAGCGCGAGGCGCCGCGCGACCGTAATCAGCCGGCGCCGGTGTGGAGCGTGCGCTTTGC
The DNA here is from genome assembly GCA_018242205.1 of Pseudomonadota bacterium. Lineage (GTDB taxonomy): Bacteria > Pseudomonadota > Alphaproteobacteria > Rhizobiales > Xanthobacteraceae > Pseudolabrys. The sequence goes on from JAFECJ010000016.1 coordinate 41,645, forward strand.
CGTCGATGTCGAGCCGCTGGGCGCGGTGCGTGCGCGGGTGTCGCAGATCGGCGACCGGACCAGCGTCACCATGGTCGCCGATCGGCCGGCCAGCGCCGCGGCGCTGCAGCAGCAGATCGCGCGGCTGCAGATCGCGCTCACTCAGGCCAATCTGCAACCCGGTGATCTGCATTGCCTCAGTCACGAGGCGCCGAAGGCCTCGGCGCCGCAGGGCCAGTTCGTGAACCGCGCGTCATGAGCGACGACAGCCCGCACAAACCGCCGCTTGCCGTCGCGCTCGAATACGACAAGGTCGCGGCGCCGCGCGTCACCGCGATCGGACAGGGCGAGGTGGCCGAGCGCTTGACCGAGATCGCACGGCATCACGGCGTGCCCCTGGTGGAAAACCCGCAGCTCGCGGCGGCGCTGTCGAAGCTGCCGCTCGATCAGGAAATTCCGGAGAAGCTCTATCGCGCCGTCGCCGAGGTGCTGTCCTACATCCTGCACACCGCCGGCAAGCTCGGCGCGACGAAGAGCTAGAGGCTTTCGTGCCGCTCAGCTCTTGCAGTCGACGCTGATGTCGACGCGGCGGTTGGCGCGTTCGCTTTTGTTGTCCGGCGTCCACACCGCCAGGTGCCGTTCGCCCCAGGCGACTTCCTTGACCTCGATGTCTTGCCCGGCCAGCGCGCTGCGCAGGCCGCCCGCCACCGCATCGGCGCGCTGGCGCGAAACCGCGAGGTTGACTTTGTCGCCACCGAGCGTGTCGGCGAAGCCAGATACCGAAACGACGCAGCCCTTGCGGCCGGCGACGATCTTCTTGATGTCGGCGGCGAGTCTTGGTGTCTGCGCGCCGGGGTTGGTGCTGCCGATCTTGTCGAAACGCACGCTCAGGGGTGCGGCGGCGGCGTCCGGGGCGGCGGTCTCGGCGCCGCGTGGCATGTAGACGACGACGAGATCGTGTTCGGTCGGCGCCTTGGCTTCGTTCTTGGCGACCGACATGCCCGCCGTGCTCGAGGTGGCGGCCGCTGCCTTCTGCTTGTCCGCGTCGGCCTTGAGCGCGCCGAGCGATGCCGAGATCTGCGTCAGCGTCTGCTGTTGCGCGGCGAGCGCGCTCTTGAGTTCGCCGAGCGTCCTGTCGGTCGTGGCATTGCTGGAAGGCGCCATCGTCTTGAGGTCGGCGAGCGCTGCGCCGGTTTTCTCGATCTTGCCGTTCAGATCGGCGAGTGATGCCTTGATGCCGTCGAAGGAGGGCGGCTTCTGCGCGGCGACGGCGTTCTGCAGTGAAGCGACCGCGCTTTCGGTCTTGCCAATCTTGGCGTTGAGCGCCTCGATTTGGGAGAGGTACTGTGTGCGTTGCTCAGCGGTAGCGTTCCAGATGACAAATCCCACGGCCGCCACCGCGACAATCGTGCCGACAACGGCCGCCACGCCGGTCGCAAATGCCTGGCTTCCCCCCGCCATCGCACCCCTCCTGTATGTCAATTGTTATGAAAAGTTTATACGTCTGAGCCTGCGGCGCAAGCGAAAGCGCGGGAAGCCGAGCGCTGCGGCGCAACGGCGTGCGACGGCGGTGCACCGCAGGCGGAATGACTAACGGCTCCTCAACCTTGACGGTGCATTCACCCGGCCGCACTTTACGCCGCCGCAACCGTTCGTGCCTAAAATGGGAGTCGAATTGTCTCCGGAATTGGCGGACCTCATGCACAAGTCTCGGCCGGTCTCGCTCGCCACGCGCGGGCTGCGCAAGGATTTCGAACGGCCGGCAGTCGATGGCCTCGATCTCACCATCTATGGCGGCGAGTTCTATTGCCTGCTCGGGCCGAACGGCGCCGGCAAGACCACGACCTTGCGGATGGTGGCCGGTCTGCTCGGCCCCGATGCCGGCACGATCGCGATCGAGGGCATCGACGCATTGGCGCGTCCGGAAGATGCCAAACAGGTCACCGCCTGGCTGTCCGACGAGCCGATGGTTTACGACAAACTGACGCCGTACGAATATCTCGAATTCGTCGCCGGGCTGTGGCGCATCGACGCCGCGACCGCGCAGGCGAGGGCGCGCGACCTCATCGGCTGGCTCGGCCTCGAGGATCAGGCGCATACCCGCTGCGAAGGCTTCTCCAAGGGCATGCGGCAAAAGGTGGCGCTGGCCGGCGCGCTGGTGCACGATCCCAAACTTATCATCCTCGACGAGCCGCTGACCGGCCTCGACGCCGGCGCGGCGCGGCTCGTCAAGAATGTGCTGCGCGAACGCGTTGCCCGCGGCGGCACCGTCATCATGACGACGCATATCCTCGAAGTCGCCGAGCGCATGGCTGACCGCATCGGCGTCATCGCCAACGGCCGGCTGATCGCCGAAGGCACACTCGATGAATTGCGGATAAAGGCCGGCGCGGCCGTCGCCAGCCTGGAGGACGCCTTCCTCGCGCTGGTCGCGAGCGAGGCGGCGGCAGCGTGAGCGAGCCCGCGACGATGGCTTGGCTCGCCAGCCATGAGCTCCGGCTCGGCTGGCGCGACCTGACGTCGCTGGTGACGGCGGGCGGTCGGCGGCGGCGCAACGCGATCATCGCGATCGTCGTTTTCGTCGTTGCCATGCACGCCTTCGCCAATTGGGTGGTGAAGAACTACGCAACCATCGACATCGGCGCCGACCCGGTCACGCTGATCACCATATCCAGCACCTTGCTGCTGTCCTGGGCGCTGCTCTTGTCGCAGGCCATGGAGTCGGTGACGCGCATCTTCTACACGCGCTCCGATCTCGATCTCATTCTCACCTCGCCGGTCTCGGCGCGCAAAGTCTTCGCCGTGCGCATGGCGCGGATCGCCGCCGCTGCGGCGATGATGGCGCTGCTCTTGGCGTCACCCTTCATCAACACGCTGGCCTGGCACGGGGGCCCGCGCTGGCTTGCCGGTTACGGTGTGGTCGCGGCCATGGCGGCGACCGCCACGGCCTTCGCGCTGGCATTGACCATTGCCTTGTTCCGTCTCATCGGCGCGCGGCGCACGCGGCTGATCGCGCAGATCGTCGCGGCCGTTATCGGCGCCGGCTTCGTCATCGGTTTGCAGATCCTGGCGATCTTTTCCGGCGGCACCTTGTCGCGCGTGACGGCGCTGCATTCGCCCTGGCTCGTGGCGCGATTGCCGGATGCCGACAGCGTCGTCTGGTGGCCGGCGCGGGCGGCGCTCGGCGACATCACGGCGCTGGTGGCGGTTCTTGTAACGGCATTGCTCGTCATCGCCGGCGCCATCGCGCTGTTCTCGGCGCGCTTCGGCGAACATGCACTCGCCGCCGCCGGCGTTTCGGCCGCCGCCGTGCGCCAGCGCCGGACTTCGCTGCGGCTGCGGCCGCGCACTCCGTCGAGCGCGCTGCGCCGCAAGGAGTGGCTGCTGCTGTGGCGCGACCCGTGGCTGGTCTCGCAAACCCTGATGCAGATACTCTACCTGCTGCCGCCGGCTGTCCTGCTTTACGTCACCTTCCGCCACGGCACCAACGCCTATGTCGTGCTGATACCGGTGATGGTGATGGCTGCCGGCCAACTGGCGGGCGGCCTCGCCTGGTTGTCGATCTCTGGGGAGGATGCGCCGGATCTCATCGCCACCGCGCCGGTCACGCCGGCGCGCGTGCTGACGGCCAAGATCGAGGCCGTGCTCGGCGCCGTTGCGCTGGTCTTTGCGCCCCTGACGGCGGTGCTGGCCTTCGAATCCGTCTATGCGGCGCTGGTCCTGGCGCTCGGTATCGCGGCAGCGACCGCGGCGGCCACCTTCATCCAGATCTGCTTCCGCGCCCAGGCCCGGCGCAGCCACTTCCGGCGCCGGCACACCTCGTCGCGGATCGCGACCTTCGCCGAGGCCTTCTCCTCGGTCTCCTGGGCCGCGACCGCCGCGGTGGCGGCCGGGCCGAGCTGGCTGGCGGTGATTCCGATGGCGGTGGCGCTGGCGATTCTGCTCGGGATCTGGCTCGTTCGGCCGCGAACGGCGTGAATCGTGGCGCCACCGCCGCAAGCTTGCGCTCGGCAGCCATTGCCTGAAATTTCCTTCTTGCGGCGATTGGCAAAACGAAATTGACCCGAATTTTCCGGGGGGTAGGCTTTTGCCACCGGTTTTGCCTATCGCATCAAGTGCCTATATGAATACCGGGCAGGGCTGGGGTCGTATCGTGCAGGCAATGAAGTGGCGTGGGCCAAGTCTTCGTGGACCTTGGGCCCGGCGGGAGGCTTTCTGATGACGCTCCGACCGGTCAGCCTCGACGACAAATACGACCTGAACCAGAGCCATGTCCTGGTCACCGGCTATCAGGCCCTGATCCGCGCCATTCTGATGCAGAAGGAGCGCGACCGTCGCGCCGGCCTCAACACCGCGGGCTATCTGACCGGCTACCGCGGCTCGCCGCTCGGCGGCCTCGACCAGCAATTCATGCGCGCCGGCAAGCAGCTCGCCGCCGCCGACGTCAAGTTCCTGCCCGGCCTCAATGAGGAACTCGCCGCCACCGCGCTGTGGGGCACGCAGCAGGCCGAGTTACGCGGCGAAGGCAAGTTCGATGGCGTCTTCGGCATGTGGTACGGCAAGGGTCCGGGCGTCGACCGCTCCGGCGATGTTTTCCGCCACGCCAACCTTGCCGGCACCTCGAAGCATGGCGGCGTGCTCGCGCTGATGGGCGACGACCACACCGCGGAGTCGTCCACCACCGCGCACCAGTCGGAATTCCATTTCGTCGACGTCATGATGCCGATCCTGAATCCGGCCGGTGTTCAGGAGATCGTCGATTACGCTCAGCTCGGCTGGGCCTTGTCGCGCTATGCCGGCGTGTGGACGGCGCTCAAATGCATGCACGAGACGGTCGAGTCGACCGGTGTCATCGACGGCAGCCTCGAGCGCCTGCAGATCGTGACGCCGACCGATTTCGTGATGCCGGAAGGCGGGCTCAACGTCCGTCTCGTCGACACCATCCTCGGCCAAGAAGCGCGCCTGCACGACTTCAAGCGCGACGCCATGCTCGCCTTCGTGCGCGCCAACAAGATCAATAAGATGATCACCTCGGGCGGCCGCAACCCGAAGATCGGCATCATCACCACCGGCAAATCCTATCTCGATGTGCGGCAGGCTTTCGACGAGCTCGGCCTCGACGAGATCAAGTGCAACGACCTCGGCATCCGCCTGTTCAAGATCGGCTGCCCGTGGCCGATTCCGCGCGAGGAGCTGGTCGACTTCGCCAGCGGCCTCGACCTCATTATCGTCGTCGAGGAAAAGCGTTCGCTGATCGAAGTCCAGGTCCGCGAAGAACTGTATGGCGCGCCCAATCAGCCGGTGTGCATCGGCAAGAAGGACGAAGCCGGCAACTGGCTGTTTCCGGTCAAGGGCGCGCTCGATGCCAACGACGTCGCCATCGTCATCGGCGAACGGCTTTTGAAGTTCGGCGCCAATGAAGAACTCGCGGCCGCGGTGTCGCGCCTGAAGACGGCGCAGGGCAAGCTCGCCGAGACCGCCGACGTCGCGCTGCGCATTCCGTATTTCTGCTCGGGCTGCCCGCACAACACCTCGACCCGCGTACCGGAAGGCTCGCGCGCCTATGCCGGCATCGGCTGCCACTTCATGGCGCAGTGGATGGACCGCAAGACGCTCGGCTTCACGCAGATGGGCGGCGAGGGCGTCAACTGGATCGGCGAGGCGCCGTTCTCGAATCGCGGTCACGTATTCCAGAACCTCGGCGACGGCACCTATAACCACTCGGGCTATCTCGCCATTCGCGCCGCGATCGCCTCCGGCGTGAACATGACCTACAAGATTCTCTATAACGACGCGGTCGCCATGACCGGCGGCCAGCATCACGAGGGTGGACTGACCGTGCCGCAGATCGCCGCGCAGGTCGCCGCCGAAGGCGCCAAGCGCGTCGTCGTCGTCTCCGACGAGCCGTGGAAATATCCGAAGGACACGCCGTGGCCGAACGGCCTGACGCTGCACCACCGCGATGAGCTCGATCTCTTGCAGAAGCAGCTTGCCGAAGTGCCGGGCGTCACTGTCCTGATCTACGACCAGACCTGCGCCGCCGAGAAGCGCCGCCGCCGCAAGCGCGGCACTTTCCCCGATCCGGACAAGCGCGTCGTCATCAACGACCTGGTTTGCGAAGGCTGCGGCGATTGCGGCGTGAAGTCGAACTGCGTCTCCGTGCAGCCGCTGGCCACCGAATGGGGCCGCAAGCGCACCATCGACCAGTCGAGCTGCAACAAGGACTTCTCCTGCGTGAAGGGCTTCTGCCCGTCCTTCGTCACGGTGCATGGCGCCAAGCCGAAGAAGGCCGATGCGATTGCCGAACCGGCCGACTGGCCGGCCCTTCCGGCGCCGAGCGTGCCGCTGATCAATCATCCGTATGGCATCATCGTCACCGGCGTCGGCGGCACCGGTATCGTCACCGTCGGCGCCATCATCGGCATGGCGGCGCATCTGGAAGGCAAGGGCGTCGGCATCATCGACATGGCCGGCCTCGCCCAGAAGGGCGGCGCCGTCTACAGCCACATCCGTATCGCCAATAATCCGGACGACATCCATGCCATTCGCGTCGCCGCGGGCGGTGCCGATCTCGTGCTCGGCGGCGACATCGTCGTCGCCGGCAACAAGAAGGTGCTCGGTGCGGCCAAGCCCGGCAACACGCGGATGATCGTCAACACCGCCGAATTCCTGCCGGGAGATTTCACCCGCAACGCCGATTTCTCGCTGCCGACCGAACGGCTCAAGCGCGCCATCACCGGTGCCGCGGGGCAAGGTAACAGCCACTTCATCGACGCCTCGCGTCTGGCCACCGCGCTGCTCGGCAATTCGATCGGCGCCAACATGTTCATGCTCGGCTACGCCTATCAGAATGGTGCGCTGCCTCTGTCGCCGGAGGCGGTCGAGAAGGCGATCGAGATGAACGGCGAAGCGGTGAAGATGAACATCCAGGCCTTCCGCTACGGCCGCCGTGCCGCGGTCGATCCGGCGGCGATCGAGTCGCTGATCGCGCCGCCGCCAGCGGAGGCCAATGACTCGCTGAAATTCTCGCAGAGCTTCGCCGAGACGGTCGAACGCCGTGTGGCCTTCCTGACCGCATACCAGAACGCCCGCTACGCGAAGCGCTATCGCACCGCCGTCGATAAAATCGTCGCCGCCGAGACGGCCAAGGTACCGGGTCAGACCGCGCTGTCCGAGGCGGTGGCGCGTTACCTGTTCAAGTTGATGGCCTACAAGGACGAGTACGAAGTTGCGCGTCTCTACACCGATACCGGCTTTGTGGAGCGCGTGAAGGGCCAGTTCGCGCCCGGCACTTTGCGCTTCGAATTCCATCTGGCGCCGCCGATGCTGGCGAAGATCGATCCGGTGACCGGCGAACCGAAGAAGATGTCTTTCGGCCCCTGGATGCTGAAGGCGTTCGGCGTGCTGGCGAAGTTCAAGGTTCTGCGCGGTACGCCGCTTGATCCGTTCGGCTACACCGAAGAGCGCAAAACCGAGCGCGCCCTGGTGCGGGAATACCTGGACAAGCTCGATCGTCTCGTCGCCGAGCTGACGCCGGCCAACTATCCGACGGCGGTGGCGATCGCCTCGATCCCGGAAAAGATCCGCGGCTACGGCCCGGTGAAGGCGCGCAATCTCAAGATCGCCAAGGCCGAGGAGAAGGGCCTGTGGGAGCAGTTCGCCTCCGGCGCCACCGCCTTCCTCAAGGCGGCGGAGTAGGTTCGGTTTCGCCGCCGCCGTCGATATATACTAAGACGTTCCGGTCGCATCGCCGGGTGCTGAGGACATGGTGTCTTGATCTCGACCGACCAACTGCGGCGCGTTGCATTCTGGTCGCACGAGCTGACTGAGTCCGAATTCGAGCGTGCGCGCCGCGGGATCGTCGAGAAGTCGTACGCCAAGGGTGCCTATGTCTGTCACCGCGGCGACCACCTCGATTCATGGACCGGGGTCACCGAAGGCCTGCTCAAGCTCGGGTCCGTGTCGCGCTCCGGCAAGGCGGTGACTTTGGCCGGCATCCGCACCGGCGGCTGGTTCGGCGAAGGCACCGTCCTCAAGCACGAGCCGCGGCAATACGATCTCGTCGCACTGCGCGACACGCGCATGGCATTGATGGATCGTGCCACCTTTCTCTGGCTGTTCGAGAACAGCGTCGGCTTCAACCGCTTTCTGGTGCGCCAGCTCAACGAGCGGCTCGGCCAGTTCATCGCCTTCGTCGAATATGACCGCATGCTGGATGCGCCGGCGCGACTGGCGCGCAATATCTCCTGGCTGTTCAATCCGGTGCTCTATCGCAACCCGAGCCCGCATCTGGAAATCTCGCAGGAAGAGATCGGCCTGTTATGCGGCATGTCGCGGCAGATGGCGAACAAGAGCCTGCAAATGCTGGAGCAGAAGGGGCTGCTGCGCATCGAGCACGGCGGCATCACCATTCTCGATCCCGAGCGTCTTGCCCGCTATGGCGCCTGAACGCGCGCCAATAAAGGTCGTGTGCGCACTAACAAGCGCAGACGGCCTGAAAGTATTTGTGCGGTGCGGAAAATTCCCGATATCCCGGCACGCGTAGGGAACAAGGCCCCACCTTGTCTGTCAAGCGTGCTGTTGCGGGCCAGCATTTTAAATTCAAACTATCGCTCAGGTTTGTGCGACGATGGCGGTCTCGGAACGGGTTAAGAGCTTACCGCGACCAAATGGTGAGCCGTGAAAAGCTTGACCGAAATCCGGCAGTGATTTCTTATCGTCCATAATCAAGACCATTCACAAGAATGGCGAGGGGAAACGTGGTCGGCGCAAGGCGTTCGGCCTTTGGGAGGAATAGCTGTGGCGTCCACTGTCGCCGCGCGTGCGGACACATTTCCGAAGCTGCTGATGGCTAATGCCCGAGAATTCGGGGCGCGGCCGGCTATGCGCCACAAGGATCTCGGCATCTGGCAGACCTGGACTTGGGCGGAAACCGCGGAAATCGTCCGCGCCTACGCGGTTGGTCTGTCGCGCCTCGGTCTCAAACGCGGCGAAACGGTCGCCATCGTCGGCGCCAACCGGCCGAAGCTGTACTGGTCGATCCTGGCGGTCCAGGCGCTCGGCGCGGTGCCGGTACCGGTTTACGCCGACGCCGTTGCCGATGAACTCGCCTTCGTACTCAAGCATGCCGACGTTCGCTTCGCGGCCGTGGAAGACCAGGAGCAGGTCGATAAGATTCAGTCGGTGCAGGATCGTCTGGCCCGGCTCGAGCTGATGTTTTATGACGAGGCGCGCGGCTTGCGCGATTACGATCACAGCCGCCTGCGGCCGATCGATGAGATCATCGCCGCGGGCCGCGACGCGCTGGCCGCCGATGCCAAACTTGGCGAATGGCTCGACGGCGAGATCGCCGCGACCAAGGGTTCCGATCCGTCGATCATCCTCTACACCTCCGGCACCACCGGCCAGTCGAAGGGCGTTGTTCTGTCGGGCGAGCGCTCGATCGCCGCCGCGACCGACACCGTCAGGTTCGATCATTTGAACGAACATGACGTGGCGTTGGCCTATTTGCCGCTGGCCTGGGTCGGCGACCACTATCTCAACTTCGCGCAAGGTCTGGTGGCCGGCTTCTGCATGGCCTGCCCGGAAAACGCCGACACCGCGACGGCCGATCTGCGCGAGATCGGGCCGAGCTTCTATTTCGCGCCGCCGCGCACGCTCGAGGCGCTGCTCACCCGCGTCATGATCCGCATGGAGGACGCCGGCGCGCTGAAGCGCCGGATGTTCCACTACTTCATCGGCGTGGCGCGCCAATATGGCGAGCGCATTCTCAACGGCGAGAAGGTGCCGCTGTCGGGCCGCATCCTTTACGCTATCGGCAATCTCCTGGTCTACGGTCCGTTGAAGAATGTGCTCGGCTTCTCGCGCGTGCGCGTCGCCTACACCGCGGGCGAGGCGATCGGGCCGGACCTGTTCGCCTTCTACCGCTCCATCGGGCTCAATCTGAAGCAGCTCTACGGCCAGACCGAAGCCTTCCTCTACGTCACCTGCCAGCCCGACGGCGCGATCTATTCCGACACCGTCGGGCCGGCGGCGCCGCACGTCGACATCAGGATCGCCGACAATGGCGAGGTGCTGTTCAGGTCGCCGGGCATGTTCACCGGCTACTTCAAGGACGAGGCCAAGACCGCCGAGGTGATGACGCCGGACGGTTATGTGAAGACCGGCGACGCCGGCTTCTTCGACGACAAGACCGGCCAGCTCAAGATCATCGACCGCGCCAAGGATGTAGGCAAGCTCAAGGACGGCACTCTGTTCGCGCCGAAATACATCGAGAACAAGCTCAAGTTCTTCCCCAACATCCGCGAAGCGGTGGCCTATGGCGACGGCCGCGATTTCGTGACGGTCATGCTGAACATCGATCTCACCGCGGTCGGCTCCTGGGCCGAGCGCAACAACGTGGCCTACGCCTCGTATCAGGAACTGGCCGGCCATCCGCTCGTCTACGACATGCTGGAGAAGAACGTCGCCGAGGTGAACAAGGCGCTCGCCGCCGACAAGATGATGGCCGGCGCCCAGGTCAAGCGCTTCCTCGTGCTGCACAAGGAGCTCGACGCCGACGACGGCGAAGTGACGCGCACGCAGAAGGTGCGCCGCGGCTTCGTCGCCGAGCGTTACGCGCCGCTGATCACCGCGCTCTATGACGGCTCGCACGAGGCCGACATTTCCACCGAGGTGACGTTCGAGGACGGCCGCAAGGGCGTCATCAGCGCGCGCGTCAAGATCCGCGACATGAAGACCGAACCGGTCCCCGCGCCGATGGAGAAAGCGGCATGAGAGCGCCCGATACCGCACCCAGGGCCCGGGTCGGCGACGTTCTCCTGTCGGTCGAGGACGTGTCGCTGTCGTTCGGCGGCGTCAAGGCGATCAGCGGCGTGTCGTTCGACATCCGCCAGGGCGAAATCCGCGCCATCATCGGTCCGAACGGTGCCGGCAAGACGTCGATGCTCAACGTCATCAACGGCTTCTATCATCCGCAGCAGGGCCGCATCACCTTCAAGGGAAGGACGCGGGCCAAGATGCGCCCTTACGAGGCGGCCTATGGCGGCATCGCCCGCACCTTCCAGAACGTGGCGCTGTTCCGCGGCATGTCGGCGCTCGACAACATCATGGCCGGACGCACTCTGAAGATGAACGTCAACTTCTTCTGGCAGTTGCTGCGCTATGGCCCGGCCATGCGCGAGGAGGTCGAGCATCGCCGCGTCGTCGAGGAGATCATCGATTTCCTCAAGATCCAGGAAATCCGCCGCACGCCGGTCGGCCGCCTGCCTTACGGCCTGCAGAAGCGCGTCGAGCTCGGCCGCGCGCTGGCCATGCAGCCGGAGCTGTTGCTGCTCGACGAGCCGATGGCCGGCATGAACCTCGAAGAGAAGGAGGACATGTCGCGCTTCATTCTCGACGTCAACGAGTATTACGGCACGACGATCGCGCTGATCGAGCACGACATGGGCGTGGTCATGGATCTGTCCGACCGCGTCGTGGTGCTCGATCACGGCATCAAGATCGCCGACGGCACGCCGGACGAGGTCAAGCGCGACCAGGCGGTCATCGACGCTTACCTCGGCGTGGCGCATTGAGGACCATCGATGGACATTCTCTATAGCATCTTCATCGATCCGTTCGTGCAGATGGCGCAGGCCCCGGACCTGTTCGTACAGACCTTGTGGGACGGTCTGGTCGGCGGCATGCTCTATGCGCTGATCGCGCTCGGCTTCGTGCTGATCTTCAAGGCGTCCGGCGTGTTCAACTTCGCGCAGGGCATCATGGTGGTGTTCGCGGCACTGACTCTGGTCGGGCTGCACGATGCCGGCGTGCCGGCCTTCCTCGCGCTGCTCATCACCATCGCCGTGATGTTCGCGCTCGCCTTCACGGTCGAGCGCGTGGTGCTGCGGCCGCTGGTCAATCAGCCGGACATCATCCTGTTCATGGCGACCTTCGGCATCACCTATTTCCTGATCGGCTTCGGCGAATACGTCTTCGGCGGCGATCCCAAGGTCATGCCGGTCGAGGATTTCGGCCTGGAGAAGGGCGCCTACAACATCAAGATGCTCGGCGGGCTGGTCAGCCTGCAGAAGCTCGACATCGTCGCCGTCATCGTCGCCTCGGCGATGGTCGCCGGCCTTGGCGTGTTCTTCTCCAAGACCCGCATCGGCCGCGCCCTGCGTGCCGTCGCCGACAGCCATTCGGCGGCCCTGTCGGTCGGCATTTCGCTCGAGCAGATCTGGGTCATCGTCTGGTTCGCCGCCGGTCTGGTGGCGCTGGTCACCGGCATCTTCTGGGGCGCGCGCTCGGACGTGTCTTTTGCGCTTGAAGTGATCGCGCTCAAGGCGCTGCCGGTGCTGATCCTTGGCGGCTTCACCTCGATCCCCGGGGCGATTGCCGGCGGGCTGATCATCGGCGTCGGCGAAAAGCTCGCCGAATTCTACTGGGGCCCGCTGGTCGGCGGCGGCACCGATGCCTGGTTCGCCTATGTGATCGCCCTGGTGTTCCTGCTGTTCCGGCCGCAAGGGCTGTTCGGCGAAAAGATCATCGAACGGATATGACCATGATCCCGAAGCGAGGAAGCCGGTTTTCGGATCAGACCATGGTCGAAAGAGAATAGCCCATGTTTTACCGCGAAGCCGGACAATTCAAGACCAGCTACGCCAGCGATCAGGCGATCTTCCCGATTCTGCAGGATCGCATCGGCATTGCCGTGATCCTGGTGGCCGCCTTTTCGCTGCCGCTGTATGCGAATGACTTCATTCTCAATGCCGTGATGATCCCGTTCCTGATCTTCGCGCTGGCCTCGATCGGGCTCAATCTGCTCACCGGCTATACCGGGCAGTTGTCGCTCGGCACCGGCGCTTTCATGGGCGTCGGCGCCTATGCCTGTTACAAGCTGACGTCGATCTGGCCGGACGTGAACATCATCGTCTGGGTCATCTGTTCCGGATTTTTTGCGGCTGGCGTTGGCGCCATATTCGGTTTGCCGTCGCTGCGTATCAAAGGCTTCTACCTGGCCATCGCAACTTTGGCGGCGCAGTTCTTTCTGGAATGGTGCTTCATCCGCATCGCCTGGCTTTACAATTACAATATTTCAGGCGCTATCGAAGTGCCGCAACGAACGGTTCTCGGCGTGATTGTCACCGGACCGCGGGCGACGTCGGAGACGCGCTACATCGTTGTGCTGGCCATCGTCGTGGCGATGACGTGGATTGCATCCAATCTGATGCACGGCCGTATCGGCCGCACCTGGATGGCGGTGCGCGACATGGACATCGCGGCCGAGCTGATGGGGATTCGCCTGCTGCCGACCAAGCTGATGGCTTTTGCGGTATCATCCTTCTATTGCGGCGTGGCCGGCGCCTTGATGGTGTTCCTCTGGTATGGCGGCGCCGAACCCGCCGTCTTCAACATCAATCAGAGCTTCACGATCCTGTTCATGATTATTATCGGCGGCCTTGGTAGCCTGTTGGGCGCCTATCTCGGTGCCGCTCTGATCTACATCCTGCCGATCGTTCTGCGCTTCGTGCCGGAATGGTTGGGTATCCCGATCCACGCGGCGACCGTCGAACACATCACCTTCATGATCGTCGGTGTCCTGATCGTCTTCTTCCTGATCGTCGAACCCGCCGGGCTGGCGCGACTCTGGTCGATCGGCAAGCAGAAACTGAGGGTCTGGCCGTTTCCGTATTGATGGAGCAGAATAAACACCAATTTCCGGCCATGGCCGCGGTCATGGTTCGAAATCGCCCGGCGAAGAATTCGGGCGGCGATGAAACCAGAGGTACGCCAATCGCGGCGTGAACCAAAGGGAGGAACATGATGAAAGTAAGACAAGTGATCATGGGAGTGGCTTGTGCGGGCCTGGTGGCGACTGCCATCTATGCCAGCAAGGCGCAAGCTGCCGACGACATCTACGTGCCGCTGTTCACTTACCGGACCGGGCCTTATGCCAACTCCGGCATCCCGATCGCCAACGGCATGCATGATTATCTGACGATGCTGAACGAGCGCGACGGCGGCATCGGCGGCGTCAAGCTCAACGTCGAGGAATGCGAAACCGGCTACGACACCAAGAAGGGCGTCGAATGCTGGGAATCGGTGAAGAGCAAGAACCCGACGGTCGTCAATCCGTTCTCGACCGGCATCACGCTGCAACTGATCCCGAAGGCGTCGGTCGACAAGATCCCGATCCTGTCGATGGCCTACGGCCTGTCGGCGGCGGCGGTCGGCAAGGACTTCCCGTGGGTGTTCAACCCGCCGGCCACCTATTGGGACGGCCTGTCGATGATCATCAAGTACATCGGCGAAAAGGAAGGCGGCCTCGCCAAGCTCAAGGGCAAGACCATCGGCTACATCTTCCTCGACGCTGGCTACGGCCGCGAGCCGATCCCGCTGCTTGAGCAACTCGCCAAGGACTATGGCTTCAACGTGAAGCTCTATCCGGTGGCCGGCAAGGAAATGCAGGACCAGTCGTCGCAGTGGCTTTCCGTCCGCCGCGACCGTCCGAACTGGATGGTCATGTGGGGCTGGGGTGCCATGAACCCGACGGCGGTCAAGCGCGCGTCCGAAAACGGCTACCCGATGGATCATTTCATCGGCGTGTGGTGGTCGGGCTCGGATGATGATGCCCGCGGCGGCGGCAAGGCGGCCAAGGGTTATCTCGCGCTGAACTTCAGCGGCCTCGGCTCGAACTATCCCGCAATCCAGGACATCAAGAAGTACGTCGTGGACAAGGGTAAGAGCCAGGTCGAGAAGGACAAGTTCGCCGACACCTTCTACAACCGCGGCGTCTACAACACGGTGCTGGTCGCCGAAGCGATCCGTAACGCGCAGAAGCTCACCGGCAAGAAGGTTGTGGTGGGCGAAGATGTCCGCCGTGGTCTGGAAACGCTGCACATCACCGAGGCGCGCTGGAAGGAGCTCGGCTTCCCGGGCTTCGCCGGTCCGCTGACCGGCATTTCCTGTGCCGACCACTCCGGTCACCAGGGCGCCTACATGCAGCAATGGGACGGCGACAAGTGGGTGAAGGTCTCCAACCTGATCGAGCCCATGAAGGATAAGGTCGAACCGCTCCTGCAGGACGCGGCCAAGGAGTATGTCGACAAGGCCACCGGTTGGCCGAAGCGCACCGAGGCCTGCGACAAGGCGATGTAAGCACTTCCCCTCTCCCCGTCTCTCACGGGGAGAGGGTGCCCGAGCGATAGCGAAGGCGGGTGAGGGGCGGACGATTGGCTTGCCCCTCGCCCGGCTCGCACTTCGCTTCGCTCAATGCGCGCCACCCGCTCCCCGACTCGCGGGGCGAGGGAAAAGAGGTCTCCCATGTCTGTTGCCGAAAATATTGCGCCCGCCGCTTCGACCGACACCATCCTCACGGTCAACAATGTCGAGGTGATCTACGATCACGTCATTCTGGTGCTCAAGGGCGTCTCGCTCGCGGTGCCGAAAGGCGGCATCGTCGCGCTGCTCGGGGCCAATGGCGCCGGCAAGACCACGACGCTGAAGGCGATTTCCAATCTGCTGCATGCCGAGCGCGGCGACGTCACCAAGGGCTCCATCATCTTCGACGGCGCGGAGGTGCAGGACATGTCGCCGAACGACCTGGTGCGGCGCGGCTGCATCCAGGTGATGGAAGGCCGTCACTGCTTCGGCCATCTCACGATCGAGGAGAACCTCCTGACCGGCGCGTTTACACGCCGCGACGGCAAGGCCGCGATCAGGCGCGACATGGAAATGGTCTATGACTACTTCCCGCGTCTGCGCGAGCGCAAAGGCTCGATGGCCGGTTATACGTCGGGCGGCGAGCAGCAGATGTGCGCGGTGGGTCGCGCGATGATGGCAAAACCGAAGATGATCCTGCTCGACGAGCCGTCGATGGGACTGGCGCCGCAGGTCGTCGAGGAAATCTTCGAGATCGTGAAGGATCTGAACGCGAAAGAGGGCGTGTCGTTCCTGCTCGCCGAGCAGAACACCAACATGGCGCTCAAATACGCGACCTACGGCTATATCCTCGAAAACGGCCGCGTCGTGATGGACGGCGCCGCCAAGTCATTGGCCGAGAATGCTGACGTCAAGGAGTTCTATCTCGGCGTCTCCGAGGGCCGGCGCAAATCGTTCCGCGAGGGCAAGCACTATCGCCGTCGCAAAAGGTGGCTGGCGTAAGGAAGCAAGCGATGGCCGAACACTACGACCATCTCGAAACCCGGGGCCGGGCGCTGCGCGACAGCGAGGAGTTCGCCGTCCTGCACGGCATCATCGCCCATGCGATGAAGGCGCCAGGCTGGGCGAAGCATCTCGCCGGCATCGACATCCGGCACGTCACATCGCGCGAGACGCTGGCCAAGCTGCCGGTCATGCGCAAGTCCGATATCGCCGCCCTGCAGAAGGAGTACCCGCCGTTTGGCGGCCTCAACGTCACGCCGCCGGGCAAGGCGAAGCGTCTCCTGATGTCGCCGGGGCCGATCTTCGAACCGGAAGGCCATGGCGAGGATTGGTGGGGCGCGGCGCGGGCCTGCTTCGCCGCCGGCATGCGCAAGGGCGACATCGTCCACAATTCCTTCGCCTATCACTTGACGCCCGGCGGATTCATTCTGGAGTCCGGCGCGCACAAGCTCGGCTGCGCCGTCATTCCTGGCGGCGTCGGCAATACCGAGCAGCAGCTCGACGCTATCGCGCATTACAAGCCGTCGGCCTATATCGGCACGCCGGACTTCCTCAAGATCCTGCTCGATACCGCGCAGAAGACCGGCAAGGACGTGTCCTCGATCAAGCGCGGCCTGGTATCGGGCGCGGCGCTGCCCGGCTCGCTGCGCGAGGAATTGCGCGCGCGCGGCGTTTCGGTGCTGCAGTGCTACGCCACCGCCGAATTGGGCGTCATCGCCTATGAGAGCGAAGCGATGGACGGCATGATCGTCAATGAGCATGTCATGGTCGAGATCGTCCGCCCGGGTACCGGCGATCCGGTCGCTCCGGGCGAGGTCGGCGAGGTGGTGGTGACTTCGTTCAACCCGGACTATCCGATGATCCGGCTGGCGACCGGCGATCTGTCGGCGCTTCATGACCGAGTGTCACGTTGCGGGCGCACCAACCACTGCATCAAGGGCTGGATGGGGCGGGCCGACCAGACCGCGAAGATCAAGGGCATGTTCGTGCATCCCAAGCAGGTCGCGGAACTCGGCTCGCGCCATCCGGAACTCAAGCGGTTGCGCCTCATCGTCGGCCGCGCCGCCGAGCAGGACACCATGACCCTGATGGCGGAGGCGGTTAGCATCGACGGCGCGCTGGCAGCGGCGGTCGCTACGACGCTGCAGGCAGTGACCAAGCTGCGCGGCGAGGTGAAGCTGGTCGCTCCCGGCACACTGCCCAATGACGGCAAGGTCATCGCCGACGAGCGGCCGATTGGCTGAGGGTTCTGCTCCCCACTGGCAGGGGAGGCCGGCCGCCAGAGGCGGCTTGGTGAGGGGCAAATGGCCGTCTTGACGCATCCCGGCATTTCCCGCTCATAGCGGCCTATGACCGACGCGCCCGCCGCCAATCCGCATCTGCCGCCGAACCACCCGAAAGTGCCGCCGCGCCGCGTCGGCGTCCTGCTGGTCAATCTCGGCACGCCGGACGCCACCGACTACTGGTCGATGCGTCGCTACCTCAAGGAATTCCTCTCCGACCGCCGCGTCATCGAGGAAAACCCGATCAAGTGGTGGCTGGTGCTCAATCTGATCATCCTCACCTTCCGGCCCGGCCGCAAAGGCAAGGACTACGACAAGATCTGGAACCGCGAGAGGAACGAGTCCTTCCTCAAGACCATCACGCGCTCGCAGGCCGACAAGCTCGCCGCCGACATGGCCGGCAATCCGCGTCTCGTCGTCGATTGGGCGATGCGCTACGGCAACCCGTCGATCCAGTCGCGGCTCGAAGCGCTGCAGGCGCAAGGCTGCGACCGTATCCTGATCGTACCGCTCTATCCGCAATATGCCGCCGCCACCTCAGCGACCGTCGCGGACAAGGCGTTCGAAGCCCTGATGCAGATGCGCTGGCAGCCGGCGGTGCGCATCGTGCCGGCCTATTTCGACAATCCGGTCTATATCGAGTCATTGGCGACGTCGCTTGAAGCTTCGCTCGCCAAGCTGCCTTTCAAGCCTGACGTCATCCTCGCCTCGTTCCACGGCATGCCGGAGGAGTACCTGCACAAGGGCGATCCCTATTACTGCCAGTGCCATGCCACCGCGCGACTGCTGCGCGCGCGGCTTGGCATGGATGACAAGCAACTGATGATGACGTTCCAGTCGCGCTTCGGTCCGGCGGAATGGCTCAAGCCCTATACCGACAAGACGGTCGAGGCGCTGGCGCAAAAGGGCGTCAAGAACCTCGCCATCATCACGCCGGGCTTTTCGTCGGACTGCCTGGAGACTTTGGAAGAGATCGCCATGGAGAACGCCGGCATCTTCAAGGAGCATGGCGGCGAGAACTTCGCGGCCATTCCCTGCCTCAACGATTCGGCCGAAGGCATGGCCGTGATCCGCGACGTCGTCTCCCGCGAGCTCCAAGGCTGGATCTAAGGCCGGGTTTAGCCCGAGCTCCGTCTCAACACCTCGTTAACCATAGCGCTTTAACGTCCGTTAACCACTTCCCGCCGGCTCCGCGGGCGGGGGCGCGTGCGCGCCCCGATCACGGCCGGCTCCAGGAGGCCTGCGTCTGGACGTGCTGCGCCCCCGCTGCGCCATCATCACCGGCTCGCGCCCGCTGGTCGGGTTGCTCACGGCTGCCTGCATGCTGGCGTTGAGCGGCGCGGCGTTCGGCCAGATCGTGACACCCGATTCGGCCGATCCGTTTGCGCCGAAATCCGCCATTCCGCGCAAGCCGCAGACCTTCCAGAAATTCGGCCCGAAGCAGCAGGCGCAACTCACCCAGACGCCGACCTTCACCGAGCCGCCGTCGGCGGCGGGTGACACCGGCTTCGATGCGACCAACAGCAAGAAAGCGAAGACCAAAGCGCGTGCTTTAGCGGCCAAGAAACCGGGCGCCGTGGCGCGGGCGCAAGCGACATCGTCCGATCAATCACCGCCGCTTGCCATCTCGCCCTATCAGATGCCGTTCCCGTCGGGTGCCAAGAACGCCATGGCTTCGGCCACCGGCGCGCCGCCGGTCGAGATCGGGCCGATCCGCAAACCGCTGAAGAAGCGCAAGCGCGCGGAAGACGACGACCCTTACGCCCAGCTCGGTGTGCAGGCCGGCGCCTTCACGCTCTTTCCGGCGGTCGAGTTGGTCGGCGGCTACGACACCAATCCGGGCCAGAGCGGCAACGCCAAGGGCGCCTCGCTCTTGTGGGTGCAACCCGAGCTGCGGGCGCAGTCGAACTGGTCGCGTCACGAGCTCAAGGCTGATTTGCGCGGCAGCTACACCGGCTATTCGCCCGACAGCGACCCGACGCTCAGCCGCCCCAACGTCAACGGCAAGATCGACGGCCGCATCGACGTCACCCACGCGACACGCATCGATCTCGGCGGCCGCGTGCTGGTCGCGACCGACAATCCGGGCAGCCCGAACCTGCAGGCCGGTCTTGCCAAACTGCCGATCTACACCACGTTCGGCGGTTCGGCCGGCGTCGGCCAAAAGTTCAACCGCTTCGACGTGTCGCTCAAAGGCGATGCCGAACGTACGGTCTATCAGGACTCCAAGCTGACCGATGGTTCGACCGTCAGCAATGAGGACCGCAACTACGACCAATACGGCGTCAAGCTGCGCGGCGGCTACGAACTGCGCCCCGGCGTCACGCCCTATATCGAAGGCGCTGTCGATACTCGCAGGCACGATCTCGCCATCGATTCTTCCGGCTACCAGCGCAACTCCAAGGGCTGGACCGTGACGGTCGGCTCGACCTTCGAGATGAGCCGTCTGCTCACTGGCGAAACCGGTATCGGCTACACGCAACGCACCTACGACGATCCGCGGCTCGACAAGCTCAGCGGCGTGGTCGGCAATGCGTCGCTGATCTGGACGGTGGACGCGCTCAACACCTTGAAATTCACCGCGGAGTCCGGTGTCCAGGAATCGGCGGTGGCGGGCGTATCCGGCGTGTTGTCGCGCGACATCAAGCTGCAATACGACCACGCCTTCCGCCGCTGGCTGATCGGCACTGCCAAGGTTGGCTACGGCAACGACAACTACAAGGGTTCCGACCGCGACGACGACCGCTACATGGTCGCGCTCGGCCTGACCTACAAGCTCAGCCGCTGGGCCCAGATCAAAGGCGAATTCCGTCAGGATTGGCTGCGCTCGAACATCAGCGGCAACAATTTCAACGAGAGCAGCTTCCTCGTCGGCCTGCGCCTGCAGCAATAGTTATCTAATCCCCGCCCGCACGAAGCTCTGGATGAAGGCGCGCTGGAACACCAGGAACGCGATCATCAGCGGCGCCGAAGTCATCAGCGCCGCGGCGCAGATCACCGACCAGTCGATGCCCTGATCGACCGAGGCGAAGGTCTGCAGGCCGACCGTGAGAGGCCGCGTTTCCACCGAATTGGTGACGATCAGCGGCCACAGAAAGTTGTTCCAGTGGTAGCTCACCGACACCAGGCCATAGGCGACATAGATCGGCTTGGCGAGCGGCAGGTAGACGCGCCAGATCGTCTGCAGCGTGCTGGCGCCTTCCATGCGCGCGGCGTCGTCGAGTTCCTTCGGAATGGTCTTGAAGGCCTGGCGAAGCAGGAAGATGCCGAAGGCCGAGGCGACATAGGGAATGCCGACGCCGGTCAACGTGTCGATCAGATCGAGGTGCTGCAAAGTCCGATAGTTTTCCAGGATGAGGACGTCCGGCGTCACCATCAGCTGGATCAGGATCAGCGCGAACAAGACGTCGGCGCCATGGAATTTCCAGCGCGCCAGGCCGAAGGCTGCCAGCGTGCAGATGACGAACTGCGACAGCATGATGCCGGTGACCAGCATCACCGTGTTGAGGAAATAGCGCGGGAACGGCGCGGCTACGAAGGCATGTTTGAAATTGTCGAGCGTCAGCGGCGCCGTCACCTCGAACCGCGTGGCGTAGGCCGCCGGGTGAAACGCCGCCCACAACGCGTAGAGCAGGGGCAGGGCCCAGAGCAGGGCAAAGGCCCAGGCCGCGATCGTGGATGGTGAGAGGATGCGGTTTTGCTTCATCGTCTCACCGGTAATGGACTTTGCGATCGAGCAGGAAGAATTGCGCCAGCGCCACCGCAGCAAGGCCAGTCAGCAGCACGGTCGACAAAGCTGCGGCATAGCCGAGATCCCAGAACGTGAAGGCGACCTGGTAGATGTAGAACAGCAGCAACGTCGTCGCGTTATCGGGACCGCCACCGGTCATGGCGATCACCTGATCGACGACGCGGAAGGCATTGATCAGCGCATTGATGCCGACGAACAGAGTGGTCGGCATGACCATCGGCCAGGTGATGCGGCGGAACACCTGCCAGCGGCCGGCATTCTCCATGCGTGCGGCTTCATAAAGATCGGGCGGAACCTGCTGCAATGCCGCCAGATAGAAGATCATGAAGAAGCCGGCTTCCTTCCAGATCGTCACGGCCATCAGCGATGGCAACGCCGTCGTCGGGTCGCCAAGCCAGTTGACGCTGGCGAAACCGAAGGCGCGGCCGATCTGGTTGAGCAGCCCGTAATCCTGCGTGTAGAAGAACAGCCAGATATTGGCCGCCGCCACCATCGGCAGGATCGTCGGCGTGAAGAAGGCGAGCCGCAAGCCGGCGCGGCCGCTGATCTTGCCGTTGACCCACAGCGCCATGGCAAGGGCAAAGGCGATCGCCAGCGGCACCGTGATCAGCGCGTAGAGCAGGTTGTTGGTGAAGGCGCGCCAGAAGATCGGATCGGCGACGAGCGAGTGATATTGCGTCAGGCCGATGAAGCGCGCCGGTCGCGTGCCGTGCGGCGTCGAGAAGAAGCTGTCGATGACGGTCTTGATCGCCGGGATATGGGTGAAAGTCGCAAGCAGAACCACTGCGGGCAGCGCGAGCAGCCAGCCCTGGATGTGGATGTTCAAGCGGTTGGTGCGCCTTGGCTTCATTGAATTCGGAAGATAGGTCGCGATCAAGAAATTGCGTGCGTCAGTCTCAGTCCGTTTCCTCCCCCCTTGTGGGGGAGGGTTAGGGAGGGGGGCGTGGCGAACGGTTCGCTACCTTGCCATGCACCCCCACCCCCAACCCCTCCCCACAAGGGGGAGGGGAGAAGAAAGACGCTAGTTCTGGTACGACGTGAGCAGGCGCGTCGCTTCGGCCTGCGCCTGGTCGAGCGCCGCCTTGGCCGGCTTGGCGCCGGTCAGCACCGCCTGCAGCGCGTCGTTCAGCGCCTTGGTGACGCGCTGGTTGTCATGCGTCGACAGTTCGGCGACCGCGTCCTTGAGCTGATCGCGGGCGACCAAAGCCGGCGGGAATTCGGCGGCATATTTCTTCATCGCTGGCGTTTCCCAGGCGTCCGGGCGCGTCGCGATATAGCCGGTGGCGATGCCCCAGTCGGCGGCGAGCTCCGGCGTCGTCAGGAAGCGCGCGAATTCGAGCGCCGCGGCCTGCTTGGCCTTGTCCTTGCTCTTGAAGATGTAGAGGTTGCCGCCGCCGGTCGGCGATCCGCCGCGCACCTTCTTGGGCATCGGCCCGACGCCGAAGGCGAACTTGGCGTTCTTGCGCACGTTGGTCAGGTTGCCGGTGGTGGTCCACATCACCGCGGTCTTGCCTTCGAAGAAGTCCTTCGGCGTGGTTCCCCAGTCGATGATGCCCTTCGGCATGACGCCGTCCTTGATGCTGAGGTCGGCAAAGAACTGCGCGGCTTCCACGACCTTCGGATCGTTATAGGCGACCTTGGTGCCGTCCTGGTTGGCGAGGATGGCGCCGTTCTGTGTCGTCAGCGCCTGGAACAGCCAGTACGGGAAGCCGGAGGAGGGAATCTCGATACCCCACTGCGTCACATTGCCGGAGGCGTCCTTCTTGATCAGCTTCTTGCCGAAGGAGACCATCTCGTCCCAGGTCGCCGGCGCTTTGTCCGGATCGAGACCGGCGGCCTTGAAGGCGTCCTTGTTCCAGTACTGGACGATTGTCGAGCGCTGGAACGGAATCCCCCAGGTATGGCCCTGCGCCTGGCTGTTCTCCATGAAGGCCGGATAAAACGCCTTGAGCCAGGCCTTGTCGGCGTCCGAGGTCGCGAGCTTGTCGATCGGCTCGACGAGTTCGTTGTCGATCAACGTGAACATGTCGGTGGACAGGAGCACCGCGACGTCCGGCGCGTTGCCGGCCTTCGCCGCCGTCATCGCCTTGACGACCGAGTCCTGATAGCTGCCGGTGTAGACCGGCTTCACCGTGATGTCGGGATGCTTCTTGTGAAAGGCTTCGGCATAGCCGTCGACGATCTTGGTGATCGGACCGCCGACCGCGATCGGATAGTAGAATGTGATTTCAGTCGCCGAAGCGGCCGAGACGCCGAGCGTCAGCGCGACGGCCGTTGCCGTGGCAATGCGAGCCAGAACCTTCATGGCAGTGCTCCCCTAGTGTGAGACGGTGTGCAGCTTCGGCCGGGTGGCCGAGCCGAATTCGGTAGCGACACGCTTGCCGCTACTCGCCTCGAAGATGTGCGCGGCGGAAGGTTGCCAGTGCACGCCGACGGCGGCGCCGACCGCCGGCACGTCCTTGCCCCGCACGCGCGCGAGGATCGGCCGCTCGCCGATCCTGCAGGTGACCAGCGCTTCGCCGCCGAGGTATTCGACCGCCGTGACAACGGCATGAAACGTGCCGGGTGCGGCGGCGCTATCCACCGTGACGTCTTCCGGACGCAAGCCCAGTACGCGGCCCTTGCCCGGACCGGCGAACAAGATCGGCGATGTCGTGCCAGCGATCACCGCGCCGGAGGCGCCGTCGTCGAGATCGAGGAAGCTCATCGGCGCGCCACCGATGAAGCGCGCGGTGAACAAGGTGGCGGGACGGTCGTAGAGTTCGGCCGGCGCGCCCTGCTGTTCGATACGGCCGGCGCGCATCAGGATGACGTCGTCGGCCATGCTCATGGCCTCGGTCTGGTCGTGCGTCACGTAAATCATGGTGATGCCGAGGCGCTGCTGCAGCGCGCGGATTTCGCGGCGCAGGTCCTGGCGCAACTGCGCATCGAGATTGGACAGCGGTTCGTCGAGCAGGCAGACCGGCGCTTCGGCGATCAGCGCGCGGCCGAGCGCAACACGTTGCTGCTGGCCACCGGACAGTTGCGACGGTTTGCGCGCGAGCAAGGCTTCGAGGCCGAGCAGGCTCGCGACCTTGGCGAGACGTGTCGCGATCTCGGCCTTTGGCGCGCCGCGCACCGACAGGCCGAAGGCGATGTTGTCGGACACGGTGAGATGCGGAAACAACGCGTAGGACTGGAACACCATGGCGACGCCGCGCGCCGCGCCGGTGAGCCCCGCGACATCGCGGCCGCCGATTTCGATGGTGCCGGAGGTCGGTTCCTCGAGCCCGGCGATCATGCGTAGCATGGTCGACTTGCCGCAGCCGGACGGTCCCAGCAACACGGTCAGATGTCCCTGCCTGACGGCAAAGGAGACGTCGGCCACGGCGGTCGTAACGCCCCAGCTTTTCGTTATGGAGCGTACGTCAACGCTATGCACGGCCTCGTCCCATCGGCCCGGCGGCCCAGTCCCGAGTGCGGATAACAATGCTGGATGACAGTTTTGCGACAGTCCGGCCCCGCGTCAATAAGGGAGCCGGCGCCTGTGCAAGACGCGTCCGCGATCCGCTGGACGAGGGACTTTGCTACTTGCCGCTGAGGATGCGCTCGATCTCGCTCCGGAATTCCTGGGCGAGGTCTTCGCGATCGAGGCCGTAGGCCACGTTTGCGGTCAGGAAGCCGATCTTGGAGCCGCAGTCGTAGCTCCTGCCGTCGAACTTGAAGCCGTAGAACGGCTGCGCCTTCGCCAATGTGAGCATCGCGTCGGTCAACTGGATTTCGCCGCCGGCGCCGGCGGCCTGGCTGCTCAGAATGTCGAACAATTCCGGCTGCAGGATGTAGCGGCCGGTGATCGACAGATTGGACGGCGCGTCCTTCGCTTTCGGCTTCTCGACCATCTGCGTGACTTCGAAGGCCTTGCCCCTGGTCTTGCCGACCCCGACGACGCCGTACATGTGGATGCGATCCATCGGCACTTCTTCGACGGCGATGATGTTGGCCTTGTCGTCGAGATCCTTGGCCGCTTCCATCATCTGCGCCAGGCAACCCTTGGGGTTCTTCACCAGCACGTCGGGCAGGATCACGGCGAAAGGTTCGTCGCCGACGAGATCTCGCGCGCACCACACCGCATGGCCGAGGCCGAGCGGCGATTGCTGGCGCGTGAAGCTGGTGCCGCCGGCTTCCGGCAGATCGTCCTTGAGCAGTTCGAGGTCCGCCTTCTTGCCGCGCTCGATCAACGTCACCTCGAGCTCGAACTGACGGTCGAAGTGATCTTCGATGATGTTCTTGTTGCGGCCGGTGACGAAGATGCAGTGCTCGATGCCGGCCTGATGCGCCTCGTCCACGACATGCTGGATCAGCGGCCGGTCCACCACGGGAAGCATTTCCTTCGGCATCGCCTTGGTGGCCGGAAGAAACCGGGTTCCCAGACCGGCGACGGGGAAGATGGCTTTGCGGACAGGTTTCATGCGGAGCAGCAACTCGCTGAGAGGGAAGGGAACTTCGGGGTGCGACTAAAAAGCATGGCCCCCGGGAAAGGTCCAGTTGCGGCAACTGGTCCGGAATGGGACAGTCGTTACGATCGTTAACCTCGTCGAAACGATATCCCGGCTCCCATAGGGCATGGCAAGGAGACAGCGCCCCCTTTTAATGCGGACGACCCGCCAGGTGTTCCTGGCCGGCGCGCTCGCTTGGGCCGTCGTCGGCGCACCCGCCTCGGCTGGCAATGACGGCGATCGCACCGGGACCATCCCGGCGTCGGTACCGTCGGATCGCCCGACCTGGAGCGGCGAGGACGGCGCGTCCGGTAATCCGCTGATGACGGCGGCGGCCATCCGCGCGGCCGCGGCGGACTTCCCGAATTGCATCGAACGAATGTGGCCGCTGGCGGCGCGCCGCGGCGTTTCGCGCGCCAGCTTCGAGCGTCTGACCGCGCATCTTGCGCCCGATCTGCGCATTATGGATCTGCTCGACAGCCAGCCCGAATTCACCAAGGCGGTGTGGGACTACCTGGACGTCCTGGTCAACGATGACCGCATCGCCAAGGGCCGCGCCATCCTGGCGAAGTACGACAAGTTGTTCGACGAGGCCGAACGCACCTACGGCGTCGATCGCTACATCATCGCCGCGATCTGGGGCGTCGAGACCGATTACGGCGCGCAGGCGGGCAACCGGCCGGTGCTGACCTCGACCGCGACGCTGGCCTGCATTGGGCGCCGGCAACGCTATTTCCGCGACGAGTTCATCGCGGCGCTCGATATCCTCAATCGCGGCGACGTCAGGCCCGATAAGTTCGTCGGGTCCTGGGCGGGCGCCTTCGGGCCGACGCAGTTCATGCCGACCGCGTTCAAGCGCTACGCGGTCGACGCCGATCACGACGGCCGCCGCGACGTCATCGACAGCATGCCGGATTTGATCGCCTCCACCGCGAACAACCTGAAGAAAGCCGGCTGGCACCCCGCCGAAACCTGGGGCTACGAAGTCGTCGTGCCCGCCAATCTCGATTTCACGTTGGCCGGCCGCGACCACACCATGGCGATCCGCGATTGGGAAAAGCGCGGCATCGTCCGCGCCGGCGGAGGGGCCTTTCCGCGGCCCGATGACAGGGCGTTCCTTTTGGTGCCGGCCGGTGTGCAGGGTCCCGGCTTTCTGATGCTGCCCAATTTCCGGGTCATCATGCGCTACAACCCCTCGGAAGCCTATGCGTTGGCGATCGGCCATCTGGCCGACCGGCTGCGCGGCGGCGGTCCCTTCGTCCAGGCGTGGCCGCGCTATGAGCGTGTGTTGAGCCGGGCGGAACGGCTGGAACTCCAGCAACTCCTCGAGCGCCACGGCTTCGATGTCGGCGAGCCGGATGGCCGGATGGGTCCGAAAACGCGCGACGCGCTGCGTGATTTCCAGGTCCGGATCGGCCGCGTTCCGGACGGTTTCGCCTCGGCCGGCATGCTCGAACGCCTGCGCGACGGCCGCTAACCAGCGGGCGACCTTCGAGTTGACATTTTTGGCGCGCTATTGGCCCATGCGGAAGGGGCCTGCCAATGGACCCCAATACCGGCGTTGGACCGCATGATGGGGCGCAAACTTGGACTGAAGCAGTGGCGTTTCGGGCTGGCCGTTCTGGTCCTGGCCGAATGCGCGACTTTTGGCGTCCCGATCTTCGCCCCGGTGATGCCGGCCGCGGCGCAATTCTTCGACCAGCGCTACCCGTCGCTGTCGCGGTCGCGCCAGCGCAGCGGCGGTTTCTTCGAGAACCTGTTCGGTGGCGGGCGCTCGGGCGGCGAACGCGAAGTGCCCAATCCCTATCAGCATCAGCAGCGCGAGGCGCCGGCGGAAAGTTCACGCGCGCCGGCCGCGCGCAAGGAAGCCAAGACCGCCGATCAGCCAGAGCCGACGACGAACATCGTCGTGCTCGGCGACAACATGGCCGACTGGCTCGCCTACGGGCTCGAAGACGCCTTCGCGGATGCGCCGGAAATCGGCATCGTCCGCAAGAACAAGCCGTTCTCCGGTCTGCTGCGCTACGACGCCAAGAACGATCTCGATTGGTGGCATGTCGCACGCGACCTCCTCGCCAACGAAAAGGCGAGCTACGTCGTGATGATGATCGGCGTCGCGGATCGCCAGAACCTGCGCGAGAAGGACATCGCCAAGGAAGCCGAGCAGCAGGCGAAATCCGACGCCGCGAAAGCCGATGCCGCCAAAGCGGGGCAGGCCGGTTCGGATCAGACCAAGACCGATCCAAACAAACCCGATCAGGCCAAAGACCCAAACAAGCCCGATGCCGAAGCGTCGATCGTTGCGCCGGAGCCGAAGCGCCAGGCCAAGCGTAGCAACGGCGTGATCGAATTCCGTACCGACGAGTGGGCCAAGGTTTATTCGCATCGCATCGACGAGACCATTGCCGCGCTGAAGAGCAAGGGCGTGCCGGTGTTCTGGGTCGGCCTGCCGTCGATCCGCGGCACCAAGTCGACCGCCGACGTCAGCTACCTCAACGACCTCTATCGCGCGCGCGCGGAAAAGGCCGGGGCGGTCTATGTCGATGTCTGGGACGGCTTCGTCGACGAGGAAGGCAAATACACCACCTTCGGTCCGGACTATGAAGGTCAGATGCGCCGCCTGCGTTCGGGCGACGGCGTCTACTTCACCAAATACGGTGCGCGCAAACTGGCGCATTACGTCGAGCGCGAGATCCGTCGCTACATGGCGAACCGCGGTCCGATCGCGCTGCCGATGGGACCGGCGGCACCGATGCCGAGCGATGGCAAGCCGGCGGCGCGGCCGCTTGCCGGTCCGGTGGTGCCGCTGACGACGATCACCAGCAACACCGATCAACTCGCCGGCGGCAATGCCGCCGCCGCGCGCGCCGATGCTTCGGCGACCGCTGTGCTCGTCAAAGGCGATTCGGTCGCGCCGGCGCCGGGCCGCGCCGACGATTTCATCTGGCCACCGGGCAGCGAACGCCCCAAGGTCGAAGCGCCCGCCGCCAAGCCGGCGGCGGCTCCTGCCAAGCCAGCCGCGGCGAAGCCTCAGGCTGCGATCAGTCCGCCGGCCGCGCCGGTGGCGACGTCTGCTGCTCCGGCTCCGGTTGCGGTGAAGCCGGAACCGGCAACGCCGTCGATCGTGACGCCGGAACCGTTGCCTCAAACGAAGCCGGCCGAGGCCAAGCTTGAACCTCAATCAGAGGCCAAGCCGAAGCCGGAGCCGAAGGCGGAAGCGAAGCCCGAGCCGAAGCCGCACGCGGCGCAAGTGCGGCAACCACCGCATCATCCGCAGGCCGCGGACCCGCGCGCGCCGCGGCCGCCGCAAGGCGTCGCCCGTCAGCCGGCACCGCGCCGCCGCGATGATGGCGGGCTGTTCGGGTTGTTCAGATAGATCGTAGCTGGGCGAGTATTCCGCACTGTCTTGACCGGGCTCCTCGCAACGGGCGAGTGCTCATAACCCGCCACTCGAACCCTGAGCCGCCGAACGGTTCTTGTTTATTCGGTGCGCTTGATTTCAGCGCTAAAATAACGGCCTCAGTCTACCAATGAAATTTGTGCTTGCACGAAGGCCTATTAAATTACAATCTCAGGTGGATATTTCGCTTGGGGGGTGGGACATGAATGGCAAGTTGCTGGGTCTCGTCGGGGCTTTGTTTTGTATTCCTCCAGCAGTCGCGCAGGTGACCAATCCGCCCGCGAACTACGGGCCCGTCCAAAAGATGCAAGCGGTTGCGCACTTTGGCTGTGGCCCGCTGAAGAATTGCGAGATCACGTGCTCGAACGGGTCCACGTCAAAGACAATGAAAAATCTGGAATGGGCGTTGGTCTATAAATACGCCAATTCAGATCGCCTCTTTCTGTATGCCGCTGGCGGACCGAACGAGCACTATCTTATCGACGGCTCGTTTTGCGACTTCTCGAAGATACTGAAGGTCTATCCCCTCGATTAATCTTGCACGACCCGGAGCGCTGGAATTGGAAACCAGCCGAGAAGAGGTGAGCGCATGACGGTCGTTGGTGAGGTGCGCGAATCCGACCGGATCGATTGTCGCCATTGGCACGGCATCCATTTGAGTGCGAAGCGACAGGGTTCAAGCCAATGGACAATCTGGCGTTCGGACACAAATCAGTGGGTGCCAAATCAGGGGACTCTGGAGACGAAGTGGGTCGATCTATCGAGCACATATTGGCCGAATGTTTACGTCGCGTGGAATGGTGACGGATTCGACATGACGCTTGAAAATCATTCGCCATATATGAATTCGACCGTACTGCGATATGTAGGCTTCGACGGTCGTGAGCAATGGGAATGCTATTGGCAGCCCACGAAAGGCACCTTCCGACACACTTGTATTCGTATCGCGTGAGCCCCAGTGTGAGGTGGGGACCGTGACGAATTCTTCGCTTGTGTTGCGTCCCGTCATCGGCCCTGCGGCTTGCTTGTCCGCAAGTAAGAAAAGCCCCGCATGTGCGGGGCTTTTCTCATTCCGATGCCGAGTTCTCACCGCGGCAGCGTCGTCGAGCCCATCAGGAACTTGTCGACCGCATGCGCACACTGGCGGCCTTCGCGGATCGCCCAGACGACCAGCGATTGCCCGCGCCGCATGTCGCCGGCGGCGAACACCTTCGGCACCGAGGTGATGTAGGAGTTGGTGTCGGCGACGACATTGCCGCGCTGGTCGAGCGCGACGTCGAGCGTCTTCAGCATGCCCTCGTGCACCGGATGCACGAAGCCCATGGCGAGCAGCACCAGATCGGCTTCGATCTCGAACTCGGTGCCCGGCACCGGCTTGAACTTGTCGTCGAGATGCGCGCAGTGCAGCTTCTTCACCGCGCCGTTCTCGCCGGAGAACTTCAGCGTGCCGACGGCGAAGTCGCGCTTGGCGCCTTCGAGATGGCTCGACGAGGTGCGCATCTTCAGCGGCCAGTTCGGCCAGGTCAGATCCTTGTTTTCCTTCTCCGGCGGCGCCGGCATGATCTCGAAGTTGGTCACCGAGACCGCGCCCTGGCGGATCGAGGTGCCGATGCAGTCGGAACCGGTGTCGCCGCCGCCGATGACGACGACCTTCTTAGCCGTCGCCAGGATCGGTGCGACCGAGCCGAGCGGCTCGTTGCCCACGCGGCGGTTCTGCTGCGGCAGGAAATCCATGGCAAAGTGGATGCCCGTGAGCTCGCGGCCCGGGATCGGCAGGTCGCGCGGCTTTTCCGAACCGCCCGACAGCACCACGGCATCATATTCGGCGGTCAGCTTGTCGACCGGCATCGAAACGCCGACATGGACGCCGTAATGGAAAGTGACGCCCTCGGCCTGCATCTGCGCGACGCGGCGATCGATGTGGACCTTCTCCATCTTGAAGTCCGGAATGCCGTAGCGCATCAGGCCGCCGGCCTTGGCCCAGCGTTCAAAGACATGCACGTCGTGGCCGGCGCGGGCGAGCTGCTGCGCGCAGGCCATGCCGGCGGGGCCGGAGCCAACGACGGCGACCTTCTTGCCGGTCTTGTGCGCCGGCGTCTCGGGCTTGAGGCCCTGCGCGATGGCGCGGTCGGCGATCTCGCACTCGATGGTCTTGATGGTGACCGGGTTGTCGTCGATGTTGAGCGTGCACGAGGCTTCGCACGGCGCCGGGCAGACACGCCCGGTCACTTCCGGGAAATTGTTGGTCGAGTGCAGGTTGCGTGCCGCCTCGTCCCATTCGCCGCGATAGGTGAGATCGTTCCAGTCCGGAATCTGGTTGTTCACCGGGCAGCCGGTCGGCTGGCCGGTGATGCGGCTGGTGCCGTGACAATAGGGCACGCCGCAATCCATGCAGCGCGCCGCCTGCTCGCGCACGTCCTTCTCAGGCAACGGCACGACGAATTCACGATAGTGTTTGATACGTTCCTCGACCGGAGCGTACTTGCGATCGTGACGTTCGAACTCGAGAAAACCGGTGATCTTGCCCATCTTACTCCGCCGCCTGCATGGTCGCGGCCTTTTCCTTTGCCATTTCAGCGAGCGCGCGGGCGTATTCGACCGGCATCACTTTCTTGAACAACGGACGATAACGCGCCCAGTCGGCGAGGATCGCCTTGGCGCGTGCCGAATTGGTGTAGCGTGCGTGATCCGAAATCAGCTTCTTCAGCCGCTCGGCATCGCGCGTGGTGAGGTCCGACATCACATCGACGCGGCCGTGCGATTCCAGATCGTTCTGCATGCCGAATTCCTTCTCGGCAATCGCTTCCTCTTCCGGAACCGGCTGCAACTCGACCATCGCCATGTTGCAGCGTGACTTGAAGGAGTCGTCCTCGTCGAGCACGTAGGCGATGCCGCCCGACATGCCGGCCGCGAAGTTGCGCCCGGTCTGGCCGAGCACGACGACGATGCCGCCGGTCATGTATTCGCAGCCGTGGTCGCCGGTGCCTTCGACAACGACCGTGGCGCCGGAGTTGCGCACGGCGAAGCGTTCGCCGGCGACGCCGCGGAAGTAGCACTCGCCGGCGATGGCGCCGTACATCACGGTGTTGCCCACGATGATCGACTCTTCCGGCGTCACGCCGGAGTCGGCCGCGGGGCGGATGATGATGCGGCCGCCCGACAGGCCCTTGCCGACATAGTCGTTGGCATCGCCTTCCAGTTCGAAGGTCACGCCCTTGGCGAGCCAGGCGCCGAACGCCTGACCGGCGGTGCCGGTCAGCCGGACGTGGATGGTGCCGTCGGGAAGGCCCTCGTGGCCGTAACGCTTGGCGACCTCGCCGGACAGCATGGCGCCGGCCGAACGGTTGGTCGAGTTGATGGCGGTCTGCAGACGCACCGGCGCGCCGCGGTCGAGCGCCGATTGCGATTCCGCTATCAGTTTGCGGTCGAGCACCGCCTCCAGGTGATGGTCCTGGCGCTCGCAGTGATAGACTGGCGTCTTGGCGTCGGCCTTCGGCTTCAGGAACAGCTTGGAGAAGTCGAGGCCCTTGGCCTTCCAGTGCGCGACCAGACGGCGCTGGTCGAGCATCTGCATCTGGCCGACCATCTCGTCGAAGCTGCGATAGCCGAGCTCGGCCATGATCTCGCGCACTTCCTCGGCGACGAAGAAGAAGTAGTTGATGACGTGCTCTGGCATGCCCTTGAAGCGCGCGCGCAGCACCGGGTCCTGCGTCGCGACGCCGACCGGGCAGGTGTTGAGGTGACACTTGCGCATCATGATGCAGCCGGCCGCGATCAATGGGGCCGTTGCGAAGCCGAACTCGTCGGCGCCCAGAAGCGCGCCGATGACGACGTCGCGGCCGGTGCGCAGACCGCCGTCGACCTGCACCGCGATGCGCGAGCGCAGCTTGTTGGCGACCAGGGTCTGATGGGTTTCGGCGAGGCCGATTTCCCACGGCGAACCGGCATGCTTGAGCGAGGTGAGGGGAGAGGCGCCGGTGCCGCCCTCGTAGCCCGAGATGGTCACGTGATCGGCGCGCGCCTTGGAGACGCCGGCGGCAACCGTGCCGACGCCGATTTCCGAGACGAGCTTCACCGAGACGTCGCCGGTCGGGTTGACGTTCTTCAGGTCGAAGATGAGCTGCGCCAGATCCTCGATCGAATAGATGTCGTGGTGCGGCGGCGGCGAGATCAGGCCGACGCCCGGCGTCGAGTGGCGCACCTTGGCGATCGTCTTGTCGACCTTGTGGCCGGGCAACTGGCCGCCTTCGCCGGGCTTGGCGCCCTGCGCCATCTTGATCTGCATCAGGTCGGAATTGACCAGATACTCCGTGGTCACGCCGAAACGGCCCGACGCCACCTGCTTGATGGCCGAGCGCATCGAGTCGCCGTTCGGCAGCGGCTTGAAGCGATCCGGCTCCTCGCCGCCTTCGCCGGTGTTCGACTTGCCGCCGATGCGGTTCATGGCGATGGCGAGCGTGGTGTGCGCCTCGCGCGAGATCGAGCCGAACGACATGGCGCCGGTCGAGAAGCGCTTGACGATGTCCTTGGCCGGCTCGACCTCCTCGATCGGCACCGGCTTGCGGCCGTCGGCTTCCGCCGACTTGATGGTGAACAGGCCGCGGATGGTGAGCAGCCGCTCGTTCTGGTCGTTCACCGCCTTGGCGAAGGCGCGATAGTGGTCCTGCGAGTTGCCGCGCACGGCGTGCTGCAGTTCCTTCACCGTCTCCGCGGTCCAGACGTGATCCTCGCCGCGCACGCGCACGGCATAGTCGCCGCCGACGTCGAGCATGGTCTTGTAGATCGGCGCGTCGGAGAACGCGGCGCGATGCCGGCGCACGGTCTCTTCGGCGATCTCGGCCATGCCGACGCCTTCGATCTGCGTGTGCGTGCCGGTGAAATACTTGTCGACGAATTCCTTCTTCAGGCCGACGGCGTCGAAGATCTGCGCGCCGCAATAGGACTGGTAGGTCGAGATGCCCATCTTCGACATGACCTTGAGGAGGCCCTTGTCGATCGCCTTGATGTAGCGCTTGACGATCTCGTAGTCGTCGAGCTTCTGCGGCAGGTGCTCCTTCATCGCCGTCAGCGTCTCGAAGGCGAGATAGGGGTTGATCGCCTCGGCGCCGTAGCCGGCGAGACAGGCGAAGTGATGCACTTCGCGCGGCTCGGCGGTTTCCAGCACGAGGCCGACCGACGTGCGCAGGCCCTTGCGGATCAGGTGATGATGCACGGCGGCGCAGGCGAGCAGCGCCGGAATCGGGATGCGATCGGCGGAAGCCCTGCGGTCGGACAGGATGAGGATGTTGCAGCCGCCGTCGACTTCTTCTTCGGCGCGCACGCACAACTCATCGACGGCCCAGTCCATACCTTCCGGGCCGTGATCGGCCGGATAGGTAATGTCGAAGGTCAGCGACTTGAAGTGATCGCCGGTCATCTCCGAGATCGACCGGATCTTCTCCAGATCGCTGTTGCTCAGGATCGGCTGCCGCACCTCGAGGCGCTTGGTGTTCGACATGCCCTCGTGGTCGAGGATGTTCGGCCGCGGCCCGATGATCGAGACCAGGCTCATCACCAGTTCCTCGCGGATCGGGTCGATCGGCGGGTTGGTGACCTGGGCGAAGTTCTGCTTGAAATAGGTGAATAGCGGCTTCGGCTTGTCCGACATCGCCGAGATCGGCGTGTCGTTGCCCATCGAGCCGATGGCTTCCTCTCCGGTCGTGCCCATCGGCGTCATCAGCAGCTTGATGTCTTCCTGGGTGTAACCGAACATCTGCTGGCGATCGAGCAGCGACAGGTTCGACCTCGGCGCGCCGCTCGCGGCGCCCGGCAGTTCCTCGAGCACGATCTGGGTGCGATCGAGCCACTCGCGATACGGATGGCTCTTGGCGAGCGTCGCCTTGAGTTCCTCGTCGGGAATGACGCGGCCCTGTTCGAGATCGACGAGCAGCATCTTGCCCGGCTGCAGGCGCCACTTCTTGACGATGTCCTTTTCCGGAATCGGCAGCACGCCCATTTCCGACGCCATGATGATGCGGCCATCGCGGGTCAGGAAATAGCGCGCGGGCCTGAGGCCGTTGCGGTCGAGCGTGGCGCCGATCTGGCGGCCGTCGGTGAAGGCGATGGCGGCGGGGCCGTCCCACGGCTCCATCAGCGCGGTGTGATACTCGTAGAAGGCGCGGCGCTCGTCATCCATCAGCGGATTGCCGGCCCACGCCTCCGGGATCATCATCATCACCGCGTGCGCCAGCGAGTAGCCGCCCTGCACCAGGAATTCGAGCGCGTTGTCGAAGCAGGCGGTGTCCGACTGGCCTTCATAGGAGATCGGCCACAGCCGCTTGATGTCCTTGCCGAACAGCGGCGAGGACACGGACGCCTGCCGCGCCGCCATCCAGTTGACGTTGCCGCGCAGCGTGTTGATTTCGCCGTTGTGCGCCAGATAGCGATACGGATGCGCCAGCGACCAGGTCGGGAAGGTGTTGGTCGAGAAGCGCTGATGCACCAGGGCGATCGCCGACTCGAAATCCGGGTCGTGCAGGTCGGGATAGTAGCTGCCGAGCTGGTCGGCGAGGAACATGCCCTTGTAGACGACGGTGCGGCACGAGATCGATACCGGGTAATAGCTCGAGGTGCGGCGTTCGCGGCGCCGATAGATCGCGTTCGAGATCGACTTGCGCAGGATGTAGAGCTTGCGCTCGAATTCGTTCTCGTTGAGCTTCTTGGCGCCCTGGCCGATGAACACCTGCATGTGCACCGGCTCGGTCGGCTTGACCGATTCACCGAGCGACGCGTTGTCCTTCGGCACGTCGCGCCAGCCGAGCAGGGTGAGGCCCTCGCGGTCGATCACGTCCTCATAGATATCGCGGATGATCTGCTGCCAGTTCGCCTCGTGCGGCATGAACAGCTGGCCAACCGCATACTGGCCGGGCGCGGGCAGCGTGAAACCGAGCCGCTTGGCTTCCTTGGCGAAGAACTTGTGCGGAATCTGCACCATGATGCCGGCGCCGTCGCCCATGCGCGGGTCGGCGCCGGTGGCGCCGCGGTGCTCGAGGTTGCACAGGATGCGCAGGCCGTCCTCGATGATCGTGTGCGACTTCACGCCCTTGATGTCGGCGATGAAGCCGACGCCGCAGGAGTCCTTGTCGCGCGCGGGGTCGTAGAGTCCCGTCGCCTCAGGCACGCCGGGATCGACGGTGGAGCCGATGAAGGGTTTATCGGCGAACGACGTTTTGTCGCGCAACGGTGCTGCCACCTTGCTTCCGCCAAACTTCGCGTTCTTCGTGCCCTTGTTCATCGTCATCCTGCCCCGCCGGTTCATTCCGGCGCACTTCGCAAACACAGTTTGGCTTGTCCGCGACACCTGATTTCAAGCTGCATGGTCGCAGCCTTCAAGGGCCCGCAGGCAAAGCGTACCGATCTTAAGAAGGCGCGAGCCCCGGTCCGATCCACAGACCCGGCGGCTGCACCCATTGGGCGCCCGCTGTGCCTGCCCCGCTTCAACAAGCCGGCACCGCAGCGGCCTCATTAGGACAGCAATGCTGTCCTAATAGACCATGCCAAATTTTGCCTTGCCGCACAAGACCGGTCCACGTCGGAATCGCTCCAGACTTGCGTTTTATTGCGGCGGTGGCTTTCACCGAAGCAAGAACAAGACCACGGCCGGGCCATTTCGCGCAATGGCGTTGCGCCGGCGGACAAAAGCCGAGCCCGATTAACCGTTTAATGGTGAAAACGGGAAACAGCGGCGGGTTTCCCGCGCTTCGTTATGGTCGTCCCCATCAATTCTGGAGGCGCCCATGTCCATCGGCAACGCGAACACTACGGCCCTGGTCGACCGGGCCAGTGGTACCGCCGCGATGGAGCGACTGGCCGACCGTCTCGTCGCCATGGCGCCCCCGCCGATGGATCTGCCGCAGGCCGCCATCGTGCGCCAGTCGCCGGCGGTCGCCGCCGGGCTGGCCGCCAGTGCCGCCATCGCCCGCCGCGCCGATGAGCGCGCGCGCCGCTCGCGCCGTCCGATCCTCACCATGGTGGTCGACAGCTTCGTTGCCGCTTGCTCCTTCGTGCCGTACTCGGCGGTCGCGCTGCTGCTGCGACTGGTCATGGCGCGCGTATTCTTCCTCGACGGGCAGACCAAGGTCGAAGGCTTGTGGCTGCCGGTGCGGCTCGCCGAACTGACCAAATATTACGTCACGGGGCTCGACTTCTCGGTCGTCGTGCCGACAGCCGTGCGGCCGGAAACCTTCAGCGCCTTCACGTCGCAATATCCGCTGCTGCCGGTGCCGCCGGCGATCGCAGCCTATCTCGTTAGCTTCGCCGAATTTGTCTTGCCGGTCATGCTCGTGATTGGCCTCGGCGCGCGCTTCGCGGCGCTCGGGCTCCTGGTCATCACCGCGATGATCCTTGGCTTCGTCGCGCCCGATCCGCTCGCCAGCGTGCAGTTCTATTGGGCGGCGCTGCTCGTCGTCCTGGTAACGCAAGGTCCGGGCGCGGTGTCGCTGGATCATCTCATTCGTCGGTGGAAGGGGCGCTGATTGCGCAAGCTGCTGGCCAGCGCATGCGTTGTTGCGGCGTTCGCCACCGCCGGCATGACGGCGTTCGCCGATAATGTCGGCATTCCCTTTTACACGCGTGGGCCGCGCATCATCCATGTGCCGCAGCCTGGCGAAGAGCTGCGCGACAGCCAGGCCAGTTTGCGCAGCGCTGACCCGCAGGGCTTCGACGACGACGCCGCGAGCAGCGAACCGCAGCGTCGTGCGGTGAAGCCGGCGGTGAAAGCCGTTAGGCCAAAAGCGAAATCCGTCGCCACAGTGAGCACGCATCGCGATTCCACGCGCCGCAGGCCTTACAACGTGTCGCTGCCCGAGCCGCCCCCGCCGCCGCCCGAACCCATGGGGCCGCGCCGTGCGCTTCTGAGTGCGCCGCCGCCACCGTTGCCATCGATCCACGACGGTCCCACGCCCCTTCGTGCGACGCCGCGCTTTGGTCAGCCGCTGCCGGAGCCGGTTG
>JAFECJ010000017.1 GCA_018242205.1 Pseudomonadota bacterium
TTCAGCGAGATGATTTCGCGCCGCGCGGTGACGTGGGTACAGCCGTCGATTACCAAGGTCGGCGGTGTTACCGAATATGCCCGCGTCGCCGCCCTGGCCGACCGCAGCAACATGCGCATCATGCCGCATTCGCCCTATTTCGGCCCGGGCCTGATCGCGACCTTGCAGATGCTGTCGCTGCGCGACGACGCGTCCTTCGTCGAACGGTTCTACATGGACCGCGCCGCCTGTTTGTGGGGCGACGCGCTGACGCTCGACAGCGATGGCGCGATCGGCGTGCCCACGGGCCCCGGCCTCGGGCTCGATCCCGACCGCGGCGTGATCGAGCGCTACGCGGTGCGGTAATACGCGGACTTATCCCGGCGCCGTATTCCGAGGGATCACAAAAGAAAAACGGCCCGGATTTCTCCGGGCCGTTTCATTTATCACGCGATACAGAAAGCTTACGCCGCCTTCTGCTTACCAGGGCCGACAATGTCGAAGCGGTCGGCATTCATCACCTTGGCGAAGGCCGCGGCGAAATCCTGCGCGAACTTCTCCTTGGAGTCGGCGCAGGCATAGACCTCGCCGAAGGCGCGGAGCTGGGCGTGCGAGCCGAAGATCAGATCGACGCGCGTCGCCGTCCACTTCAGGTCCTTCGACTTGCGGTCGCGGCCTTCATAGACGCCATTACCGGCCGGCAGCCACTCTGTGTCCATGGTGAGCAGGTTGACGAAGAAGTCGTTCGTCAGCTGGCCCGGCGTCTTGGTGAAGACGCCATGCTTGGAGCCGTTGGCATTGGCGCCGAGCACGCGCAGGCCTCCGACCAGCACCGTCATTTCCGGTCCGGTCAGCGTCAGGAGCTGAGCCTTGTCGACCAACGCTTCTTCCGGCGCCATGAACTGCTGCTTGCCGCTCATGTAGTTGCGGAAGCCGTCAGCGCGCGGCTCGAGCGGCGCGAACGACGGAACGTCGGTCTGCTCCTGCGTTGCGTCGGTGCGGCCCGGCGTGAACGGCACCGAGACGGTGACGCCGGCATCCTTTGCCGCCTTCTCGACCGCGGCGCAGCCGCCGAGCACGATCAGGTCGGCCAGCGACACCTTCTTGCCGTAGGACGCCTTGATGCCCTCGAGCGTCTTCAGCACCTTGGCCAGTTCCGGCGGGTTGTTGACCTCCCAGTCCTTCTGCGGGGCGAGACGAATGCGGGCGCCATTGGCGCCGCCGCGCTTGTCGGAGCC
This sequence comes from Pseudomonadota bacterium, assembly GCA_018242205.1. Taxonomy (GTDB): domain Bacteria; phylum Pseudomonadota; class Alphaproteobacteria; order Rhizobiales; family Xanthobacteraceae; genus Pseudolabrys. The sequence goes on from JAFECJ010000017.1 coordinate 1,218, forward strand.
GCGGAAGGTCGAGGCCGAAGCCCAGGCGGTCGATACCAATTGCTGTACCGTCAGACCCGAAGCCAGGATCTTCGCCTTGAGGTCCGCGATGTCCTTGTCGCCGATCAGCTCATGATCGACGGCCGGCAGCGGATCCTGCCAGATCATCTCTTCCTTCGGTACTTGCGGTCCGAGATAACGGACGCGCGGCCCCATGTCGCGATGCGTGAGCTTGAACCAGGCGCGGGCGAAAGCGTCCGCGAATTGATCCGGATGCTCGTAGAAGCGTCGCGAGATCTTCTCATAGGCCGGGTCGAAGCGCAGCGACAGGTCGGTGGTCAGCATCGTCGGCAGATGCTTCTTCGACTTGTCGAACGCATCCGGCACGTCGGCCTTGGCGTTCTTGGCGACCCACTGCTTGGCGCCGGCCGGGCTCTTGGTCAATTCCCATTCGTACTTGAACAGGTTGTCGAAGAAGTGATTGCTCCATTTCGTCGGCGTCTGCGTCCAGGTGACCTCCGGGCCGCCGGTGATGGCGTCGGCGCCGACGCCGGTGCCGTGCTTGCTTTTCCAGCCGAGGCCCTGATCTTCGAGCGCGCCGCCTTCCGGTGCGGGCCCGATCAGCGACGGATCGCCCGCGCCGTGAGCCTTGCCGAAGGTGTGGCCGCCGGCGATCAGCGCCACGGTCTCTTCGTCATTCATCGCCATGCGGAAGAAGGTCTCGCGGATGTCTTTCGCCGCGGCGACCGGGTCGGGATTGCCGTTCGGGCCTTCCGGATTGACGTAGATGAGGCCCATTTGCACCGCGCCAAGCGGTTCGGCGAGCTGGCGTTCGCCGGAATAGCGCTCATCGCCGAGCCACGTGCCTTCCGGACCCCAATAGAGTTCTTCCGGCTCCCAGACATCCTTGCGACCGCCGGCGAAACCGAACGTCTTGAAGCCCATCGATTCCAGCGCGACGTTGCCGGCGAGAACGTAGAGATCGGCCCAGGAAATCTTGCGGCCGTATTTCTGCTTGATCGGCCACAACAGGCGGCGCGCTTTGTCGAGGTTGGCGTTATCCGGCCACGAATTGAGCGGCGCAAAGCGCTGCTGACCGGCGCCGGCGCCGCCGCGGCCGTCGGTGATGCGATAGGTGCCCGCGGCATGCCAGGCGAGACGAATCATCAGGCCGCCGTAGTGGCCGAAATCCGCCGGCCACCAGTCCTTCGAGTCCGTCATCAGCGCAGTGAGGTCCTTGATCACAGCGTTGAGGTCGAGGCTCTTGAATTCCTTGGCGTAGTCGAAGCCGGCGCCCATCGGATCGGACAAAGCCGAATTGCGATGCAGGACCTGGATGTCGAGCTGATCCGGCCACCAGTCGCGGTTGGTCGGGCCACGGCTTCCGGTGAATGGGCATTTGCCCTCGGTTTTTGCGTCCATGCGTCTCTCCGATTCTGGTGCGGTTTCGGCCCTCTTATGCGGGCACTTGATGGCGTTCTATTGAAGGGTTCCAATCAGGTCCAATCGTATTGCCTTGGCCTCGTGATAAGATTATCTTATCAGCCTGGAAGGTCAGATGATCACCCTGCGTCAGTTGCGTTATCTGAGTTCGCTCGCGCGCCACCGCCATTTCGGCCGCGCCGCCGACGAGTGCGCCGTGACGCAGCCGGCGCTGTCGATGCAGGTGCGCGAGCTCGAGCGCGAGATCGGCGCCAAGCTGGTCGAGCGGCGCCCCGGTGACATCGTGCTGACCGATGTCGGGCTCGAGGTTGCCCGCCGCGCCGAGCATATACTGGCGTCGACGCGCGATCTGGTCGATTTCGTCCGGCACCGCGAAGTGCTCGCCGGGTCGCTCAAGCTCGGCATCATCCCGACATTGGCGCCCTACATTCTGCCGCGTGTGTTGCCACTGCTGCAGCAGCAGTACCCGCATCTGCGTCTCGAAGTCCGCGAAACCCAGACCAAGAGCTTGATCGACGAACTGGCGGGCGGCAGCCTCGACGCGATCATGCTGGCGCTGCCGGTCGACGGCGCCGATGTCGAAACCCTGCCTCTGTTCGACGATGCCTTTCTGCTCGCGGTGCCGGCCGACGATCCATTGCCGGCGCGCGGTCGCGTCGGGGTCCGCGACGTCGACCAGCGCCGTCTCATCCTGCTCGAGGAGGGCCACTGCCTGCGCGATCAGGCGCTGGCCTTCTGCGCGCCGAGGCGCAGTGAGCCGGCGGCGGGGCAGCCGGCGAGCCTCGGGGCGACGTCGCTGTCGACCGTGATGCAGATGGTGGCGAACGGCTACGGCGTCACCTTGGTGCCGGAAGTGGCAATCGACGCCAAGGCGCAAGATCCGCGCGTCAAGCTGCTGCGCTTCCACGATCCCGAGCCAGGCCGCTCGGTCGGGCTGGCGTGGCGGCGGACCTCGCCGCGCGCCCGCGATTTCGCGGCATTGGGGGCAGCCATTATCGCGGCGCATGAAAACGCCGAGAAAGACGCCGCCGCGCCGCCGGCTAGACCTCGCTCTCGCGCTTGAGCGCCGCCGGTTTCTCCAGGCAGTAATAGCCGGACAGCCGGGTCACGATCTTGGCGCGCATCCAGTCGTTCATGATGCGGCTGACATTCTCGCGGGCGATGCCGGCCATCGCCGCGAGTTCGCTCTGGCTGACCTTCTGGCGAATGACGACGCGGCCGCCGGCGACCTCATTGCCGAAGGCATGAGCGAGATCGAGCAGGGCCCGCGCCACGCGGCCCTTGAGCGGCAGGAAACTTCCCGCGGCGACCAGCGCGTCGGTGTCGCGCAGGCGCGCCGCCAGCATCGTGACCAGATATTTGTAGGTGACGGGTTCCTTGGTGACGAAGGCATCGAATGCGGCGCGGCTGAGGAAGCTCAGCTTGGAATCGCGCAGCGCCGTGACGGTCGCCGAGCGCGGCAGTCCGTCGATGATGGCGAGGTCGCCGACCACCGCGCCGGGACCGAGAATGGCGAGAATGCGTTCGGCACCGCTGGCCGAAGCGATGCTGACTTTCAGCAGCCCCTCGTCGAGCCGGTACAGCCCGTCGCCGGGATCGCCGGCGAGAAACAGAACCTCGTTGGCGGTGAGCTTGCGCGGCGTGGCGCCCGCCATCAGCTCCGTCGCCAGACCTTTGGGCAGATCCGACAGCAGATTGCTCTTGACGGTGCCTGCGCTCGCCATGCGTCACCCCGAATAAACAAAGCGGCCCGATCGGCGCCGCGGCGGCAATCTAGCAGAGTTCGATGACGTTCAGCGACATGGCCGAACCGAGGGGAGTTTCGCGCGCAACCGATTGTGCTGCGGCGGTTAATCGAGCGCTACCGAGATCGTCAAAGGTGCCGTCGGATCGACGCCATCGTCGAACTGTGGGGAATAGCAAACCAGGTTGGCGGCGAAGGCGCCGCTCGCCAGGACGAGCAAGGTGAGGCTGATCAGGACGGCGTTTTTCATGACATGCTCCCTTGCGTTCGGGGGCCGCGCGGCGGTGCGCCGCATGGTTAACAAGCTATTGATGCCCGCCGTTCCACGCTGTGACCGGGGTCACACGCATGGGTGTCTCGGCGCCGGCGAAAGGTTCAAAAAAAAGCGGCCCGTGAGGGCCGCTTCCAAGGTGGGCTGGGGTAAGCCACCGGCCTCGGTGGTTATGGGGGGGGCGAGGCCGGTCGGGGTTAGCTCACGGGGTATGAGCTAATGAAGGCGATGTCGCGAAGCTGGTGTTTCGCGGGCACGCGGAGCGGCGAACGCTCCTGAATCTGTTGCACTTGCGCGGGCGCGCGGACGCCGTCGACGGCGTAGGGGCTGACCAGATCGGTCACCAGCGCCGCCATGGCGAGGAGCAGGGTGGCGATCGCGAGCAGAATGGTCTTCGGCATGCCTTCCCTCCTGTTGATCCGTGAAGAACGTCTCGTTCCAATGATCGAAAGGTAGGGTGCTGGCCGGGCTGCGACTGTGACCGGGGTCACAAAAAAGCGGCTTCACCGAAGCCTTTGAATCGACAACAAAAAAGGCGGCCACAAGGGCCGCCTTTTATCTTTCGATGGGAAGGAGTCTTACTCCGCCGCCGGCTGTTCGCCGCCTTCGGCGGGCTTGTCCTTGCCCTTGTTCTCGATGTCTTCGCCGGTCGCCTGATCGACCGCCTTCATCGACAGGCGCACCTTGCCGCGGTCGTCCATGCCGAGCAGCTTCACCTTGACCTTGTCGCCTTCCTTGACGACGTCCTTGGTGTTCTGCACGCGGGTGGCCGCAAGCTGGCTGATGTGCACGAGGCCGTCCTTGGCGCCGAAGAAGTTCACGAAGGCGCCGAAATCCATGACCTTGACGACCGTGCCTTCGTAGATGTGGCCGACTTCCGGATCGGACGCGATCGACTTGATCCAGTTGATCGCCGCCTTGATCGACTCGCCCGAGGCCGAAGCGACCTTAACCGAACCGTCGTCCTCGATATTGATCTTGGCGCCGGTCTTCTCGACGATCTCGCGGATCACCTTGCCGCCGGTGCCGATCACTTCACGGATCTTGTCGGTCGGGATCTTGAAGGTCTCGATGCGCGGCGCGTGCTCGCCGAGTTCGGCGCGCGCCGAGGTGAGAGCCTTCGACATTTCGCCGAGGATGTGCATGCGGCCCTGCTTGGCCTGGCCAAGCGCGACCTTCATGATCTCTTCGGTGATGCCGGCGATCTTGATGTCCATCTGCAGCGAGGTGATGCCTTCCTCGGTGCCGGCGACCTTGAAATCCATGTCGCCGAGGTGATCTTCGTCACCCAGGATGTCCGAGAGAACGGCGTAACGGTCGCCCTCGAGGATGAGACCCATCGCGATGCCCGCGGTGGCGCGCTTCATCGGCACGCCCGCATCCATCAGCGCCAGCGAAGCGCCGCAGACGGAGGCCATCGACGATGAACCGTTCGACTCGGTGATCTCCGAGACAACGCGGATCGTGTAGGGGAACTCCTCCTTCGACGGCAGCACCGGATGGATCGCGCGCCAGGCGAGCTTGCCGTGGCCGATCTCGCGGCGCTTGGTGCCGCCGAGGCGGCCGGTTTCACCGACCGAGTAGGGCGGGAAGTTGTAATGCAGCAGGAACGATTCCTTGTAGGTGCCCTGCAGCGCGTCGATCCACTGCTCGTCCTCGGCGGTGCCGAGCGTGGTGACGACCAGCGCCTGGGTCTCGCCGCGGGTGAACAGCGCCGAGCCGTGCGTGCGCGGCAAAACGCCGGCCTGCACTTCGATCGGGCGCACGGTCACGAGATCACGGCCGTCGATGCGCTTCTTGGTGTCGAGGATGTTCCAACGAACAATCTTGGCCTCGAGCTCCTTGAACACTTCGGCGACGCGCAGCTTCGGGTATTTCGGCTCGGTGACGCCTTCCGGGAAGAAGTGCGCCATCACCTTTTCCTTGATCGCGCCGACCGCCTTGTAACGCTCCTGCTTCACCGGGATGGTGTAAGCGGCGCGCAGGTCCTTCTCGGCGAGGCCCAGGATTTCCTTTTCCAGTTCCGCGTTGTCGTTGACGACGAGTTCGCGCGGTTCCTTGGCGGCCTTTTCGGCGAGCTGGATGATCGCCTGGATGACCGGCTGGAAGTGACGGTGGCCGAACATCACGGCCCCCAACATGATCTCTTCCGAAAGCTCCTTGGCTTCGGATTCGACCATCAGCACGGCGTCATTGGTGCCGGCGACGACGAGGTCGAGCTTGGTCTCCGGCATCTCGTCGAGCTGCGGGTTGAGCACGTATTCGCCGTTGATGAAGCCGACGCGGGCGCCGCCGATCGGGCCCATGAAGGGCGCGCCGGACAGGGTCAGCGCGGCGGAGGCGGCGACCATCGCCAGGATGTCCGGATCGTTCTCGAGGTCATGGCTCAGCGTCGTGACGATGACCTGGGTTTCGCAGCGCCAGCCGTCGGCGAACAGCGGACGCACCGGACGGTCGATGAGACGCGAGACCAGCGTTTCCTTCTCGGTCGGACGGCCTTCACGCTTGAAGTAGCCACCCGGAATGCGGCCGGCGGCGTAAAACTTTTCCTGGTAATCGACGGTCAGTGGCAGGAAGTCGACGCCTTCGCGCGGCGCCTTGGCGGCGACGACGGTGGCGAGCACGGTGGTCTCGCCGTAGGAGGCGAGCACGGCGCCGTCGGCCTGACGCGCGACGTGACCGGTTTCGAGGGTGAGCTTGCGCCCGCCCCAATCGAGTTCGACTCGATGGATATTAAACATAGATTTTTTCTCTCATGGTTCTCGGAAAGGCTCCCGAAAGCCATGTGCAAGACGGCAAGAAACTGCCGCCTTCCGCACCCTGCGGAAATGCAACAGCGTCTGGCGATCCTGCCATGACCATCAAGAGCCTTCGCCTTTGCGGCCGGGACTTTGGCCCGACCCGGATTGTCCGGAAGCGCCATCGCTTCCTGGACCTTTAAAAACGAACGCAACAAACGCCCGTTTGGCAATCAGCGAGCACAACCGGCGCCCGCTTCGATATCAACCGGCGATGCTTCAGGGCCCGCCGATTGCAAAAACGCGCGGCGCTTTTTTGAAAGCGTCGCGCGTTGAAACTGATTAGCGGCGGATGCCGAGCTTTTCGATCAGCGTCTTGTAACGCTTCTCGTCGGTCTTGCGCAGATAGTCGAGCAGCGAGCGGCGCTGCGAAACCATCTTGAGAAGGCCACGGCGAGAATGGTTGTCCTTGGCATGCGTCTTGAAGTGCTCGGTGAGCTGGCTGATGCGTTCCGACAGGATCGCAACTTGCACTTCCGGCGAGCCGGTATCGTTCGCTTTGGTCGCGTTGGCCTTGATCACTTCGGCCTTGCGGGCAGTCGTCAGCGACATCGGTTATCCTTTCTTGCGGCTGGCTCTGCCCAACAGGCCGGCCAGGTTGAACACGCGCTTGGGGACGATTTCACCGCGGTCGACTTCGGCAAGGGCGAGCAAGCGGCCCGAGACCGTGACGTAGACCGTACCGCGGAAATTGGGAGCGTCCCGTCCGCGCAACAAAACGGCTTGGCCCCTTTGGAGCCTTGCCGCATCAGGCCCGCTGACAGCCAGTGCCGGGATGTCGTCCAGCGCGGTTTCAACGGGCATGAGCGCGTCGGCGAGGTTGCCCTCGCCAGTGGCGGCTCTATGGCATAGAGCCTCCAAATCTTCCAGTGGAATCATGGTTTCCGGCGTGAAGCCGCCGACCGAGCAGCGGCGCAGCGCCGACACGTGGCCATAGCAGCCCAGCGCCCGGCCGATGTCGCGGGCCAGCGACCGGACATAGGTGCCCTTGCCGCATTCGGCCTCCAGGACGGCGTGGTCGGCGTCCGGGACCTCAACCAGCTCCAGACGGCCAATATCGACCGTACGGGCCTGCAATTCGACCTCCTGGCCGTCCCGGGCCAGGTCATAGGCCCTTTCGCCCTCGATTTTCAGGGCCGAGAACTTCGGCGGAATCTGCTGGACGGTTCCGGTGAAGGCGGGCAGGGCGGCCCGGATCTGGTCGGCCGTTGGCCGACTGGTGCCGGTCTGGATGACCCGGCCTTCGGAATCGTCCGTGTCGCGCTCCTCGCCCCACTGCACGGTAAATCGGTACAGTTTGCGGCTGTCCATGACGAAGGGCACGGTCTTGGTCGCCTCGCCCATGGCGATGGGCAGGCAGCCGGAGGCCAGCGGGTCGAGCGTGCCGGCATGGCCGCAGCGCTTGGCCGAGAACAGCCTCTTGATGATGCTGACCGCATGGGTCGAGGTCATGCCGACCGGCTTGTCGAGCACGACCCAGCCATGAACGTCGCGCTTGTCGCGGCGAAACTGCTGTTTGCGCGGCTTGCGCGGCGGCTCGCCTTCGGCCGCCGGCGCGCCAGGCTCGGCCACGAGATCGTTCACGGTGTCGGTCACTCGTCGTCCTTTTCCAGGTCGCGGGCCACCTGCGGCGAGCGTAGCAGCTTGTCGATGCGTTCGGCTTCGGCGAAGCGGTCGTCGATGTGGAAGCGCAGGTCGGGCGCGAATTTCAGATTCACCGCATGGGCGACTTCGCCGCGCATGAATTTCTTGTTGCGTTCTAACGCGGTCACGACCTCGGCGGCGTCACGGCCGGCGAGCGGCATGACGTAGACGGTGGCGAGCCGCAGATCCGGCGACATGCGCACTTCCGGCACGGTGATGAGGTGGCCCTCGATCACCGGATCGTGGATGTCGCCTCGCGTCAGCATTTCGGCGATGGCGTGACGAATGAGCTCGCCGACGCGCAACTGGCGTTGCGAGCCGCCGGCGGGCGCCGCGTCATGGCGGCGGGTATTCTTTTGACGAGACATAGCTAAATCCAAAAGCGCGTCATGCCCGGCCTTGTGCCGGGCATCCCGCTCGGGAAGGCACAGTGCCGACCTAAGCGGGATGGCCGGGTCAAGCCCGGCCATGACAGTGGGAATAAAGCGAAGCGGAAGTTAAGCCGCAGACCTAAGATTTGGACTTAGAGGCTGCGTGCAACCTGCTCCACCCGGTAGCATTCGATGACATCGCCTTGGCGCATGTCCTGGTAGTTCTCGAAGGCCATGCCGCATTCCATGCCGGATGACACTTCCTTCACGTCGTCCTTGAAACGTTTGAGCTGCGACAGTTTGCCTTCGTGAACGACGACGTTGTCGCGGATCAGGCGCACGTTGGCGCCGCGTTCCACGGTGCCGTCGGTGACCTTGCAGCCGGCGATGTTGCCGACCTTCGACACCTTGAACACCTCGAGGATCTGCGCGTTGCCGAGCATGGTCTCGCGGATGGTCGGTGGTAGCAGGCCGGACATCGCCTTCTTCACGTCATCCACGAGGTCGTAGATGATGTTGTAGTAGCGGATTTCGATTCCGGCGCGTTCGGCCGCCTCGCGCGCTTCCTTGTTGGCGCGGACGTTGAACGCGATGATCGGCACGCCGGAGGCTTCCGCCAGGGTGACGTCGGATTCCGAAATGCCGCCGACGCCCGAGTGTAGCACGCGGGCCGCGACTTCGTCGGTGCCGAGCTTGTCGAGCGTGCCGACGATGGCTTCGAGCGAGCCCTGCACGTCCGCCTTGATGACGAGGCCGAATTCCTTACGGCCGGCGGTCTTCGCCTGCGCCATCATCTGCTCGAGCGAGCCGCGCATGCCGGTCGCCCGGGTCGCGGTCTTCTCGCGCTTCTGGCGCTGACGGTAATCGGTGATTTCGCGGGCGCGGGCCTCGTTCTCCACCACGGCGAGACGGTCGCCGGCATCCGGCGTACCGGAGAAACCGAGCACTTCGACAGGGGTCGAGGGGCCGGCGCTCTGCACCGCCGCGCCGGTGTCGGAGACCAGCGCACGCACGCGGCCCCATTCGGCGCCGGCAACGACGATGTCGCCGGGGTGCAGCGTGCCACGCTGCACGAGCACGGTCGCGACCGGGCCGCGGCCGCGATCGAGCTTGGCTTCGATCACGGTGCCTTCGGCCGGGCGATGCGGATTGGCCTTGAGGTCGAGGATTTCGGCCTGCAGCGCCACCATCTCGAGCAGCTTGTCGATATTGGTCTTCTTCAGCGCCGACACTTCGACATCGACGACGTCGCCGCCGAGCGATTCAACCTGGATCTCGTGCTGCAGCAGTTCGGTGCGCACGCGATCGGGCGTCGCGCCCGGCTTATCGATCTTGTTGATCGCGACGATGATCGGCACCTTCGCCGCCTTGGCGTGATGGATCGCTTCGACCGTCTGCGGCATGACGCCGTCGTCGGCGGCGACCACCAGGATGACGATATCCGTTACCTTGGCGCCGCGGGCGCGCATCGCGGTGAACGCGGCGTGGCCCGGGGTATCGATGAAGGTGACCTTGTCGCCCGAGGCGGACGTGACCTGATAGGCGCCGATGTGCTGGGTGATGCCGCCGGCTTCGCCGGAGACGACGTCGGCCTGGCGAATGGCATCGAGCAGCGACGTCTTGCCGTGGTCGACGTGACCCATGACGGTGACGACCGGCGCGCGCGACTCGAGCGCGCCTTCATCGTCGGCGGTATCGAACAGACCTTCTTCGACGTCGGATTCGGAGACGCGGCGGGCGGTGTGGCCCATTTCCTCGGCGATGAGCTGCGCCGTGTCGGCGTCGATGACGTCGTTGATGGTCGCCATCTGGCCCTGCTTCATCAGCAGACGGATGACATCCACCGCGCGTTCGGACATGCGGTTGGCGAGTTCCTGAATGGTGATCGCGTCCGGAATCGTCACCTCGCGCGTCAGCTTTTCCTTTTGCTCGGCAACATGACCCTTCATGCGCTGGGTGCGGCGGCGGAAGGAGGCCACCGAACGCTCGCGCACTTCGTCGGCGCGCAAGGCATTGGTCAGGGTCAGGCGGCCGCGCTCCTTCGGCGCCGCAGCGCGCGGTGCGGCCGGACGGGCCGCGGCCGGGCGGGCGGCACCAGGACCGCCGCCGGGGCGGCGCGCCGTGCGTGGGGCTTCGTCGTCGGCTTCGGCTTCGAGCTTCAGGCGCGCACCGGGAGCCGGCTTCTTGACCTCTTCCTCGCCGCCGAGACGCTTCTTGGCGACTTCGCCGGCCTTGCGCTTGGATTCTTCTTCGACCTTGTGACGCACCTCTTCCTCGCGCTTGCGCGCTTCGGCGGCTTCACGTTCGGCCTTTTCGATGTGCTCGCGCGAGGCGCGGCGCTTGGCCTCTTCCTCAGCGGCCTTGCGCTCCTCGGCTTCGCGAACGCGCGAGTCGGCCAGCGCATGGGCGCGGGCGGCCATTTCCTCTTCGGTCAGCGTGCGCAGCACGACACCTGACTTCGGCGCGGGTGCAGCCGGCGGCGCCTTGGGCGCCGGCGCGGCAACCTTCTTCGGCGCCTCGACCGGGGCTGGCTCGGCCTTGGCTTCGGCCGGTCCGCCGACGGTGCGACGCTTGATCTTCTCGACGACGACCTGCTTGGTGCGGCCGTGGCTGAAACTCTGGCGCACCACGCCCGTTTCGGTGCGCGGCTTCAGCGTCAAGGTCAGTTTCTTTTCGCCAGGGTTCTTCGTTTCGCTCATTCCGTAAGGTTTCCTTGTGCCCCATTCGCGGGCGCATTCAGTTCGGGCGCGTTGGCATCGGGCGCATTGATTTCGCGGGCGCCTTCGGCCGGCGCGACCGCGCTCATTGAATCGGGCGATTTTCCAGACCGATACCGCGTCAAGCGCGCGACACGAGCGAGAAAAGTTTCGCTCGCAGGTCCGGCAAGCACGGCAGCGTGTACCACATTTAGGCGGTTCAATGCCAAATCCAAATCGACACCGTTAAAGGCCTCGATCTGTGCAATTTCACGCTGGCGGACCGAAATATTGCGCCGCAAAGCCGTATTCAGCTTGCGTTTGCCGTCTTCGGCCGCGTCCGACGCATGGATCAGCGCCAGAACGCCATCCTGGCCCAAAGCGGCCTCGACCTTGGCGAAGCCGGTGACGACGTTGCCGGCCTTTCCGGCGATCGCCAGCGCGTCGAGGGCGGATTTCGCCAGCAGATCCTCGAGCCGGCCGGCGAGGTCGCGCGACACCTTCATGTCGCGCTTGAAACCCCGGGCAAAGACGTTGCGCTTTACCGCATCCGCAATCGCGTCCCGCGTTGCGGTGATCCAGATGCCGCGGCCCGGCAGCTTGCGCTTGAGGTCCGGGACGGCGTCGCCCGCCGGCCCGACGACGAAGCGGATCATCTCCGCCACAGGCCTGAGTTCGCGCGTCAGCGCGCAGAAACGCTCCGCGCCCGCGGCGACGGATGTCGCGCCGCGGTCGAGTTCGTCGTTCTGCGCCCTGTGATCCTGCGCGATGGCGAGCATGCCTGTGACACGGCTCCTTACGCCGGTTCGGCGGCGGTTTCGGCTTCGGCTTCCGCCGGAGCCTGCATCGCCGCGAGTTCAGCTTCGGTGATCCAGCCGGCCTTGAGGCGGGCCTGCATGACGATCGCTTCGGCTTCGTCGCGAGACACGCCGAGACCATCGAGATAACCCGGCTCGTGCTTGGTCTCGCCATCCTTGCGTTCGGTCCAGCCGACAAGGTCGTCGGTGGCGCAGCCGGCCAGATCCTCGACCGTCTTCACGTCGTTCTCGCCGAGCTTGACCATCATCGCGGTCGTGATGCCGGGCACCTCGCGCACTTCGTCGGCGACGCCGAGTTCCCTGCGCTTCTCGTCGAGTTCGCTTTCCTGGCGCGCGATGTAGTCGCGGGCGCGCTCCTGGAGTTCGTGCGCAGTGTCGTCGTCGAACCCTTCGATCGACGCGATTTCCTTTTCATCGACCAGTGCCAGTTCCTCGATCGAGGAGAAGCCTTCCGACGCGAGCAACTGACCGACCACCTCGTCGAGATCGAGCGCTTCGACGAAGGTCTTGGTGCGGCTCTCGAACTCGGCGTTGCGGCGCTCGGATTCTTCCTGCTCGGTGAGGATGTCGATATCCCAGCCGGTGAGCTGCGAGGCCAGACGCACGTTCTGGCCGCGGCGGCCGATGGCGAGCGAGAGCTGCGCGTCCGGCACCACGACTTCGATGCGTTCCTTGTCTTCGTCGAGCACGACCTTGGCGACTTCGGCCGGCGCCAGCGCGTTGACAACGAAGGTCGCGATATCTGGCGACCACGGGATGATGTCGATCTTCTCGCCCTGCAACTCGTTGACCACGGCCTGCACGCGCGAACCACGCATACCGACGCAGGCGCCGACCGGATCGACACTGGAATCACGCGAAATCACGGCGATTTTCGCACGCGAGCCCGGATCGCGGGCGACCGCCTTCACCTCGACGATGCCGTCGTAGATTTCCGGCACTTCCTGGGCGAACAGCTTGGCGGTGAACTGCGGATGTGTGCGCGACAGGAAGATCTGCGGCCCACGCGGCTCGCGGCGCACGTCGTAGATATAGGCTCGGATGCGGTCGCCGTTGCGAAATACTTCGCGCGGCAGCATCTCGTCGCGGCGGACGATGGCTTCGCCACGGCCGAGATCGACCACCACGTTGCCGTATTCGACGCGCTTGACGACGCCGTTGACGATCTCGCCGATGCGATCCTTGTACTCGGCGTACTGCCGGTCGCGCTCGGCCTCGCGCACCTTCTGCACGATCACCTGCTTGGCCGATTGCGCGGCGATGCGGCCATATTCGAGCGGCGGTAGCGGATCGGCGATGGTGTCGCCGACCTGAGCGGCCGGATGGCGACGACGGGCGTCGGCGAGCGTGATTTGCGCCGACGGGTTCTCGACCTGCTCGACCACCAGCATGTGGCGCATCAGTTTGAGTTCGCCGGTCTTCGGTTCGATCTCGGCGTGCACGTCGGTCTCGGCGCCGTAGCGCGAGCGCGCCGCTTTGGCGATGGCGTCTTCCATCGCTGCGATGACGATGCCGCGGTCGATCGACTTTTCGCGGGCGACCGCGTCGGCGATCTGCAACAATTCGAGCCTATTGGCACTGACAGCCATAGCTCAGTCTCCTTCTCTAAAGTTATCGCGCGGCGCTTCGCCCGGCCTTCTTGGCCTGCTTGAGACGCCGTTGTTCCTTTTTCGCCGCGCGCAGTTCGCGCTTGGCGGCCTTCTCGGCGCGCAACGCTTCGCTCACCAGTTCGTCGGTGAGAACGAGCTTTGCTTCGCCCATGTCTCTCATCGGCAGCAACACGGCCGGATCTTCGCCCGCCTTCGGGTCGTCGCGGGTCAGCTTCGCCGCCTCGCCTTCGACGCCATCGATGACGCCGCGGAACCGTTTGCGGCCCGCGACCGGCACTTCCATTTCGATTTTCACCAGGTGGCCGGCATAGCGCTCGAAGTCGGAGCGGCGCACTAGCGGCCGGTCGATGCCCGGCGAGGAAATCTCCAGTCGGTAGGCGCGGTCGATGGGCTCGTTGACGTCGAAGACCGGCGACAAGGCTCGCGATACCGCCTCGCAGTCGTCCACCGTCATGGTCCCGTCGGGGCGCTCCGCCATGATCTGGATCGTGCATTCCTCGCCGGATGAAACCTTAATCCGAACAATGCGATAGCCAAGTTGTTCAACCACAGGTTCGGTGATCGAGGCGATTCGCGCCGGCAGGCCGGTCTCGGCGATCAGCCGTGGCTCATCGGCCGCTGCCACCGTTTCCGGGCCGGAACCCGGCGCCAAAGTCTCATGTCGCTCGCTCAGAGCCATCGATCGAAGCTATGCCTGTAACAAAAAAGAGCGGGTCCGGGGGGACCCACTCTCAAAACCCGATTTGGTTATGAGGGTGTATTGACCGCGGAAATATAGCGATTTTTCGCGCCGGCGCAAGGCGCGAAGAATCCCGTCCGCTAAACCCTTCTTTCACACGTCGCCCTTATTTTTCGTTAAGGCGCCTGCCAGGCGGTGGCGGCGCGCGTTTGGGTCCGTGCGTAATGGCTGCTCCTGCGTCTTTGCTTCCCGAGCTGGAAGATGTCGTCCAGCACGGCTCCGCGGAAAAGCGGGCCGAGACGCTGCGCCGTATCACAACGCTGTTTCTCGACGGCGCCCCTTCCTTCAACGATCATCACGTCGCCCTGTTCGACGACGTCATCGGCTGCCTGATCGCGGAGATCGAGGCCAAGGCGCTGGCCGAACTGGCGCGCCGCATCGCGCCGGTCGACAACGCGCCGGCCAAGGTGGTGACGACGCTCGCCAAGAACGACGATATCGACGTCGCCGGCCCGGTGCTGCGCGCCGGCCATCTGTCAGATCCCGATCTGATCGCCATCGCCGAGACCAAGGGCCAGCAGCATCTCTTGGCCATGGCCAAGCGCGCCAGCCTGAGCGAAGCGCTGTCGGACGTGCTGGTGAAGCGTGGCGATCGCAACGTCGCGCATTCGATCGCCGACAACCGCGGCGCCAATCTGTCCGAGCGCGCCTTCACCAATCTCATCGACCGCGCGCAGCAGGACGGCGATCTCGCCGAGAAGGTCGGCCAGCGCACCGACATTCCGCCGCGGCTCTTTCGACAGTTGCTGCTGCAGGCGAGTGAGGTGGTGCAGCGGCGCCTGCTCGCCGCCGCGCGGCCGGAGACGCAGGCGGAAATCCGCAAGATTCTCGCCAAGGTCACCGACGAGGTCGGCGCCAAAGCGGCGCCGCGCAACTATACCGCGGCTCTGACCGCGGTGCGCGAGCTGCACAAGCAGCGCAAGCTCACCGAGACCGATGTCGCCAACTATGCCGAGAGCGGAAAGTACGAAGAGACGATCGCCGCGCTGTCGACGATCTGCGCGGTGCCGGTGGAGGTCGTCGACCGCTTGATGAGCGGCGAACGCGCCGACCCCGTGCTTATTCTCGCGCGCTCGGTCAATTTTGGCTGGCCGACCGTGAAATCGGTGATGATGGCGCGGCCGGGCGCCAAGCCGTCGCAGCAGACGATCGATGCCGCGCACGAGAATTTCGAGCGGCTCACCGCGGCGACGGCGCAGCGCGTCGTGCGCTTCTGGCAGGTGCGACAGGGTACCGGCGAATAACGCCGTCTACTTCCGCCGAAAAACAAAATACGCCGGCGTACGCCCTTCGCGCACCGCCTTCGCCTCGTAGCGCGTGCGGGTCCAGCCGTCCCACGGCTTACGCCAGTCGTCGGCCTGCTCCGCGGTCCAGACGAAATCCGGCGACCGCATGATGCGCGTCAGGGCGTAGGTCATGTAGCTCGGGATATCGGTGGCGAAGCGAAACTCGCCGCCGCTTTTGAGCAAGCGCGCCAGCCGCGGCAGGCTGTCGTCCTGGATGAAGCGCCGCTTCCATTGCCGGCGCTTTGGCCACGGGTCGGGATACAGAAGATCGATACGCGTGAAGGCGCCGGCTGGCAGCCAGTCGAGCAATTCGCTCGCGTCGCCATGGAAGATTCGGATGTTGGCGAGGTCCTCGTCGTCGATGGCCACCAGCAACTTGCCGACCGCGTTGAGAAAACCGTCGGCGCCGATGAATCCTTGATCGGGATGCGCCATTGCCTGCGCGACGAGATGCTCGCCGCCGCCGAAGCCGATCTCGAGGCGTAGCGTATTGGGTGCATGCGGAAACAATGTTGCAAGATCAGCGGGCGCCGGCTTGGTCAGATCGAGCGCCAGCGTCGGCAGCAATTCGTCGAACAATTCCGATTGCCGCGCCTTGAGCGGATGCCCTTTGCGGCGGCCGAAGAAAGCGCGCTGCGGAATGTCGTCGTCGCGGTCGTGGCTCATGGCCCCGTCATGCCCGGGCGCGAGGAAAAATAAAAGGCCGGGCGTGAGCCCGGCCTTTCGATATTCAGCCGATGATCCGGCTTATTTGAAAGCCGCCTTGATCTGCGCGGCAAGGTCGGTCTTCTCCCACGAGAAGCCGCCGTCCTTCTCCGGCGCGCGGCCGAAGTGGCCGTAGGCCGAGGTGCGGCGGTAGATCGGCCGGTTCAGCTTGAGCGTGCGGCGGATGTTGGTCGGCGTCAGGCGGAACAGCTCGGGCAGGATCTTCTCGAGCTTCTTCTCATCGACCTTGCCGGTGCCGTGGGTATCGACCAGCAGCGACATCGGGTCGGCGACGCCGATGGCATAGGCGACCTGGATGGTGCAGCGCTCGGCGACGCCGGCGGCGACCACGTTCTTGGCGAGATAGCGCGCGGCGTAAGCGGCCGAGCGATCGACCTTGGTCGGGTCCTTGCCGGAGAAGGCGCCGCCGCCGTGCGGCGCGTAGCCGCCGTAAGTGTCGACGATGATCTTGCGGCCGGTGAGGCCGCAGTCGCCGTCCGGACCGCCGATGACGAAGTTGCCAGTCGGGTTGACCAGGAAGTCGGACGACTTCGCCGGCATCCAGCCCTTCGGCAGCGCCTGCGTCACCGTCTGCTCGATCATGTCCTTGACCATGCCCGGCGTGTACTTCTTGCCGTTGCGGCTCTTCTCGTTGTGCTGAGTCGAGACCACGACCTTGGTGCAGCCGACCGGCTTGCCGTCGACATACTTCACCGTGACCTGGCTCTTGGCGTCCGGCTGCAGGTCCGGCAACGCCTTGGAATGGCGCTTCTCGGACAGCGAGCGCAGGATCTTGTGTGCGAAATAGATCGGCGCCGGCATGAACGAGTTCTTCTCGTACACTTCGCTTTCGGTGCAGGCGAAGCCGAACATCATGCCCTGGTCGCCGGCGCCTTCTTCTTCGCCGCTCTTCTTTTTCTTGGCATCGACGCCCATGGCGATGTCGGGCGACTGGCCGTGCAGCAGCACTTCGACATCGGCACCGTAATAGGAGAAGCCGTCCTGGTCGTAGCCGATGTCTTTGACGACATCGCGCGCGATCTGGGTGATGTATTCGCGGTCGACGACGACCTTGTCGCCGTGCTTGCGGAAGAACGGCGCCTGGCCGCGGCCTTCACCGGCAATGACGATCTTGTTGGTGGTCGTCAGTGTTTCGCAGCCGAGGCGGGTATTCACCGCTGAATCGTCGGCGATGCCGAGCTTGATGTCGTTCGCCAGAAAGGCGTCCAGCACCGCATCGGAAATCTGGTCGCAGACCTTGTCCGGATGACCTTCGGAAACCGATTCACTGGTGAACAGAAAATTCTTGTGAGCCACGCTGCATCTCCTCCCGTGGCGCGGGGCGGTGCCGCGCCGGTTCAATATCGGGGGCTGGTTCTTACAGCGGTGGCCCGAGACGTCAAGGTGCGGGCAAATGTGGGCCGCAGCCGCGGGGCACTGCAAATGCGGCGGGCAATGACGGTGCTTCGCCCTCTGCCGTCCGGGGAAGCTTCGCCTCCAGGCTAGGCGGCAAACAAGAAAGCCGCCTCAATGAGGCGGCTCTTGATGTCGGGTCAGGAGCCCGGTGTGGCGCGAGCAGGCTTTATTCGTCGCCGGCGATCTGTTCGACGAGGTCGACGATGCGGCGCCGCAGCTTCGAACTCTTGATGCGCATGAACGACTTGGTCAGCGACAGGCCGTCTGAGGTGGCGAGGAAGTCGGATACATAGGCCGGCGACGGCGCTTCGCTCATGCCGCTCGACATGCCACCCGGACCATGCGGCGCGCCCTCGAAGAAAAACGAAACCGGTACTTGGAGGATGTTGGCGATCGCCTGCAACCGGCTGGCGCCGATGCGGTTGGTGCCCTTCTCGTATTTCTGGACTTGCTGAAAGGTCAGCCCGAGAGCATCGCCGAGCTTTTCCTGGCTCATGCTCAGCATCATCCGGCGCATACGGACTCGCGAACCGACATGTTTGTCGA
Source organism: Pseudomonadota bacterium (assembly GCA_018242205.1). GTDB lineage: Bacteria > Pseudomonadota > Alphaproteobacteria > Rhizobiales > Xanthobacteraceae > Pseudolabrys. The sequence goes on from JAFECJ010000017.1 coordinate 19,284, forward strand.
TCGGGTTGGGCGCCTTCTTAGCCATAAAAATCTCCTATGCGGACATCGTCATCGCTAATGTCACAATTATCAGTCTTTATGCAATCGTTCATTTTGGAAGGGGGATTTTTAATCGTTAAAGTGGCCGAGAGAATTCTGCTTAATTTTCAATATCTTTTACAGGTTTGCCCTGTAATTTGAGATATCGACCAAAAATTTTAATTTGCTCGCATAACAACCCGAACCCGGGTTTGCTGGTCAATTCAATCTACGCGCGCAACCGCCTTTTGGCCAGAACCAGGGCGGATACAACCAAAAATAGCATTGCCGAAATATTTCCATAGAGCGCAAAAATCGTTGGACTCATGGCGCGCGGTAGGCGGGAGTCGACAATTCCCTCAACCCCAAGCGGCAGCGAGGCGACGATCCGGCCGACCGGGTCGATGACGCCGGATATGCCGGTGTTGGCGGCGCGAACCAGCGGCAGCCCTTCGGCGATGGCCAGTACGCGGGCCTGATGGAAATGTTGATACGGGCCGCTGCTGATGCCGAACCAGCCGTCATTGGTGACGTTCAGAAGCCACCCCGGCCGTTCTCCCGCCGGGATGGCTTCATCAGGAAACACGGCCTCGTAGCAGATCAGCGGCAGCATTTTCGGCGCGCCGCGCACATCGATCACACGGCGGCGCGTGCCGGTGAGGAAGCCACCGACCTCCTTGGTCAGTTGCTGGAAGCCGAGCCGCTCCATGAAGCTTTGGAACGGCAGGTACTCGCCGAACGGCACCAGGTGCAGTTTGTCGTAAATGGCGCGAATCGAACCATCCGGATCGAGGACATAGACCGAATTGTAGGCCCGTGGCCCGCGGCCCGCGACCATCTCTCCGGGGCGGACCGCGCCGGTGATCAGTTCGGTGTTCGGCTTGATCAGATTGGCGATCTGCGCCAGCGCATCCGGTTCGCGCGTGAGAAAGAACGGAAACGCCGATTCCGGCCAGATCAGGTGCGTGATGTCACGAACGCCGTTCGATTGCGGTCCCGTCGATCGATCCGATAGCGTGAGGTAACGCCGCATCACTTCGTTCTTGGCGCTGTAGTTGAACTTTGCGTCCTGCTGCAGGTCGGGCTGCATGATGCGCAGCTTGACGTCCTTGACGAAGCTCGTCGGATGCACCGCCAGGCGCGCCACGCCGAAACCGGCCATGCCGACCAGCACGATCATGGCCAGCGCCAGCGGCCGATAGGGACGCGGCGTATCGACGGTGTCGTCCGTCAGCACCGCCGGCGTCGCGAAGATCGCGACAGCCATGAACGTCAGGCCCCAGACCCCGACCAGCGACACGGTTTGCGCCAGCGCCAGCGGTTCGGTCAGCGCGTAGCCCAGGGCATTCCACGGAAAGCCGGTGAACAAATGGCCCCGCAGCCATTCCGTCACGGTGAGCGCGATGGCGAGTGCCAGAATACGCTCCGGTCCGCGTACCCAGACGATCCGCGACAGCGCGAAGCCAAGGGCCATAAAGATCGCTAGATAGGCCGGCAGTCCGGTCACCGCGATGGGTAGCAGCCAACCGAAGGTCTTGGCATCGACCAGGAAGGCGTAGCCGACCCAGTAAACGCCGGCGAGGAAGTAACCGAAGCCGAAACACCAGCCGGCGATGGCCGCCGACCAGGCGCCGCTCCAGCGTCCCGCGGTCGAGCCGTCGATCAGCCAGACCGCGACTGGAATGGTGATGAACAGGATCGGCCAGGCATTCACCGGCGCCATGGCAAGCGCCGACGCCATGCCCGCGATGAAGGCGATACCGGCGCGGCGCCAGCCATATGCGAGGACGATCGCGTGCGCGGCACGGGTGGCGATGCGGGTCAAATTCACGATTGGGACGAGTTCTGAGGGTTCGAATCTTTGGACGGCGCGATTTCGAAATTGAGCGGTTGCTGGGCTACGCCGGCCAACACGGCATCGGGCTCACCGCGCTTTTTCGGCTCGCGCGGCTTCTGGCGCTTTTCGGTGAGCCGCACGATACGCACGCGCTTGACGCGCCGCGGATCGGCGTCGAGCACTTCGAACTCGAGCAGCCCGGGACCCGGAATCAGTTCGCCGCGCAGCGGCAGGCGGCCGGCGCGCGTCGTCAAATAACCGCCCAGCGTGTCGACTTCCTCGGCGACGTCGTCGTCCACCACGAAATCCTTGCCGACGATGGCTACGGTTTCCTCGAGCGAGGCGCGGGCGTCGGCGATGTAGGAGCCGTCCGGCTGAGCGACGATATCGGCGCGTTCGTCTTCGTCATGCTCGTCCGCGATTTCACCGACGATCTCTTCGACGATGTCCTCGATCGAGATCAGTCCGTCGGTGCCGCCATATTCGTCAATCACCAGCGCCAGGTGAATCTGCTTGGCCTGCATCCGCGCCAACAGGTCCATAACCCGGGCCGACGGCGGCACGAACAGCACCTCGCGCACGATCTTGGTCGCGGTTAGCGGCGTCGCCAGATTGATGGCCTTGAGGTCGAGGCCCGCCGGCAACGGCTTCCGGCGCTTGGCGTTCTTGGCCGGGTCGATGGTGGCGCGCGTCGTCATGTAATTGATGAGATCGCGGATGTGCACCATGCCGACCGGATCGTCGAGCGTGTCGTTATAAATGACGAGGCGCGAATGCCCGGCCTTCTCGAACACCATCAGCAGGTCGCCGATCTGGATATCCTGCTGCACGGCCACGATATCGGCGCGCGGCACCATGACGTCGCTGACGCGGCGTTCGCGCAGGCCGAGGATGCTTTTGAGCATCCGGCTTTCTTCCGGCGAGAAACCCGACTCGGCCGGCGTCATGGCGTCAAGGAAGTCGGTCAGGTCGGCGCGAATGGTGCTCGGCCGTATGCCGAACATCGACCGGAACATCCGCACGAACCAGTTGCTGCTCTCTTCGCGCTTGACCGCGACCGGCACCGGCAGGTTACGCGGTTCGTAAGACGTATCGTTTCGGGAGGGGTCGCTGTCAGGCATGGCCGTCACGCACGCTCACGCCGGGCGCGGCTGACGTCCTGCCATGGATCGGGCAGGTCCATGGCGACCATGATCCGGCTTTCCAACGCCTCCATCTCGTCCGCCTGCGCGTCCGTTTCGTGATCGTAGCCGATGAGGTGCAGAAATCCGTGCACGGTCAGATGCGCGAGGTGATGAAGGAACAGTCGCCCTTCGGCCTCGGACTCCCTTTGCAGCGTTTCATAAGCGATGACGATGTCGCCAAGATGGCCTTGCGTCGCCGGAGTGCCGGCGGCCGGAAAGGACAGCACGTTGGTCGGCTTGTCCAGGCCGCGCCACTGCTTGTTGATCTCGCGCACCGCCGAATCATCGGCCAGCAGGATACTGACTTCGCCGCGTTGTGTTGAGTGTGCCGCGGCGGCCGCAATTGACGCCTTGACGGTCGCCTCGGCCCGCGGTTCGGCCTGCCACAAATCGGATTCCACCACGATATCGGCGGTGACAGGGGTCATTTTCGCGGCTCGCGGGGCGGCGCGGCACGGTCATAGGCCTCGACGATGCGCTGCACCAGTTCATGGCGGATGACATCGGTGGCGGCGAATTCGACGATGCCGACGCCGTCGACGTCCTTGAGCAGGCGCACCGCTTCGGCGAGTCCCGACACCTGCCCATTCGGCAGGTCGACCTGGCTCGGATCGCCGGTGACGAACATGCGGCTGTTCTCGCCGAGACGGGTCAAGAACATCTTCATCTGCATCGATGTGGTGTTCTGCGCTTCGTCGAGGATGACGCAAGCATTGGCCAATGTGCGGCCACGCATGAAGGCGAGCGGCGCAATCTCGATGTCGCCCTGCTCCAGCGCGCGTTCGACGATGCGCACATCCATCAGATCGTGCAGCGCGTCGTAGATCGGCCGCAGATAGGGATCGACCTTCTCGCGCATGTCGCCGGGCAGGAAGCCGAGGCGTTCGCCGGCTTCGACGGCCGGGCGCGACAGGATGATGCGATCGACTTCCTTGCGCTCGAACATCTGGATGGCTTGCGCGACGGCGAGCCAGGTCTTGCCGGTGCCGGCGGGGCCGGTGCCGAACACCAGGGAGTTGCGCTTGAGCGCACGCATATAGGCGTCCTGCGCGGCGGTGCGGGCGCGCACCGGGCGCTTGCGCAGGTTGATCTCCTCGAAGGCCGCGCGCGCCTGGCCCGGATCGAAATCGAACAGCGAACCCTGCGCGATGGCCTGACGGATCGCGCCATCGACGTCGCCGCTCGACAGGTCGCGGCCACGCTTGAGCTGCTCGTACAAGGTCTCGAGAACGCGGCGCGCCTGCTCGACGCCGCCACGCGAGCCTTCGAGCGTGACGTGGTTTCCGCGGGAATCCGCCTTGACGCCGAGCTTGCGCTCGACCAGCGCCAGGTTCTGGCCGTACTGCCCGAACAGCACGGAAGCGAGTTTGTTATCCTCGAAGGCGAGCACGATTTGTGTGGTCGCCGTTTCGTCGGAAACAGCGGCGGCGGGGATCACGGGATCCGATGGTCGCAAGGTTGCTCTCAAGCCCCTGATGAAACCAGTTCAGGCGCGGCGGCGGTCTCCGCCAGTTCGCCGAACAAGGTGTTGCTGCCCACATTCGTGATCGTCACCGGCACGATCTCCCCGATCAGTTCCGGCTTCGCCATGACGTGGACAGACTGCAGATATGGGGAGCGGCCGACCAGTTGCCCAGTGAGTTTTCCGGGCTTTTCGACCAGAATTTCCATGGTTTTGCCGACAAACGAGCTGTTAAACGCCTTCCATTGCCGGTCGATCACGGCCTGCAGACGCAGCAGCCGCTCGTGTTTCTCGGCATTCGGCACCTGATCGTCGAGCGTCGCGGCCGGGGTGCCAGGGCGCGGCGAGTAGCTGAAGGTATAGGCCATCACGAAATTGACCTCTTCGGCGAGCGCCAAAGTCTCGCGGAAATCCTCTTCCGTCTCGCCGGGGAAGCCGACGATGAAATCCGACGTGAAGGCGATATCGGGCCGCGCGGCGCGCAGGCGCTCGATCGCCGTCATGTATTCGCGGCGCGTGTGTCTGCGATTCATGCCGCTAAGAATGCGGTCCGAACCGGCCTGCACCGGCAGATGCACGTAAGGCATCAGCGCCGGCAGGTCGCCATGCGCGGCGATGAGATCGGCGCAGACCGGCGACAGCATGTCGCGCGGATGGCTGGTCATGTAGCGCAGCCGTGCGATGCCCGGCACCTGCGCGATGCGGCGCATCAGCGCGCCGAGCGTGACGCTGCGGCCATTTTCGTCGACGCCGTGATAGGCGTTGACGTTCTGCCCGATCAGCGAGACTTCGCGCACGCCATTGGCGGCGAGCCGTTCGACGTCGGCGATAATCTTGGCGACCGGCCGCGACACCTCAGCGCCGCGCGTATAGGGCACGACGCAGAAGGTGCAGAACTTGTCGCAGCCTTCCTGCACGGTGACGAAAGCCGATATGCCGCGCTTGCTGATCGCTTGCGGTGACGGCTGCGCCAGCGCGTCGAACTTGTCATCGAGCGGAAATTCGGTGTCGACGATCTTCTCGCCATCGAGCGCGCGGGCGATCAGGCCCGGCAGCTTGTGATAGTTCTGCGAGCCGACCACGACGTCGACTGAATCGGTACGCCGGATGATCTCTTCGCCTTCGGCCTGCGCGACGCAGCCGGCGACCGCGATCAGCATGCGGCGACCTTCGACCTCGGCCTGATCCTTGAGCTCGCGCATGCGGCCGATTTCGGAATAGACCTTGTCGACCGCCTTCTCGCGGATGTGGCAGGTGTTGAGGATGATGAGGTCGGCCTCGGCGGGCGATTGCGTCTCGACGTAGCCCTCGGGCGCCAGCGTGTCCGCCATACGATGCGAATCGTAGACGTTCATCTGGCAGCCGAACGATTTGACGTGGACCTTGCGCAGTCTGTTCATCGGCTCTGTCATGCCCGGCTTTATGCCGGGCATCCACGATTTTTTCAAAAGATTAATGAAATCAGATATTTGGGTGGTCAGAATGCGCCCTGCTCGGGACCGCACATGTGGTTATTTGCCGGCGTGCAGCGGCCGGGTACGGCCGAGCAGGGTCGAGGTGGCGAGGCTGCGGACCGAATTCTCCAGCCGCCGCGCCAGTTGCTTGCGGTCGGTGGTGGCGTCGGCGGCAATCGGCTCGCCGTAGCTGATCACCACGTCGATCACGCCGCGACGCAGGAATGCCTTGAAATGCGGCATGAAATCGAGATCGCCATACCAAGCGATCAGCGGCCGGTGCTGGCGGCCCATCGGGATGCCGTGGATCGCGGTGTAGCTGATCGACATCGGCTGAACGACGATGCCGGCCTCGGCGCGCGCGCCGGCCTCGCGCACGACGCCGATCAGCGCTGAGCGGAACGGCAGTACGCGATTGCCATCGCTCGATGTGCCTTCGGCGAACAGCACGACGGAGATGTCCGACTGCAAGCGCTGCACCATGTCGGCGATGGCGTCGCCGGTCTGCTGGCGCCGCGAACGGTCGACGAACACGGTGCGCTGCAGTTTCGCCGTCGGCCCGACCAGCGGCCATTTGGCGACCTCGGCCTTGGACACGAAGGCGATCGGCGCGATCGAGCCGATCACCAGGATGTCGGCCCAGGACACGTGATTGGATACGAACAGCACGGCACGATCGCGCACCGGTTCGCCGACGACCCTGATCCGAAAGCGCAAGAGCTTGCACAGCACGGCGTAATAGCCGGAGGCCACGGTGCCCCAGCCGGGCAGGCCGAGTTTGCCGATGGTCCACTGGATGGCGATGATCAGCGGGGTCATCGTGAAGAAGAACACCGCGATGAACAGCGAGTACAGCATCACATCAATCCCGCTCGTCCCCGCGAATGCCGGGACCCAGAAAGCCGCAAATAGAGGCTTCTGAAATTTGCCCTGGATTCCCGCTTGCGCGGGAACGAACGGAGTGTGGGACACGCGAGGGTGCACATCAGGAGTTCTTGTCGTCCTTCAGCGGCACCGCATAAAGCTCGAGCCGGTGATCGACCAGCTTGTAGCCTAGCTTGCGTGCCACCTCGGCCTGCAGCCGCTCGATTTCCTCGGACTGGAATTCGATGACCTCGCCGGTGCGCAGATTGATGAGGTGATCGTGATGCGCGTCCGACGAGGTCTCGTAGCGGGCGCGGCCTTCGCGGAAATCGTGACGTTCGATGATGCCGGAATCTTCGAACAGCTTTACCGTGCGATAGACGGTGGAGATCGAGATGCGGTCGTCGACCTTGGCGCAGCGCCGGTACAGTTCCTCGACGTCGGGATGATCGTCGGATTCGGCCAGCACGCGCGCGATGACGCGGCGCTGCTCGGTCATGCGCATGCCCTTGGCGGCGCAGAGCGCCTCGATACTGGGGCGCGGCGCCGCCGGGTCGGCTTCGGGATCGATTTTGGTCTTTATCGTCATGGCCGTCGCAGTTTACGCGATATCACGTCGCAAAACCAAGGCGGCGGCGGTCCGGCCACCCGGCAGCGGATAATAATTCGGGCGCTTGCCGACCTCGCGAAAACCGGCGCCGCGGTAGAGCGCGATCGCCGGCGCATTGCTTTCGTCGACCTCGAGAAACAGCGCCTTGACGCCCAGCGCGGCCAGCCGGCCGAGATGCAGGTTGAGGAGTTGCCGGGCGAAACCGCGGCCCCGGTGACGGCGGGCCACGGCGATCGACAGGATTTCCGCTTCGTCGGCGGCACGGCGCGATAGCACGAAGCCGGCGAAGGCGCCGCCGACGCGCAGACTGTGCGCCAGCACCCGGCCGTCGACCAAGAGGCTCTCGACTTCCTCGTCGCTCCAGCCGCGGTGAAACGATTGCGCATGTAGCGCCGCGATGGCGGCGGCATCGCGCGGATGCGCCGCCGCGATCTGAGGCGTGCCGCCTCCGACTCCGAACATTCGGCGCAACAGCGCGATCATGGTTGTGCAATTGGCGCTGCGAGTGACGGCGCCGGCGGCAGCGCGTCCGGTGCCTTCAGGTAAAACGGCTTTGGCGGCGCGGTGGCGACCTCGGCGAGCTGGCCCAGCCGCCCGACCCATTCGATCAGCGGTGCTGGCTGCTGATCGACGGCGGCCGGTGTCGGTGTGCCGGAGGGCCAGGCTGCGGCGAGCATCGCCGCCGCGTTACCGACCAGGCGCGGCCGCAGCGGCGCCACCAGTTCGAGCGCTTCGGCAATGGACGTGACACGGGGGCTGACCAGATCATCGCCATCGGTGCCGAAGGCCTGCAGATAAACGTGGTTGTGACGGGCATCGATCACCGAGACGACCGGCGATGAGGCATCGCCGGCGATCAGCGGCGCAGCCAATGCCTCGAGCGTCGTGATGCCGACGACCGGCTTGCCGGTGGCGAGGCCGATGCCGCGCGCCGCCGATATGCCGACGCGCAGGCCGGTGAAACTCCCCGGGCCGACTGTGACGGCGATGCGGTCGATGACGGAGAAATAGAAGGCGGCGTTGTCGCGCAGCCGCGCCAGCATCGGCATCAGCGCCTCGGCGTGGCCGCGCGCCATCAGCTGCGTGTCCTCGGCCGCGACCATGTCGCCGTCGAGCAGGGCAACGGAGCACGCGTCGAGCGCGGTATCGATGGCGAGAATGCGCATGGGGCCTACGGCGTCGTCGTCATCGCCCGCGAAAGCGGGCGATCCAGTACTCTCTGTCGGCAATATAGCCGAAGCGCCGCGGATACTGGATGCCCCGCTTTCGCGGGGCATGACAGCTGTGGATCAAACCGGCCGGACTTCGGTCACCTCGGGCACGAAGTGCCGCAGCAGGTTCTGGATGCCGTGCTGCAAGGTCGCGGTCGAGGACGGGCAGCCCGAGCAGGCGCCTTTCATCTGCAGGAAGACCACGCCTTCCTTGAAGCCGCGGAAGGTGATGTCGCCGCCGTCGCCGGCCACCGCCGGGCGCACGCGCGTCTCGATCAGATCCTTGATGGTGGCGACTGTCTCGGAGTCCGCGGCGTCGAAGAATTCATCCTCGCCCGCCGCCTCGGCGCCGTTGTTCACGATCGGCGCGCCGGACATGTAGTGTTCCATGATAGCGCCGAGGATCGCCGGCTTCATCTGTTGCCAGTCGCCGTCATTCTTGGTCACCGAGATGAAGTCGGCGCCGAAGAACACGCCGCCGACATTCGGGATGTCGAACAGCCGCTCGGCGAGCGGCGACTGCGCCGCCGCTTCGCGCGTCGGCATATCGAGCGTGCCGGCGTCGAGCACCGGCTTACCGGGCAGGAATTTCAGCGTCGCCGGATTCGGCGTCGCTTCGGTCTGGATGAACATGGCTCAAATCTCCCATCCCGCCCGGGTTCAAGGCCCGGCGGACCCCTCATACATGGGAGGTTTGGCGGAACGGGTCAACCGGACCGATTCCCACCTCAGGACGGGTTCGGCGCCAGCACCCGCAGGCGGTGACCGTCCGGGTCGAGCGCAACGAAGGTATGGCCGAAATCCATCTCGACCGGCTCCTGGGCGATCTTGAGCCCGCGTTTGACCCATTCGCCATGGTAATCGAGCACAGCCTTGGTGCTGTCCATGGTGAAATCCAGTTCCAGGGCGCCCGGCGCGCCGGCCGGCGCCGGTTTGACCTCGTCGCGCTGCCACAGGCCGAGCATGACCGGTGGCATGGGAAACATGGCGAAATTGGCCGACGATTCGACCGGCTCGGTGCCGAGCAGGCCGCGATAGAAGTGGGTGCTGGCAGCGACGTCTTTGACGTAAAGGACGACAAGTCCGAAAGGCAGCATGATGCGATCCTCCTGTGATACGGGAGGACCTAAAGGCTGCCGCTGTCAGTTCCTGTCAGTAGCCTTCATCGCGGGCCAATGCCCATCTGCTTTTGCCAGTCCTTCAGCATCGCGGCGCGACGCTTGGGATAGCGCGCGTCGGTTTCAAGCAGATTGCCGATGCGGTCGATGCGGAAGTGGCGATAGTCCTGGCGCAGTTCGCACCAGGCGACGACGATTCGCGCCTCCTCGAAGAAGCCGACGGCGAAGGGCCAGATGGTGCGGTGCGTGGCGGCGCTGCCGGCGTCGCGATAATCAATCTCGAGCTTGTGCTCGCGCCGGATGGCGTCGCGGATCGGCGCCATCGCGGCGAGGTTGTTGCTGCGTGTCACGATCAGCAGACTCGGATTGTCGAACTGCGCGCGGCGGTCCGGCGGCAACACCGCAGCGACCTTGGCCATGACATCCATCGCCGCCTGCGCCAGGCGCGGGTCGCCGTTTTCGGCGACCCAATGCGAGCCGAGCATCAGGGCTTCGACTTCATCCTCGGTGAACATCAGCGGCGGCAATGTGAAACCGGGCCGCAGCACATAGCCGAGGCCGGGTTCGCCGTCGATCGGCGCGCCCTGCGCCTGCAGGCTGGCGATGTCGCGGTAGAGCGTGCGCAAGCTGATGGCGAGTTCGCGCGCCAATTCCTCGCCACGCACCGGATGGCGGCGACGGCGCAGCAGCTGCACCAGATCGAGCAGACGGACGGCGCGCGACAAGGGCGCGATCGATGGCGCTTACGCCATCGCCTCCAGTTCCTCGTCGTTGAGCGAGCCCGGCACGATGGCCACCGGAATGGGAAACGTACCGGCGGTTTTCGGCAGGTTGGAGATCAGCGGACCGGGTCCCTCCTTGCCGGTCGCGGCGGCGAGCACCAGGATGCCGATGTCGTCGTCTTCCTCGATCAGCTTGAGGATCTCGTCGGCGATCGCGCCTTCGCGGATGACGCGGTCCGGCGCCTGGTGCGTGATCTTCTTGGCGCGCGCCGCGTATTTGTCGAGCGCGGCGTTGGCCGCTTCCATCGCTTCGGCCCTCATGATGTCGGCGACGCCGAGCCATTGCTGGCTGCGTTCGCTGGTGTCGATCACGCGCAGCATCACGATGTGCGACTTGGTGCGTGCGGCGCGGCTTGCCGCCCAGAACACCGCGCGGTCGCACTCTTCGGAATCGTCGATGACGACGAGATATTTGCGCTTGTGGCCGGCTTCGTTACTGCGGCGCTTCTTCGGCATCGGGGCTCCTTACGCCGGGATGTCGGCAGGGTTCAATGTCGGCAGACATAAGGGCGTTTACGCCCGTCTTCGACGGGCATGACGAATGCACAAGGCATGAATGGTGGCATGCCGCGGCGGGGCGCGACAAGCCTCGCCGGTTGAGCACTTTGCCCGCAATTTGCGCAGCGCACGCGCCGGGGCACGCGCTTTCGCGTTATTTTCTGCGAACGAAGCCGACGATGTCCTTCACGGCTTTCATGTTTTCGTCGGCGATCGTTGCGGCGCGCTGCGCGCCATCGGCCAGTACGGAATCGATATAGGCCGGATCCTGCACCAGTTTCTTCATCTCGGCGCCGATCGGCCCGAGCTTGGCCACGGCGAGATCGACCAGCGCCGACTTGAAGCCGGAGAATTGCGCGCCGCCGAAATCGCGCAGCACGTCGGCCTTGGTCTTGTTGTCGAGCGCGGCGTAGATGCCGACCAGGTTGTCGGCCTCCGGACGCGGCGCGAGACCTTTCTCCTCGCTCGGCAGCGGCTCCGGATCGGTCTTGGCCTTGCGAATCTTCTGCGCGATGGCATCGGCGTCGTCGGTCAGGTTGATGCGCGAATAGTCCGACGGCTCGGACTTCGACATCTTCTTCGAGCCGTCGCGCAGACTCATGACGCGCGTCGCCGGGCCCTGGATGATCGGCTCGGGCAGCGGGAAGAAGCCGGCGCTGTAACCGCGCGCGCGGATATTGTCGCCGAAGTCGTTGTTGAATTTCTGTGCGATGTCGCGCGCCAGTTCGAGATGCTGCTTCTGGTCCTCGCCGACCGGAACATGCGTCGCTCGATAGGCCAGAATGTCGGCGGCCATCAGGTTCGGATAAACATAAAGACCGACCGACGCGTTCTCGCGGTCCTTGCCGGCCTTCTCCTTGAACTGCGTCATGCGGTTGAGCCAGCCGATGCGGGCGACGCAGTTGAACACCCAGGCAAGCTCGGCATGCGCCGTCACCTGGCTCTGGTTGAAGACGATGTGCTTCTTCGGATCGATGCCGGCGGCGATGAAGGCGGCCGTCACTTCACGCGTGTTGCGGGTAAGCTCCGCCGGGTCCTGCCAGACCGTGATCGCGTGCATGTCGACGACGCAATAGATGCAGTCGTGGGTGTCCTGCAGCGCCACGAATTTCTTGATCGCGCCCAGATAGTTGCCGAGGTGCAGGTTGCCGGTCGGCTGCACGCCGGAAAATACCAATTCCTTGAATGACATGTCCTCACTCCGGGCGGATTGTGGCGGGCCACATCGCATAATGGCGTTTGGCGCGCAACCCCGGCCGGGTTTTCCGGCCCGGCGCATGCGGCTATAGGTGACGTGGGCGCGACCGACAGGGCTTCAAATGACCAAAGACGAACTGATCATCCAGCTGGTGAAAGTGGCCCTGGGCATCCTGATCGGCGGCTATTTTCTCTGGTGGAGTCTGGAAGTGCTGAGACGGCTGCCGCCGCCACATTAGCCGTCCTTTGACGGTCCGCGCATTGCCTCACCGTCCTGCGCCGTTATAGTGCGCGCGGTTTTGATCAAACGAGGTATCGCATGACCGCTTCCCGCTACGACGTGCTCGGCATCGGCAACGCCATCGTCGACGTCATCGCTCGCGCCGACGACGACTTTCTGGTCGCCCAGGGCATGCGGAAAGGGGCCATGACGCTGATCGACGAGGCGCGCGCCCAGGCGATCTACGACGCCATGGGGCCGGCGACCGAATCCTCCGGCGGCTCGGCGGCCAACACCATCGCCGGCGTGGCGAGCTTCGGCGCCCGCGCCGCCTTTGTCGGCAAGGTCAAGGACGACGAGCTCGGCAAGGCTTTCGCCCACGATATCCGGTCGCTGCGCGTCGCCTTCGACACCAAGGCCGCCAATGACGGCCCGTCGACCGCGCGCTGTTACATCATGGTGACGCCGGACGGCGAGCGCACCATGAACACGTATCTCGGCGCGGCGCAGGACCTCAAGCCGAGCGATATCGACGAAGCGCAAATTGCCGCGGCCGAAGTCGTTTATCTCGAAGGCTATTTGTGGGATCCGCCGCAGGCCAAAGAGGCCTTCGTCAAGGCCGCCGACATCGCGCATAAGAACGGCCGCCGCGTCGCGCTCACCTTGTCGGATTCGTTCTGCGTCGATCGCTATCGCGGCGAATTTCTCGACCTCATCCGCAAGGGCACGGTCGATATCGTCTTCGCCAACGAGCACGAACTGCACAGTCTGTATGAGACCTCGGACTTCGCCGTCGCGAGCCTGGCGCTGCAGAAGGAAGCCAAGCTCGCCGTCGTGACCCGCAGCGAAAAGGGCTGCGTCGTGATCACGCCGGATCGCATCGAAGCCGTGGCGGCGGCCCCGGTTCAGCAGGTGGCGGATGTCACCGGCGCCGGCGATCTGTTCGCGGCCGGCTTCCTGGTCGGTCTCGCCCGCGGCAAGGATCACAAGACGGCGGCCCGGCTCGGCGGCCTCGCGGCGGCCGAGGTGATCCAGCACATCGGTGCCCGTCCCGCTGTGTCGTTGAAGGCGCTGGCGGCCGAGAACGGGCTCGCTTTGTAGGCCATTGGCCGATCCCGAACGGCCGATCCCCTCTCTGGTAACCAATTGGTAACCGAACGTGGTTACCGATTGGTGAACAATTGCCGGAGCAGGGCCATGGCCGACCGCGACGATTCCAGCCCGAGGTTTGATCCCAAGTTCGACGCCAAGGGTGACAATCAGAGCGCCGCGCCGCCGACGCCGTCGGACGTGACGCCCGACAGCGCGACGGCCAAAGCGAGCGCCGCGAACGGATTGCCGCATATCGAGTCGCCTTCGGTTTCGCCGGCGATCTCCGAGGCGGTCGCGATCGAAGAAGAAGCGATCGAACCCCGGCCCGAACCCGAAGTCGAAGCCGCCGATCGCGCGAATTCGCGCACGCCGCTGCGCGCGCTGGTGCCGATCGCAAGACCGGATTTCGCCAGCGAGGCGCCGTTCGAACCGCTTGAGATTGAAGACAAGCCGCCGCGCTTCGCCTTGAAGCCGCGGCACTGGCGCGCGATGCGGCTCGCCGCATCGGTTGCCATCGGCGCCGCGTTCGGCGCCATCGTCGGAGCCTACGCAACCGGTGGCCTGGCCGGCAAACCGCAGGTCAATGCCGCCGCGCAGGAAGAAAACAAGGCCGTGCAGCAATCCGTGGCCAAGCTCGCCAGGGAAGTGACGACGCTGAAGGCCAATCTCGACGCGGCCAACAAGCGCGCGCAGGTCCAGACTGCGAGCCTGGAGAAGAAGCTGCACGAGCAGGTCAACGATCGGCTGAAGAAAGACGCGGCCGACATCACCGGCTCGATCTCCGCGCCGCAGACGACGATGCCGGCTCAGCCCGCGCCGGCCTTCGCCGATGTGCCGACACCGCGGCCGGCGCCGCGTGTAGCCATGGCAACAAGCGTTCCGGCATCGAGCCAACCGGCGCATCCGCCGCTGGTCAGGGATTGGTCGATCCGCGGCGCCTCGAACGGCTACATCTACGTTCAGGGCCGGGACGGCGATATCTATCAGATCGTGCCCGGCGCGCCGCTGCCGGGGCTCGGTCCGGTCGAGTCGATCCGTCGCATGGACGGCCGTTGGGTGGTCAAGACGCCGAAGGGGATCATCGTATCGATGCGCGACCGGCGCTACTTCGAGTAATGCCCGGCTCGCAAATGGGTTCATGGGCGGCGCCGGTCCGGCGCCGCTTTCATTTTGGCGTGAGGCCATAGCCGACCTCTCTATTCCATGTCAGATTGATGCCGCCGGAAGAATGCGGGTGGTGTGACATGGTCTGCACGACTCTCAGGATTGTGCTCACGGCTGCGGCCCTGGCGTTGGTTCCGCTGTCGCAAGCGGCAGCCCAGGGCGCCGCGCCGGCCAAGCCAGATATCAAGCCCGAGATGCGCGAGGCATGCCCGGGCTTGGTCGCGCAGCGCTCGCCCTTGTTCCAACCCGTGTCGCTGCGGCTCGCCGCGCTCAATGCCGATCAGATGCGGCTCACTTATGTCGGGCACGCGACCTTCCTTCTGGAAAGTCCGCAGCTCGTCCGCATCGCCACCGATTATAACGATTATGTCAGGCCGCTGGTGACGCCCGATATCGTCACGATGAATCACGCGCACTCAACGCACTTTACGTCGCATCCCGATCCGGGCATCGCCCATGTGCTGCGCGGCTGGGCCGACGACGAAAAGCCGGCGCGCATCGATCTGACCTACAAGGACGTCCGTGTCCGCAACGTGCCGACCAACATCCGCACCTTCGGCGGCTCCGTCGAGCGGCACGGCAACTCGATCTTCATTTTCGAGATCGCCAGCCTGTGCATCGCGCATCTCGGCCACCTGCACGGCACGCTCACGCAGCAGCAGCTCGACGAGATGGGACGCGTCGATGTCGTCATGGTGCCGGTCGATGGCAGCTACACGCTCGATCTCGATGGCATGATTGAAGTGCTGCACGCGCTGAAGGCGCCGCTACTGATACCGATGCACTACTTCAATCAATATTCGCTCGACCGCTTCCTGCAGCGCATGAAGGGGGAATGGGACATCGAGACGCTCGATGTGCCTTCGGTCGTCTTGTCCAAGGCGACGCTGCCGGTGAAACCCAAAGTCCTTGTGCTGCCGGGTCATTAGAGGTATTCCGGCCCGGCTCCCCACGACAGGCTTTGTGATATGCATCACAGCAGTACAGTGCTTGCCGGCTAAATTTTATCAGAAATGCTATTTATCAACCGGTTGGCTTGACCTAAGGGAACTAATGCTTAGGTAGCAAGTTCTCGCGGCGGTTTCGCCAATCGGTGATGCGTAAGGATTTCTTGCTATGGTACAGACTTGGAGTGCGTGGAAGCGCTTTCCCGATGCGCACAGCGGCGGTGTTGTTGAAGCGCCGATCGGCCCGGGAGTCTACGAAGTGCGCCACACGATGACCGGGCAGGTTGTTGCGTTCGGTCCCGCCCGCAACGTCGCCAACGCGATTTCCGAACTCAAGGTCAATGGTGGCGCGAGCCCGCTGGCGCGCCTGTTCGGCAAGCAGCCGCTGGTGTCGGCCGTCAACGATCTCGAATATCGCACCTATGCCACCGCAAGCCGCGCCGAGGCCAAGACCGCGGCGAGCCGCTTCCAGGGCCTGCGCCAGAGCGCTTGGCGCCGCCGTCTCGACCAGGGCTTCAGCGCGCGCAAGGTCGTCTGAGCGACTTCGCCGATACGATTTTGCAAGGGCCGGCCCAGCGCCGGCCTTTTGCATTTTGGCGCGCCTGTGCTCGAATAGGCCTCAAGCCGGGCGGACGGGGCGGCGCCAATGCGCGCCCCGATCGCGCCACAAGAGCACCAGGGGAATTCGCCATGCTGAGCGCGGAGCAGAACGATCTCATCACCCGTACCGGGCCGGGCACGCCGGCCGGCCGCCTGATGCGGCAGTACTGGCAGCCGGCGGCATTGGTCGACGAACTCAAGGGCAACCGTCCGATCAAGCCGGTGCGGCTGTTCGGCGAAGACCTCGTGATGTTCAAGGACGACAAGGGACGCTATGGCCTGGTCGGCCGCCACTGCCCGCACCGCGGCACCGACCTTGCCTTCGGCCGGCTCGAGGACGGCGGCCTGCGCTGCGCCTTCCACGGCTGGCTGTTCGATGTCGACGGCAAGTGCCTCGAGACCCCGGCCGAGCCGGACGACAGCAATCTCTGCGCCAATATCCGGCAGAAGGCTTACCCGGTCGTCGAGAAGAGCGGCATCCTGTTCGCCTATCTGGGCGGCGGCGAGCCTCCGGCCTTCCCGCATTTCGATTGCTTCGTCGCGCCCGACAGTCACACTTTCGCATTCAAGGGCATGATCGACTGCAACTGGCTACAGTCGCTCGAGGTCGGCATCGATCCGGTGCACACTTCGTTCCTGCATCGATTCTTCCAGGACGAGGATCCGACCAAGGGCTATGGCAAGATGTTCCGCGACAACACCAAGGATGCGGACATGCCGATGACGCGGATCATGCGCGAGGTGACGCGGCCGCGCATCGAGGTGGACGAGACCGATTACGGCTTCCGCATCGTGACGCTACGGCAGATCAGCGACGCGTCGACCCATGTGCGCGTCACCAATCTCGTCTTCCCCAACGCCTTCATGATTCCGATGAGCCGCGAGATGACCATCTCGCAGTGGCATGTGCCGATCGACGACACCAAGCACTACTGGTACGCGATCTTCACCTCGTTCGATAAGCCGGTGGACAAGGAGACGATGCGCAACCAGCGTCTCGAGCTCTATCAGTTGCCGGACTACATCCCGAACCGCAACAAGAGCAACGATTACGGTTTCGATCCGCACGAGCAGGCGCACGAGACCTATACCGGCATGGGCGCCGACATCAACGTGCACGATCAATGGGCCTGCGAGTCGATGGGCGAGATCCAGGATCGCACGCAGGAACATCTCGGCACGTCGGACAAGGCGATCATCGCCTACCGCAGGCTGCTGCGGCAGTCGCTGGAGAAATCCGGCAAAGGCGAGCGGCCGATTTTGGTGGTCGACGAGAAGGAGGCCGCCGGCATCACCGGCCCGCTGGCGATCGACGGCATCGGCCCCCTTCATGACTGGAGGGCATATTACCGGCGCGCGGAAGCCGAGCGCCGCCAGGCCATGAGCTGGAAGGCGGGGCAGTAGAGCCGCTGATCCATGCCCCCGCGTAAATCCGTCAAATCCGCCACCTCCTTCGTCGAGCGCCACGGCCTGTGGTCGGCGGCCCAGGCCAAAGCCGCGGCGGAGGTCGAGCGCGCCATCAAGGCCAACAAGCTCGAAGTCGTCCGTTTCTCTTTTGCCGATCAGCACGGCGTACTGCGCGGCAAGGCCTTGCTCGCTTCCGAGGTCGCGGGCGCGCTCCGCAACGGCGTCAACATGACTTCGACGCTGCTGGCCAAGGACACCTCGCACAGAAGCGTGTTCCCGGTGTTCACCGCCGGCGGCGGCCTCGGCATGGCGGAGATGCAGGGCGGCGCCGACTTCACCATGATCGCCGACCCGACGACGTTCCGCATCCTGCCGTGGACCAACAAAACGGGCTGGCTGCTGTGCGATATCTATTTCACCAACGGCAAGTCGGTGCCGTTCTCGACGCGGGCGATCTACCGCGACGCGCTGTCGACACTGGGCAAGGTCGGCTACGACTTCCTCGCCGGGCTGGAAGTCGAATTCCATCTGTTCCGCCTCGAGGATGCGAAACTGGCGCCGGAAGCGGCGACATGGCCGCCGCAGGCGCCCGAGGTGAGCCTGCTCACGCAGGGCTATCAGTATCTCACCGAGTCGCGCTTCGACATGGTCGATCCGGCCGTCGAGATCCTGCGCAAGGGCATCGAGGCGCTCGGCCTGCCGCTGCGCTCGGTCGAACTGGAGCTCGGGCCCAGCCAGATCGAGTTCACCTTCCGCCCGCAAATGGGTCTGGAGGCGGCGGATACGATGATCCTGTTCCGCGCGGCGGTGAAGCAGATCGCGCGGCGCAACGGCTATCTCGCCAGCTTCATGTGCCGGCCGGCCTTAGCCAATGTGATGTCGAGCGGTTGGCATCTGCATCAATCGCTGATCGAGCGCAAATCGAAGCGCAACGCCTTCGCCGATCCGGACGGCCTGTCGACACTCGGCCGGTATTATCTCGGCGGCGTGCTGGCGCATGCGCGCGCGGCGGCCGCCTTCACCACGCCGACAGTCAACGGTTACAAGCGCTATCGACCTTATTCGCTGGCGCCAGATCGCGCCATCTGGGCGCGCGACAACCGCGGCGTGATGATGCGGCTGCTCGGCGAAGCCGGCGCGGCATCGACGCATTTGGAAAACCGCGTCGGCGAGCCGGCGGCCAATCCCTATCTCTACATGGCATCGCAGATCTATTCCGGCCTCGACGGCATTGCGCGCAAGCTCGACCCCGGCGCCTCGGCCGATGCGCCCTACGAGACGGCCGCGGATTTGCTGCCGAAATCGCTTGGCGAAGCGGTGACGGCGCTGCGCGCCGATGAGGCGTTTCGGACCGCCTTCGGTGCCGGCTTCATCGATTACTATGCCCACATCAAGGACGCCGAGCGCGAGCGTTTTGAGAAGGAAGAGCCGGCGCAGGATCATTCAACCGTGACCGCCTGGGAACAGCGCGAGTATCTCGACCTGTTCTGAAGACCTGCCGGCGCATGCAAACGATTAAACAGGAAACTGGAAATGCCCTTCGTCACAACGCCCGATAACGTCAAACTCTATTACGAGGAGACCGGGCAGGGCACGCCGATCGTATTCGTGCACGAATTCGCTTCCGATCACACCGGCTGGGAGCCGCAGATGCGCGAGTTCGGCAAGCGGCATCGCTGCATCGCCTATGCGGCGCGCGGCTATACGCCGTCGGACGTGCCTGCGGGCGCCGAGAATTTCAGCTACCGCCATGTCATGCGCGACTGCGTCGCGGTTCTCGATCAGCTCGGCATCGACAACGCGCATCTCGTCGGCCTGTCGATGGGCGGCTATACCTCGCTGCAGGTCGCGCTCCATTATCCGCAGCGCGTGCGCTCGATGGTGCTGGCCGGCACCGGTTCGGGCTCCGAGCGCTGGTACACGCAGGATTTCCACGTGCAGTCGCGCGCGCTTGGAGACGAGTTCGAGGCCAAGGGATCGGCCGCGGTCGCCGCGGCCTACAGCAAGACCGCGGCGCGCATACCGTTCGAGATCAAGGACCCGCGCGGTTACGCCGAGTTCGTCGCGCGGCTCGCGACCCATGATGCGATGGGCTCGGCTGACACATCGCGCGGCTTCCAGGGCGCGCGGCCGTCGCTCTACGATTTCGAGAGCGAGATCCGCCGGCTCGCGACGCCGGCGCTGATCGTGGTCGGCGACGAGGATGACCGCTGCGTCGAGCCAAGTCTGTTTCTCAAGGATGCGCTGCCGGCGTCGGGCCTCGTGGTGATGCCGAAGACCGGTCACGCGGTGAATCTCGAGGAGCCGGATCTCTTCAACGCCGCTGTCGGTGATTTTCTCGCCCGCGTCGAAGCCGGCCGCTGGACGGCGCGCGATCCGCGCACGCGCGGCGCGCGACCGTTCAAACCGGCGCTCGACTGACGTTGGGGAACTTGGCAGGCTCGGTTCCGTTATTACGACAGCGATAAGAACGGGGTTGTCGTCATGCTGAAATGGGCTTTTGTTTTTCTGCTGATCGCCATCGTTGCTGGCATTTTCGGCTTCTCCGGCATATCGGAGGCGTCCGCCACCATCGCGCAATGGCTGTTCGGCATCTTCGTGGTGCTGTTCATCGGCGCCATCGTCATCGGTCTCGCGATCGGCTCCAAACTAATGTCCTGAGCCCGCGCGGACACCGTCGGTCAACTGACAAATTGTTTATTATCAATGGGTTGGCGATTGCAGAAGGCAGTCGCCACGTTGGTTAATATTTTGCTAAAATTTATATAACCGGCGGTATTTCAGCCGCTTGTGCGAGTAGGAGGACTGATCATGCGTCGGCTTCTCTTGACGAGTCTCGGTCTCTTGGTTGCCGGAACCGCTTTTCTCGCCGCACCGAAAAACGTGACCGCGGGTGAATATTACGAGGGCGGATACGTCACGCGCGGTGTGGTCTCGTATTCCTCGAGCTGTTGCTACCGGAAAGTCGTGCGCTATGTGCGCACGGTGCGCTACGTGCGCGTCCGCGACAGAGTCTATGGCGGCACCTACGCGCCGCCTTATCGCAACTCCTATTACGGTACGCCGTATCGCACCGTGTACTATGGCGAACCCTATCGCGGGCCGCACTATTACGAGCAGCCCTATCGCTACGTTGGCGCCGAGTACGACGGCTACAGCACCGCCCGCGTCGGCTATCGCGTGCGCTACGGCGAAAACTGCACGGTTCGTCGAGTCCGCGTCGCCGACGGTTACGGCGGCTGGGTCTGGGCGACATCGCGCCTCTGCTACTGAGCCGGATACGCGCGGCTGAAAGAATCAGTCCGGCGCGGCGGCTCCGTGTCGGGCTTTAATTTTCTTTTGGCTGCCGCGGTCGGACGTCGCCGCTGCAGAATGCCGGCGAGCCGTGACCGCTAGAGAGTCCGCCATGTGCGCTGGAGCGCCAATCATGGTGTCGCGACTTGTATGGCTCTGTCTGTTCGTTGTGCTGCAAATGATGGCAGCGGAGCCGGGGCGCGCCGGCGCGGCCGCGACCGATCTGCTAGCCGCCGCGACACGTGCTGACGATCTGAAATTTTCCACTGAAGCGACGGCTCTGTCCGTGATCAATCCGCGCATGGGTCTCTACAGGCCGCCCGGCGACGGCCCATTCCCAGCTATTGTGCTGGCGCCACATTGCAATGGTCTTGGTTCGCTCAGCGGGTACCCGAATTTGTCGATCGGGCGCTGGGGCAAGGAGTTGCTCGATCGTGGCTACGTTGTCTTGCTGATCGATTCGCAAGGCGCGCGCGGCGTCGATTCCACTTGCATGGAGCCGAGAGCCGCCGTCTATCACCTTCGTGGCGCGCTCGACGTCCTGCAGGCTTCGGACTTTCTGCGCACGCTCGATTACGTCGACAAACGCCGTATTGCGGTCGTCGGCTTCTCGTGGGGCGCGATGGCGGGTCTGCTGGCTGCCAGCCGGTTCGATCGGACCGCGCTCAAGGCCGGCACGGGATTCGCCGCTTTTGTTGCGATCTATCCCTTGTGCGTCACATTCGTTGTACCGCAAGGGCGCCCCTACGATATCGTCAATCGCGACATCGACCGGCCGGGTCTCGTGCTCATGGGCGGCGAGGATGCCGAAGCGCCGGCGAACCTGTGTGTGTCAAAACTTCAGGCGGCCGCATCGCAGGGCGCCCCCGTGGAATGGCATGTTTTCCCGCACGCCACCCATTGCTGGGACTGCGCGCATCTCGACGGCTATTCGAAGGTCGATTTCCGCGGCAGCCGCGTCGAGTATCGATTTGACGCCGACGTTACCGCGGACACGAAACGCCGCATCTTTGCCTTTCTCGACAAAGTATGGGCGAGCGGAAAATGAGCGGCCGATGCCGCCTTAGACGTCGACGCTGGCCGACAGCGCGTTGTCTTGGATGAACTGCCGGCGCGGCTCGACCACGTCGCCCATCAGCTGATCGAACAGCACGTTGGCCTCGTCGACTTCCTTGATGCGCACCTGCAACAGCGAGCGGGCATTGACGTCGAGCGTGGTTTCCCAGAGCTGCTCCGGGTTCATCTCGCCGAGGCCCTTGTAGCGCTGCATCGACACGCCCTTGCGGCCGGCGCCGGTGATCGCCTCGAACAGGCCGACAGGCCCGTAAATCGCCCAGCTCTCGTCCTTGCGGCGCAAGGTGCCGGGCTTCTCGTAGACCTTCTGCAGCGACACCGCGTGCTCGTCGAGCTTGCGCGCGTCGGCCGAGCCAAGCAGCGCGTGGTCGATGATGGCGATGCTTTTGACACCGCGCACGGTGCGCGAGAACACAAAGCCGTCCTGCTCGGTGAACTCGCCTTCCCAGCCGCGCTCGGTTTCTTCCGCCAGCACGTTGAGGCGCTTGGCGATGAAGGGCGCCGCGGCTTTCGCCGTCTCGGCATTGCCGAATATCTCCGGACGCAGCACGCCGAGAATGGCGGCCTGTTCGACCACCTGGCGGTTATAGCGCGAATGCAAGCCGCTCAGCAGGTTTCGGATGACGCGGGCTTCCTCGACCAGCTTGCGCAGGTCTTCGCCGGCGCGCTCTTCGCCGCTGGCGAGCTTGAGAACGGCTTCCTCGACGCCAGTGCCGATCAGGTAATCTTCGAGCGCGCGTTCGTCCTTGAGATATTGCTCGGACTTGCCGCGGTTGACCTTATAGAGCGGCGGCTGCGCGATGTAGACGTAACCGCGCTCGATCAACTCCGGCATTTGCCTGAAGAAGAACGTCAGCAGCAGTGTGCGGATGTGGGCGCCGTCGACGTCGGCGTCGGTCATGATGATGATCTTGTGGTAGCGCAGCTTGTCCGGGTTGAACTCGTCGCGGCCGATGCCGGTGCCGAGCGCCGTGATCAGCGTGCCGATTTCCTGGCTGCCCAGCATCTTGTCGAAGCGCGCGCGCTCGACGTTGAGGATCTTGCCGCGCAGCGGCAGCACGGCCTGGAATTCGCGGTTGCGGCCCTGCTTCGCCGAGCCGCCGGCCGAGTCACCTTCGACGATGAACAGTTCGGACTTGGCCGGATCGCGCTCCTGGCAGTCGGCAAGCTTGCCGGGCAGCGAGGAGACATCGAGCGCGCCCTTGCGGCGCGTCAGATCGCGCGCCTTGCGCGCCGCTTCGCGCGCGGCGGCGGCTTCGACCACCTTGCCGACGATGACCTTCGCCTCGGACGGATGGATTTCAAACCAGTCCTGCAGCGCCTGATTGACCACGTTCTCGACGACGGGGCGGACTTCGGATGAAACCAGTTTGTCCTTGGTTTGTGACGAGAACTTCGGGTCCGGGACCTTGACCGACAGAACGGCCGTCAGGCCTTCGCGGCAGTCGTCGCCGGTGAGTGCGACCTTTTCCTTCTTCGAGGTACCGATGGTTTCGGCATATTGCGTCACCTGGCGCGTCAGCGCGCCGCGGAAGCCGGCGAGATGCGTGCCGCCGTCGCGCTGTGGGATGTTGTTGGTGAAGCACAGCACGTTCTCGTGGTAGGCGTCGTTCCACCACATCGCGCATTCGACCGTGATGCCGTCCTTTTCGGCGCGGATCATCACCGGCTTCGGAATGAGCGGTGTCTTGTTGCGGTCGAGGAACTGCACGAAGGCTTCGACGCCGCCTTCGTATTTCATCTCCTCCCGCTTCTCGACGGCATGACGCGCGTCGGTCAGCACCACCGAGACGCCGGAATTGAGAAAGGCGAGCTCGCGCAGCCGATGCTCCAGCGTGGCGAAGTCGAATTCCACCATTGTGAAGGTTTCCGGCGAGGGCAGGAAGGTCACTTCCGTGCCTTTCTGGCCATTGGCGTCGCCGACGACGGCGAGCGGCGCAACGGTTTCGCCGTTGTGAAACTCGATGAAGTGCTCCTTGCCGTCGCGCCAGATGCGCAGCTTGAGCCAGGTCGACAGCGCGTTGACCACCGAAATGCCGACGCCGTGCAGACCGCCGGACACCTTGTAGGAGTTCTGGTCGAATTTGCCGCCAGCATGGAGCTGCGTCATCACGACCTCGGCGGTCGAGACGCCTTCGGCATGCATCGCGGTCGGAATGCCGCGGCCATTGTCGCGCACGGTACAGGAACCGTCGGGATTGAGCGTCACCGACACTTCGGTGGCGTGGCCGGCCAGCGCTTCGTCGATGCCGTTGTCGACCGCCTCGTACACCATGTGATGCAGACCGGAGCCGTCATCGGTGTCGCCGATATACATGCCCGGACGCTTGCGCACGGCATCGAGGCCCTTGAGGACCTTGATCGAGTCGGCGCCGTAATCGGAGGAATCGGGACGAATGTCGCGGGCTGGTTCAGCCATGGACGAACCTTCAAGCGAAGCTGAAAAATGAATCAGCGAGGTGAGTTTGTGTGACACGAAAAATGACCCGCGTACAGCGCAAAGTCATTGCGCCTAATATGTTGATCTGACAGCGATTTTTAAAGGGGCGAGGCGACGAAAATCGCTGCTTTTTCCGGCCCGGAATCGAGGCTCTTCGGACGGTTTAGAGGGCCTTCGAAAAGGGCCATCCGAGCTATTTTATCCGGACGCCGATGGCTTCCTATTTGCGCCGCGATTGGTTGCTATGCGTATGACATTCCGGGCTTGCGCTGCGAGACGACCTGCCTTCTAAGCAGAGCCCACCCGCCGCGTTCGTTCCGGCTTGCCGCATGCGCCCCTTCCACGGCTTCGAGGTTCCCCATCGCCTGCGCGCGTTCATCCGCGCCCGCGAGTCCAGCATCATCTTGCTGGCGGCACTGGTCGGGGGGCTGGCCGGCGTCGTGGTCGCGATCATGGGCGCGCTGGTCGCGTTCATGCACCTCAATTTCTTCGGCCTCGATCCCGGCGAGCGCCTGTCCGGGCGCATGGCGATCCAGCCGCTGGCCGCCTTTCTGGTGCCCTGTCTGGGCGGCCTGGCGCTCGGCCTGGCGTCTTGGTGGATCTCGCGCTTCCGCGGCACCGAAGTCGACCCGATCGAGGCCAATGCCCTGCATGGCGGCCGCATGTCGATGCGCGGCAGCCTGATCGTTGCCGCCCAGACCATCTGGTCGAGCGGCGTCGGCGCCTCGGTCGGCCTGGAGGCCGGCTATACGCAGCTCTCGAGCGGACTGGCCTCGAAAATCGGCCAGGCCTTCCGCCTGCGCCGCAGTGACATGCGCCTGCTGGTTGGCTGCGGCGCGGCTGGCGCCATTGCCGGGGCCTTCGGCGCCCCGCTGGGCGGCGCCTTCTACGGCTTTGAACTGATCATCGGCAGCTATGCGGTGGCGAGCCTCGCGCCGGTGGGAGTGGCGGCGCTGTTCGGCTATTTCACCGCCGCCGCCTTCTCGACCGACCATCTCGGCATCGAGGCAGCCCAGGTCACAGCGATAAAATTCCAGGACCTCGCCATGGCGGGCGGCTTCGGCCTGCTCGCCGCTGGATTCGGCATTCTGGTCATGCGCAGCGTCGCCGCCTGCGAGCTGCTGCTCGGCCGCATGCGCGTGCGCCCCTGGCTGCGGCCGATGCTGGGCGGCGCCGTTGTCGGCCTCTTGGCCATGGAGACGCCGCGGGTGATGTCGTCGGGCCATGGCGCGCTGCACCTGACCACGCTGTTCCAACTGCCGGTGGCGACGCTGGCGATCCTGCTGCTGTTCAAATCATTTGCCTCGATCGTATCGCTCGGCACCGGCTTTCGCGGCGGCTTGTTCTTCGCGTCGCTGCTGCTCGGGGCGCTGGGCGGCCAGCTCTTCGCCATCGGTATGAACACGCTATGGCCGGCACTCAACGTCAATCCGGACGCTTATGCGATCATCGGCATGGGCGCGCTGGCGGCCTCCGTTATCGGCGGCCCGCTGACCATGTGCTTCATCGCGCTGGAGACGACCGGCGACCTCTGGCTCACCGGCACTGTGCTGATCGCGGTGATCGTCTCGATGCAGGTGACGCGCGAATTCTTCGGCTACTCCTTCGCCACCTGGCGTTTCCATCTGCGCGGCGAAACCATTCGCGGCGGCGCCGATGTCGGCTGGATCCGCGACCTGACCGTGGCGCAGATGATGCGCTCGGACGTGCGCACCACGTCCACGGAAACGCCGCTCGCGGCTTTCCGCGAGGCATTCCCCCTTGGCTCGACCAACCAGGTGATAGCCATCGACGAGGATGGCCGATACGCCGGCATGGTCATGGTGGCCGAAGCGCATTCGCGGGAGGTGCCGGCGGTGACGCCTCTCACCGATCTGCTGCGCCACAAGGGCGAGGTTCTGTTGCAGCAGATGACGGCTCAGGAAGCGATCAAGGCTTTCGAGAAATTCGAAGCCGAAGCGCTGCCGGTGGTCGACAGTGCCGAACGCGGTCAGGTGGTCGGACTGCTGTCGGAATCGCACGCGCTGCGGCGCTTCGCCGATGCTTCCGAGCGGCAACGCCGCGCGCTGATCGGCGAGCTATAGCGACGGCCTGTTCCGCAATTCGGTCACGTTCGCCGTCTGCTTCCGCAGGTGTTGAAAGCCGTGCTCATAGTCCGGAACCGGCCGGCTGAAAGCCGCCATGGCAGCGGCCAGAATGTCCAATTTATCGAGCTCGCGCGCGATCCGGTCGAGCGCACGATGCATCTCGTGCTTCAAGGTCTCGACGGGCGCCGAATCTGGTTTCGCGCGTTCTTGCGACATGATTTCGCTTCCGTTTCCCGAGCATTTCCAACGACGTAACGTGGATGCAGAGTAAAGACCGGAGTGCCCGGGTTGGTTCCGGCTTGTCGAAACTTCAAAACATCTCGATCAAGGGAACCGCGTTTGACGGAACCTTGCCAGCTTGGCCTCAGTCGCGCCGGGTGACGCCGCCGGGTTTGACGTCGAACCATTGCGCGCGGTCGGCGATATCGGCGAAGGCCGCCGGGTCTGCGCCGGTCATCCACACTTGCGCACCGATCGACGTCAGCGCGTCGTACAGCGCGGCGCGGCGCGCTGGATCGAGATGCGCGACCACCTCATCGAGCAGCATCAGCGGTGCGGTGCCGGTCATGTCCTTGATGAGATGCGCGTGCGCCAACGACAGGCGAATGAGCATGGCCTTTTGTTCGCCCGTCGATGCATCGGACGCGGCAATGTTCTTGCCAGCGTGCACTACGTTGAGATCGGCGCGATGAGTGCCTTCCAGCGTGCGCCCTGCCGCCGCGTCCTGGCCGCGATTGTCGCGCAGCAACTCGCGATAGCGATCCTCGATCTCGCGCGCGGTGCTGACCGGCCACTGATTTTCCATCCAGCCTTCGAGCGCGATGCGCGGCATGGCAAATCCGGGAGCCTCGTCGCGCGCGGCGTCGAGCGCAGCGGCCAGACGGTTGACTGTCTCGGTGCGCGCCGCCGACACCGCAACCGCGACTTCGGCGGTTTCATGCTCGATGGCGTCGAGCCAATGGGAATCGCTGCGCGGGTCTTCGAGCAGGCGGTTGCGCGAACGCAGCGAACGCTCCAGCGCGGAGACCCGGCTGGAATGCTGCGCATCGACCGCCAGCACGAGGCGGTCGAGGTAGCGGCGCCGATCGGCGGCCGGGCCAGTGAACAAGGGATCCATCGATGGCGTCAGCCAGATGACGCGCAGATGATCGGCGAAGGCCGCGGCCGACGACACCGGCTCGCGGTCGATGCGACATTTGCGCGAGTTCGTTGTGTCATCGCCGGCGGGCGGCTCGATGCCGGTGCCGAGCGTGGCCAGCCCGAGCATGCCTTCGATTTCGGCCGACACCGCCCATGAGCCGTCGCCTTCGCTGAAGCTCAACTCATCGAGCGTGGCGCGGCGCAGGCCGCGGCCCGGTGTCAGCAGCGAGATTGCTTCGATCAGGTTGGTCTTGCCGGCGCCGTTCGGTCCGGTGAGCACCACCGGGCCGGCGCGGTCGAGCGTCAACTGCGCGGCGTGGTAGCTGCGAAAATTGGTCAGCGACAGGCGGCGGAGAAAGGCGGCGGTCATTGTCCGTGGTTTTAGCCGTCATGGCCGGGCTTGTCCCGGCCATCCACGTCTTATTCCTTCAAACTTGCTCGCCCCTCTGCGCCCCGAACGCCGCGTCGATCCGGTCCACGATCGCCGCCGGCGCCGCGTCGATCGGGATTGCGAGCGTCGGCTCGTTCGCGTCCGGTTCCTCCAGCGCCGCGAATTGGCTGTCGAGCAGGCCGGGCGGCATGAAGTGATTGGTCCGCGCCTTCAGCCGGCTGGCGATCAGTTCCTTGGTGCCGCGCAGATAAACGAAGCCGACATCGTCATGGCCGCCGGCGAGGATGTCACGGTAGCGCCGCTTCAGCGCCGAGCAGGTAACGACCACCGGCTTATTGCTCTTGCGCGCTTCGTCGATGCGGGCAGCGATGGCCTTGAGCCATGGCAGGCGGTCGTCGTCGTCGAGCGGGATGCCTTGCGACATCTTGGCGATGTTGCATTGCGGATGCAGGCTGTCGCCTTCGATCAGCGGACGGTTCAGGCGTTGCGACAGCAGCTCGGCGATGGTGCTCTTGCCGGCGCCGGAAACGCCCATCACGATGATGGCGGCGGTCCAGTTCGTGGCGCGCGACTGAAACATCCTTATTTGCCGGCGATCTTGCCTTCACCGTGGCCGCCGAAGCCGCGGCGCATCGCCGAGATCACCTTGTCGGCGAAATTCGGCTGCTTGCGCGAGCGGAAGCGCGCATAGAGCGCGGTCGACAGCGTCATCACCGGAATGGCGCGCTCGATCGCGGTCTGGATGGTCCAGCGGCCCTCGCCGGTGTCGTCGACGACGCCGGAGAATTCCTTGAGCGTGGTATCGTCGGCCAGCACCGTGGCGGTGACATCGAGCAGCTTCGATTCGACGATGCTGCCGTGGCGCCAGACTTCGGCGATGGCGCCGATATCGAGCGGCATGCGCTCAGCCTCCGGCACCGAGGCGTCATTGGCTTCGGCGAGAATCTGGAAGCCTTCGGCGTAAGCCTGCATCAGGCCGTATTCGATGCCGTTGTGCACCATCTTGACGAAATGGCCGGCGCCATTCGGGCCGACATGCAGCCAGCCATCACCTGCAGTCGAACTTTGCGCGGTCGAGGCGTGCGAAATCTTGCCGCCGCCGGGCGCCAGCGCGGCGAAGATCGGCGCCAGACGCTGGACGGCCTTCTTGTCGCCGCCGATCATCAGGCAATAGCCGGACGTCGCCCCGAGCACGCCGCCCGATGTGCCGACGTCGATATGGTGCAGCCCGCGCGCCTTCAGCAGCGCGGCGCGGCGCAGATCGTCGCGCCAGTTGGTATTGCCGCCGTCGATAATGGTGTCGCCGGGCGACATGAGTTCGGCGAGGCGGTTGATGGTGGTCTCGGTGGCCTCGCCCGCCGGCAGCATGACCCAGACGGCCCGCGGCGGCACCAGCGTCTTGACGACGTCCTCGAGCGAAGAAGCCGGCGTGCCGCCGTCCTTGGCCAAAGCATCGACGGCGGCAGCCGAATGGTCGCTGACCACGACCTGATGGCCGTGCTTGACGAGACGGCGCGACAGGTTGGCACCCATGCGGCCGAGGCCGATCATTCCGATCTGCATGAATCAACCTCGGCAAATCGGGCGCATTGGCCCCTGGGCTTAGACGCGCATCGGCATCAAGACGTAGAGCGCGCCCTTGGCGTCCTTGTCCTGGATCAGCGTTGGCGAGCCCGGATCGGCGAGCTTGAGCACCGCGACCTCGCCTTCGATCTGCGCAGCGATATCGAGCAGGTAGCGCGAGTTGAAGCCGATATCGAGCGGATCGGCTTCGTAATCGACCTCGAGTTCTTCGGTGGCGCTTCCGGAATCCGGATTGGTCACCGAGAGCACGAGACGTCCGCCGGTCACCGACAGCTTCACCGCCCGGCCGCGCTCGCTCGACACGGTCGAGACGCGATCGACCGCGGCCTCGAAGTCCTTCTTGTCGACGATCAGGCTCTTGTCGTTGTTGGCCGGAATGACGCGGCCATAGTCGGGGAAGGTGCCGTCGATCAGTTTCGAGATCAGGACGACGTTGCCGATCGAGAAGCGGATCTTGCCGGCCGACAGTTCGACGGCAATGTCGCCTTCGCCGGTCTCGATCAGGCGTTGCACTTCGGCGACCGTCTTGCGCGGGATGATGATGCCCGGCATTCCGGCGGCGCCGTCCGGCAGTGGCAGTTCGACCTGCGCCAGCCGGTGGCCGTCGGTGGCGACGGCGCGCAGCATCTTGCCCGCGGCGTGCAAATAGATGCCGTTGAGGTAATAGCGGGTCTCTTCGGTCGAGATCGCGAACTGCGTCTTGTCGATGAGGCGCTTGAGATCGGCGGCCGGCAGGCTGAAGGAATGGCTCATCTCGCCGGCGGCGAGGTCGGGGAAGTCGCTCTCGGGCAGGGTCTGCAGCGTGAAGCGCGAGCGCCCGGCGCGGATCGACAGGACGGCGCGCTCGCCCGAGCCTTCGATCACGATCTGGGAGCCGTCCGGCAGCTTGCGCACGATGTCGTAGAACATATGCGCCGGCACGGTGGTGGCGCCGCCCGGCGACACCTCGGCGGCAATGGAATCCGTCACCTCGAGGTCGAGGTCGGTCGCCTTCATGCTGAGTTTGCCCTTGTCGGCGCGGATCAGCACGTTGGACAGGATCGGAATGGTGTTGCGCCGTTCGACCACGCGATAGACGTGGCTCAGCGACTTCAGGAGTTCGGCGCGTTCGACAGTTACTTTCATGGAAAATCCCGCTTCGGCGCCGAAAGAACCACCCCACTGGCGCCAGCCGGCGGAAGCCGGGGGGCAAAGGTGGCAAGAGCGGGGCAATTTCGCAAGACCCGGCGGAGCGGGAGGGCGAAACCTCCGTTCCTATCCCCAGGGCGTCCACAGGCCTTCTCCCTCTCCCCGTGCTTACGGGGAGAGGGTCGGGGTGAGATATCCGCCGAACTGAAACTTGAAGTGCCCCTCACCCGGCTCGGACCTGATGGTCCTCGCCACCCTCTCCCCGCTGAAGCGGGGCGAGGGAAGAAGCTACTCCTGCAACTGCCGCTTCAGGAGTTCGATCTCCTCCGACAGCGCGATGTCGTTGCCGACCAGGCCCTCGATCTTGCGTACCGCGTGCAGCACCGTGGTGTGGTCGCGACCGCCGAAGCGCCGGCCGATCTCCGGCAGCGAGCGCAAGGTCAGCGTCTTGGCTAGATACATCGCCACCTGGCGCGGGCGCACGACATTGGCGGTGCGGCGCGACGACAACAGATCCGAGCGGCTGACATTGTATTGCCGGGCGACGATGCGCTGGATGTCCTCGATCTTGACGCGCTTGGGCTCCTGCGGACGGATCAGGTCCCTGACTTCGCGTTCGGCCATTTCCAGCGTCACCGACTGGCCGGTCAGCTTGGAATGGGCGAGCAGGCGGTTGAGCGCGCCTTCGAGATCGCGGCCGTTATGGGTGACGGTCTTGGCGATGTAGCTGAGCACCGGCAGCGGTACGTCGAAGGTCGGGTGATGCGCGCGCGCCGCCAGCACGCGCGCTTTCAGGATTTCGAGGCGCAGTTCCTCGCCGAGCCCGCCCATTTCGACCACCAGGCCGCCGGCCAGCCGCGAGCGCACGCGCTCGTCGAGGCTTTCGAGGTCGGACGGCGGACGATCGGAGGCGATCACCACCTGGCGGCCGGCGTCGATCAGCGCATTGAGCGTGTGGCAGAACTCGGCCTGCGTCGATTTGCCTTGCAGGAACTGCAGGTCGTCGATCACCAGCACGCCGATGCCGCGCAGCGCTTCCTTGAAGGCGAGCGCGTTCTGCGCCCGCAGCGCGGCGACGAAGCCGTACATGAACTTCTCGGCGGTGAGGTAGAGCACCTTGCGCTCACCCGACGCGTTGCCGGCCCAGGTGATGGCTTGCAGCAGGTGCGTCTTGCCGAGGCCGACGCCGGCATGAATGTAGAGCGGGTTGAACAGCACCGGATCGTTGCGGCGGCCGGCGGCCACCTGCTTGGCGGCGGCCTGCGCCAGGGTATTGGAGCGGCCGACAACGAAGGAGTCGAAAGTCAGCCGCGCATCGAGCGGCGAGCCGCCGAGCGCTTCGTGCACCGCGGCGTCGCCGGCGGGAATGGGGCGGCCGGCGACGGTGCTGTTCATGTACCGGCCGTCGCCGTGGCCGTTCGTGGCCGCCGGTTCGGCCTTGGCCTTCGGCTGCACCGTGTTCTTCAGCACCGCCGAGCGCACGATCAATTCGATGCGGCCGACTTCGTTGCGTTCAGCCTGCCAGCAGGTCAGCACCTTTTCGGCGTAGTGCGACTGAATCCAGCTCTTGAGAAAACGGGTTGGCACCGACAGGCGCACGCCGCCGTCATCGAGGCCTTCCAGGTCCATGCGTGCAAACCAGCTCGAGAAAACGTCGTCGCCGACTTCGGTGCGCAACCGCGCTTTCACCCTGAGCCAGCTCTCCTGATCATCGTTCGGCATTTTCTTCTTCTCTTTGGCTTGTCTTGATGGGTTGAACGGACAGCAGTTGCTTGGCCTGGCGGACGAGCCGCCGACGCGCCGGAACGGAACGCAACAACTTTTCGCGAAAGGGTCTGCCGACGAGGGACGGCAGTGCGAGGCGGATTTTAGCTCGGGGGTACCGCGCCTTTACGGCAGGGGCGGTGCGTTGCCGTGGGGGATGGCAGCGATATCGCGAGAAGCGTCACACGAGCCGGACTGGAACAGCGCCGCGATGCGGGCGCTTGAACTTTGCTCCGGACCAATGTTCGCCATTTCGATATCCCCCCAACTGCGGGCTGACGCCCGGGTTCACTGTCGGCTCGGCTACGTCCGACGTTCGATCCCGGCGGGCCCAACCTAGTCCAACTTCAAAATCAGAGTCCAGTTCAGAAGCGCGCCAAATTCGAAAACAAGTTCAAGTGCCAGATCGAAAACAAGTCGAGTGTTGCTTCAATGCCCGTGCTTGAATTCAATCTCGCGAATACAAGTTGGATCGATCTCGCTCCCACTCAGTGCGACGCTATCCAACTCGTCTCGGCTTGCCTTGCTCCGAATTCTTGCCAGCTCCACGCTCGATCGATCGTTTGCATGTCGATCAGGCCATTGCCGTCCACCATCTCGCGACAGTGGGAAGCGTAAAGGATCGCTATTGCCCGTTTCGGGCAAAAGATAGCCGTTCTCACCTGCCGATGAGCGCAGCGCCGGTCCTTATGTCTGATCGCACACAGCGGAATGTCCGTGCGCCTTTTCAAGATACACGAGGCGGTCGGCCGGGCAATTTCGATTTAACGATTGGTAAGGACCTGCGGCGCGGGCGTGGTTTTCGCGCAACGCAAATTTTTTACCGGCTCAACGGCAACACGTTGATGAGTCGTCAGGAATTGAGGGGCGCTTCACGCTAAGGCGCAGGCGCGGGAGATTTAAAAAAATTAGTCTCCGTGGCGCCGGAAATGGCTGGGCCGCAGGCATTTCCCGGGTGCTTCGCCGTGCGTTCCTGTAAGTCATTACAGACGCAAAAATTTTTCTGAGCAAAATTGAAGGTAGCCCCCTGAGACAAAGGCCGTGCAATCATTGAGTTGGAAGAGTTTGCATCGTGCGCGATGCTGAATTTGCTTGACGCCCATAACCGCCTGACAACCCAGTGACAGTTTGGCGACGGCGCGTGTTCGCAGCGCATCATCGCTGCGCCGCGTTCCAGCATTGTCATCGAATTTTAGATAAGGCGCCAAACAATTTTGCCCACGCGAACACCGGAGGTGTCGGGTGCAGGCATCGTCGCATTCGCAATTGCACACGGCGCCGAAATGCAAATCCGCCGAGCATGCTCGGCGGATCGTCGTCGGTCGAAGTCGCGGGACTTACTTGCCGAGCTTGGCGATGCGGTGCGACAGGCGCGAGACTTTGCGGCTGGCGGTGTTCTTGTGAACGGTACCGCGCTGCGCCGCGCGCATGATCGCCGGCTCGGCGGCCTTGAGCGCTTCGACGGCGGCGGTACGGTCGCCGGCATCGATCGCTTCTTCAACCTTGCGCACCGAATTGCGCAGCACGGTGCGGCGCGCCTTGTTGATCGCGGTGCGGCGCGCGATCTTGCGGGTCGCCTTGCGGGCGGACTTGGTATTGGCCATCTGAAATCTCGTTCGGTCTCTACCGGGCGCTTGGTCGCATGCGGCAGATTAGAGCCGCGCTTACCAACCGGTGTGTGCCAAGAATAAGCGGGGCCGGAAAACCGGCCCCAATTGCGCGTGGCTTATAGTTGGCCTGCGCCCGGGCGTCAACGCCTTAAGAATCGGAGGGTTTCCGCCCGCTTATGCGACTTTTTGGGCCCGGATGGCGTCGTAGCCGCCGACAATCGCCGTCCGGTCGGCGGCCGGGACCGCGGCGAAGGGCGGCCGGACGCGGGCCAGCGCCGGGTCGTTATGGATATGGCCGAGCAGCATTTTGACGCCGGGCACCAGCGGGCGACCCTCGAACAGCTTCCGGATCGCCACGGCGGCATGATGGGCGGCCGTATCGCCATCCTTCCAGGCGCGCTGGCAAAGATCGGCGTTGACGTTGGCGGTCGCCGAAATGCACCCGGCGAACTCGCCGTTGCGGGCATCGAGCAGACAGGCTTCGGTCGAGGGGAAGGTGGCGAAGTCCTTGGCGATCGCCGCCACCGAGCGCGCATAGGCCATATCGCCCGAGGAATCCTTGAGACCGACGATGCGGCCCGGGAACGTCTGGCGCAGCCGCTTGATCAACTCGACATGCCACGGAATGCCGGACAGTTGTGGGTAGTGGTAGAGATAGATCGGCAGCTTCTGCGCGGCAGTGGCTTCGACGAGCGCGCCGATATAGGCGACCAGACCGTCGTCCGGCACGCCCTTGTAGTAGAACGGCGGCAGCACCAGCGCGCCGGCGAAGCCGAGTTCGGCGGCGTGCCGCGTCAGCGCGATGGCATCGGCCACCGAGGCGGCGCCGGTCCCGACCATCAGCCGCGATAGCGGCAGGCCGTTCGACTTGTAGGCGGTCATCACCGCCTTGCGCTCGTCGACCGAGAACGACGTCGCTTCGCCGGTCGAGCCGAGCACGTTCAGTCCATCGCAGCCGGTATCGAGCAGCCAGCGCGCCAGTTTCATGGCGCGCGGTATATCCGGCGCGAGCTTGTCGTCGATCGGGGTGGCGATGGCGGCGATCACGCCGGACAATGTTTGGCTCACTCGTTTCTCCTCATGGCCGTCCTGGGCCGTCATGCCGAGGCGCGCGCCGGCGCGAGCCTCGAAAGTTGACGCGTGCGCGACTTAGCCGCTGATATTGAAGGCGGCGATGGCCGCCATGTTGACGATCTGGGTATCCTTGGCGCCGAGCTGCACCAACTGCACCGAGCGATCGAGGCCGACCAGCAGCGGCCCGATGACGGTGGCGCCGCCGAGCTCCTGCAGCATCTTGGTCGAGATCGAGGCCGAGTGGAAAGCCGGCATGACCAGCACGTTGGCCGGACCCGACAGGCGGCTGAACGGATAGGCCGCGGCCAGCTCCGGATTGAGCGCGACGTCGGCGGCCATGTCGCCCTCATATTCGAAGTCGACGCGGCGGTGATCGAGGATACGGACGGCCTCGATGACCTTTTCCGAACGCTCGCCGGCCGGATGGCCGAAGGTCGAGAACGCCAGCATGCCGACGCGCGGCGTGTAACCGAGCCGCCGCGCGACGCCGGCGGCCTCGATGGCGATCTCGGCCAGATCCTCCCCGCTCGGCAGTTCGGTGATCGCGGTGTCGGCGACGACGACGGTGCGGCCGCGCGCCACCACGAGCGAGATACCGATGACGCGATGGCCGGGCTTGGGATCGATGACCCGGCGCACGTCTTCCAGCGCCACCGAGAAATTGCGCGTGACGCCGGCGACCATGGCGTCCGCGTCGCCGTTTGCCACCATCAGCGCGGCGAAGTGGTTGCGGTCGGTGTTGACCAGACGCTGGCAGTCGCGCAGCAGATAACCGCGGCGCTGCAGGCGCTCGTAGAGATAGTTGAGATAGACGCCGTTGCGCTTCGACAGCGCGGCATTGATGATCTCGATGCCGTTGCCGAGTTCGATGCCGGCTTCCTTCGCGGTTTCCTTGACGCGGTCCTCGCGGCCGACCAAGAGCGCGGTGCCGAGACCTTGCGCGACGAAAGAGGCGGCGGCGCGGATGACCTGCTCCTCCTCGCCCTCGGCGAACACCACGCGCTTGGGCGAGCGGCGCAGCCGCGAATAGACCTGCTGCAACGTGCCGGCGATGGGATCGCGGCGGGCGCTGAGCTGGTGCTTGTAGGCCTCCATGTCCGCGATCGGCTTGCGGGCAACGCCGGTATCCATCGCCGCTTTGGCCACGGCCGGCGGCACATAAGACATCAAGCGCGGATCGAACGGCGTTGGGATGATGTATTCAGGACCGAATTTGAGGCGACCGCCATAGGTCGCCGCCACTTCGTCCGGCACGTCCTCGCGCGCCAACGCGGCCAGCGCCTTGGCGGCGGCGATCTTCATTTCCATGTTGATGGTGGAAGCGCGCACGTCGAGCGCGCCACGGAAGATGAAGGGAAAGCCGAGCACGTTGTTGATCTGGTTCGGATAGTCGGAGCGGCCGGTCGCCATGATGGCGTCGTCGCGCACTTCGGCGACTTCTTCCGCCGTGATTTCCGGATCGGGATTGGCCATGGCGAAGATGATCGGCTTGGCCGCCATCGACTTGACCATGTCCTTGGTCACCGCACCCTTGGCCGACAGGCCATAGAACACGTCGGCGCCCTTGAGCGCGTCTTCCAGCGTGCGCGCCTTGGTTTCGACGGCGTAGCCCGACTTCCACTGGTTCATGCCCTCGGTGCGGCCTTTGTAGATCACGCCCTTGGTGTCGCAGAGGATGAGGTTGTCCGGCGGGAAGCCGATGGCGCGCAGCAGTTCGAGGCAGGCGATGCCGGCGGCACCGGCGCCGTTGCACACGAGCTTGGTGTGCTTGATGTCGCGACCGGTCATTTCCAATGCGTTCATCAGGCCGGCGGCGGAGATGATCGCGGTGCCGTGCTGGTCGTCATGGAACACCGGGATGTCCATCACCTCGCGTAGCTTCTGCTCGATGATGAAGCACTCGGGCGCCTTGATATCCTCGAGATTGATGCCGCCCCAGCCGGCGCCCAGATATTTGACGCAGTTGATGAAGGCGTCCGGATCCTCGGTCGAGACTTCGAGGTCGATCGAGTCGATATCGGCGAAGCGCTTGAACAGCACCGCCTTGCCTTCCATGACCGGCTTGGCCGCCAGCGCGCCGCGGTTGCCGAGGCCGAGAATGGCGGTGCCGTTGGTGATGACGGCGACGAAATTGCCTTTGGTGGTGAGGTCGTAGGCCTTCTGCGGGTCGTCGGCGATGGCCAGCACCGGAACGGCGACACCGGGGGAATAAGCGAGCGACAGGTCGCGCTGGGTCGCCATCGGCTTGGTGGCGATGACCTCCAGCTTGCCGGGCCGTCCGACGCTATGGAACTGCAGGGCTTCTTGTTCGGTAAAAGTCGGACGCGGGCGTTTGGCCATTTTCACTCCGTGGGACAGGTTTTTCTTGCAGCTTTTCTTCCCCGGAGGCGTCCGCGGCCAAGCTGTTCCTTCAACCTCTACCGGAAGGGACGGGCGAGACTCAAGGCAAGGCCCCCATCCCCTGTTGCGGTAGCTCCAACGGTACCCGATTGACACCGCTGAGGGGAGGGTTGCTGGACGGCCCCGCGCGGGTTAACTGGAACGGAATTCCGCCGTTTTACGACGTCACGTTGGTCCAATGATCCGCTTCTTGCTGCGTGCGCTCGGTTTGTTCGGTCTGGCCGCCGCCTTCGTTCTGGTGATCTATGACGGCACCAAATCGATCGCCGGCAACCGGCTGTTTTTGACCAGCGTTGGCGACCTCTGGACCCTCATCAACGCCAAGAGCCTGGCGGCCATCCAGCCGCTGGTGTCGCCTTATGCCAATGGCGTGCTGTGGGACCCGGTGGCGAAGACATTTCTGTCCTGGCCGGCTTGGGCGGTACTCGGCGTGATCGCGATCCTGTTCCTGCTGCTCGGTCGGCCGCGCCGGCCCTTGATCGGCTACGCCCGCTAGTCCTGTTCCGGCGCGAAGCCGTGGGGACGGTCGGTTCACGTCCTCATGGCTTACTCGTGATCGCCCTCCCGTACCGCCGAGGCGGGCGAATGCTTATATTGGACGCAAGAAATTGCGGGAAAACCAAGCCATGTTCGGATTCAAGAAGATTGCCATGCCGACCCGGGACCAGGCGCTGCCGGGCCGCAGCCACGAGATTCCCACGGCCGACGAGCATTTCGTCAATCACTACGCGCTGAAGGGGCCATATCCGGCGGGCGCCGAGAAGGCGCTGTTCGGGCTGGGCTGCTTCTGGGGTGCCGAGCGCAAGTTCTGGCAGCTCGGCGACGGCGTATATGTCACCGCGGTCGGTTATGCCGGCGGCGTGACGCCGAACCCGACGTATGAAGAAGTATGTTCCGGTCGCACCGGGCACAACGAAGTGGTGCTTGTGGTCTATGACCCGACGAAGGTGAGCTACGACACCTTGCTCAAGACCTTCTGGGAGAGCCACGACCCGACCCAGGGCATGCGCCAAGGCAATGACATCGGCACGCAGTACCGCTCCGGCATCTATACGTTCACGCCCGAGCAGAAGGCCGCCGCCGAGGCCTCCAAGGCCATGTACGAGAAGGAACTGAAGGCGCGGCGCTACGGGGCGATCACCACCGAGATCGTCGATGCCCCGCCGTTCTACTTCGCCGAGGACTATCACCAGCAGTATCTGGCCAAGAACCCCTATGGCTACTGCGGGCTGGGTGGCACTGGCGTGTCTTGCCCGATCGGAACCGGGGTCAAGGCCGCGGCAACGGCGTAAACCGGCCGCCAAGCGTCCCTGCTCACCCTCCCCGCCCGGGGAGGGTGCCTGCGGTCAGACTTTCTTAACCATATAAAGCGTTAATCGGGCTCCGATTTCCGTCTGTGGCCCGGATTCGCTTTGATGCGGAATGCCCGATTTTTCCTGGTGCTGATGCTTGCGCTCGCGGCGGCCGGCTGCGCGCGCAAGACTGCTCAGACTTATTACATCATGGATCCGCAGACCGGGCAGCCTGTGCCGGTGATTACTCAGCAGCAGATGGCGCGAGCCCCGGCGCCGCAAGGCTACGGTCAACAAGCTTACGGCCAACAAGCTTACGCCCAGCCCTATGGTGCGCCAGTCACGCAAGCGCCGTTGCCGTCGCGCACGCTGTATTCGAATTCGCCCGCCTATGCGCAGCAGGCTTACGCCGCGCAGCCGAGTTACGCGCCCTACGCGCAACCGGTCTATGCGCAGCCGCAGGCGGCACAGGCTTACGCCGCGCCGGCGCAGCCCGTCGCGCAGCCCCGCGGCGCCTCGACCGGCCGCGGCCTGTTCAACTCGCGCAGCCGTAGCCGCGCTCAAGTTTATGCGCAGCCGCAGCCGGCGGTGCAGCAACCTTATGTCGCGCAATATGTGCCGCCCGCGGCGGCGCAGGCCCAGGCGGCCGCGCCACGCGGCGGTCCCTACGTGCCGGCGCCGAATTACGGCTACGCCGCCGTCTCGCCGGCCGCGCCGGCCTATACGCTCGATTCCGGCGACAAATTGCGCGTCGTCGTGTTCGGCCAGGACGGCATCACCAACAGCTACACGGTCGACGCCGGCGGCAACGTCAATCTGCCGCTGATCGGCACCGTGCCGGCACGCGGCGTCACCACGCAGCAACTCGCCAAGTCGATCGCCGACCGGCTGCGTCAGGGTTATGTGCGCGAGCCGCATGTCACCGTCGAGGTCGAGACCTACCGGCCGTTCTTCATTCTCGGCGAAGTCACCACGCCCGGGCAGTATCCTTACGTCGCCAACATGACGGTGGAGACCGCCGTGGCGATCGCCGGCGGCTTTTCCGCCCGCGCCTCGAAGAAGACCGTCGAACTGACGCGCAATTCGAGTACGCAGCGCATGCGCGGCGAGGTGCCGCTCAGTTACCCGCTGCAGCCCGGCGACACCATCGTCGTCAAGGAACGCTGGTTCTAAGCGTCGGCTGACGCTTCGGCCGTGGCCGAACCGTCCGGCGGATACGACGCTGTACAACGCGCCATGACCGCTGCCGTGACCGCCGCCAAACCCCGTCTCGCTGTCGAACTTGCTTTGCTCATCGCGCTCGCCACCGTGTGGGGCGCGTCCTACACCTTCATCAAGGTCGGCGTCGCCACCATTCCGCCGGTCAGCCTGATCGCCGCACGCACTTTGATCGCCGGCCTCGTCCTCATTGCGGTGATCCGCGGCCGCGGCCTCCGCCTGCCGCGCGATGTGCGGACATGGCGGTGGTTCATGGTTCAGGCTTGCCTCAACAGCGCCATCCCCTTCACCTTCATCGCCTGGGCCGAGCGCAGCATCGATGCCGGGCTCGCCGTCATTCTCAACTCGACGTCGCCGATTTTCACCTTCCTGCTCACCGCCGCGATCACGCGCCACGAAGCGGTGACCGTGCGCAAGCTGGTCGGCGTCATCGCCGGTTTGGCCGGCACCTGCCTGATCGTCGGCGTCGAAGCGCTCGGCGGCCTCGGCCGCGATCTCGCGGCGCAACTCGTCGTGGTCGCCGCGACATTGTGTTACGCCGGCGCGGCGATCTTCGGCCGCCGCTTCAAGGGCCTCGATCCGATCATGCCGGCTGCCGGTTCGATGATCTGCGGCGCCATCATTCTGGTGCCGGCGAGCCTGCTGGTCGACCGGCCGTGGACCCTTCAGCCATCGACTGCCTCGATGCTGGCGCTGCTGGGCCTGTCGGTCGTCTCGACGGCGCTCGCCTTCACCATCTACTTCCGGCTCCTGGAAACATTGGGCTCGGTCGGCACCACCGCGCAGGCTTACTTGCGCGTGCCGATCGGCGTCATGATCGGCGTCGTATTCCTGGGCGAGCAGCCGACCGCGACGGCATGGATCGGGCTCATCTGCGTCATCATCGGCGTCGCGGCGATGAGTCTGCCGGCGCGCCAGAGGGGCGCAACCAGCCCATAAAAAATGCCCGGCCTGGCGCCGGGCATTGTTGCGTGACGCCGTGCGTCGTCTACGACAGATGCTTGCCGAAGAATTCGTAAGTGCGCTTCCAGGCGAGATCCGACGCATCCTGGCGGAACGAGGCGCGTTCGTCGCAGGCAAAGCCGTGCGGCGCGCCGGGATAGGTGTAGATTTCGGCCGGCCGCTGCTTCTGCTTGATCTCTTCGACCACGCTCATCGGAATGCCCTGGTCGTCCTCGCCGAAATGCATCTGCATCGGGCACTTCGGCTTTTCATCGGCGAACTTGGCGATGGCGCCGCCATAGAACGACACGCCGGCGGCAAAGCCCGGAATGCGGCAGGCGGCGAGGAACGAGGCGGTGCCGCCCATGCAGAAGCCGATGACGCCGAGCGGGCCGACGCTGCGGATATTGGCCTGCGCCGCGGCCATATCGAGCACCATGTGATCCCAGTTGAGATTGCCGAGATAGCTGCGCGCATGCGCGACCTCGTCGGGCGTATAGCCGCACTCGAAGTCGCGTACGAAACGATCGAACACCGCAGGCGCGATGGCCGCATAGCCCTTTTCGGCGAGGCGATCGCAGATCGCGCGGATGTGATGATTGACGCCGAAGATTTCCTGGATGACGACGATGCCGCCCTTCGCCTGGCCCGCGGGATCGGCGCGATAGGCGCCGAGCGTATGTTTGTCGCTGGTCGTGAGTGTCAGCTTCGTGCCCAAGGCAGCCTCCCTCTGAAAGCCATTACGTCGGCGTCGCCGCGGCACTCTTAGCACCGCGCGCCGCACGACGCGAGACGCTAGATGAACAGCGGCGCGATGAGTTCGTATGAGCGCCGGCGTGCCTGATGGTCGTAGATCATGGTCGTGACCATGACTTCGTCGGCCTTGGTCGCCGCTATCAATGCGTCGAGCCTGGCCTTCACCGTCGCAGGCGAGCCGACTGACAACTTCTGGCGGTTCTGTGCGACGCGGGCGCGCTCGGCCGACGAATACGGATAGGCCAGTGCCTCTTCCGGCGACGCCAGCGGCAGGAACTCGCCCTTGTTGCGCCGGGTGAGATTGAGATCGACGGTGGAGGCGAGGCGATCGGCCTCTTCATCGGTGTCGGCGCAGACGACGTGCGTGCCGAGAATGGCATAAGGCTTGTCATGCGAGACCGACGGTTTGAAACTCGCCCGATAGATGCGCATCGCCTCTTCGGCCGGGAAGGTTGCGAAGTGGTGGGCGAAGGCGAAAGCCGCGCCGATCTGGCCGGCGAGCTGCGCGCTGTAGTCGGACGAGCCGAGCAGGAAGATCGGCGGCAGCTTCACCTCCGCCGGCATGGCATAGACTTTGTTGTAAGGGTGACCTTCCGGAAACTGCCGCGTCTCCAGCGCCATCAGTTCGGAGAAACGGTCGAGGAAATCGTCTTCCTCGCTGATGCTCTGGCGGCGGCGCAGCGCGTAGGAGGTGACCTGATCGGTGCCCGGCGCGCGGCCGAGGCCGAGATCGATGCGGTCCGGAAACAGCGCCTCGAGAACCTTGAAGCGTTCGGCCACAGTGAGCGGCGCATGGTTGGGTAGCATCACGCCGCCGGAACCGACGCGAATGCGCGGCGTCACCGCGGCGATCTGTCCGATCATGATGTCCGGCGCCGACGAGGCGATCATCGCCATGTTGTGATGTTCGGCCACCCAGTAGCGCGTATAGCCGAGCCGGTCGGCCAGTTGCGCCAGATCGAGCGAGTTGCGCAGCGCCTGGGCGCCGCTCGAGCCCGCCGATACGGGGGACAGGTCAAGGACGGAGAGTGCGGTCATGACTGCTAGTTAGTCGTTCCGGCGCCCCTTGGCCATGCCTTCGCGATGTCTGCATGGCGCCCCGGCATTTATGCTTCACACTGCCATTCCGCTCGCTATCATACTGCTTATATTGCACGAAGACACAGGGATGGCGCCTATGACTTCGCTGGCTGAATGGAAGGTACCGCCGACGGCGCAGCCGCGCCCCGAGGATTATTCCTACGATCTCGACCGTGCCCTGTCGTCGATCGTCGGCCTGCATTCGATCATTCCCAGCGACGCCTTCACCGCCGACACGCTCGGCATCGAGCGCGCCGGCAACGGCGTCCTGATCGGAGACGGGCTGGTGCTCACCGTCGGTTATCTCATCACCGAGGCGGAATCGATCTGGCTGCATCTGTCGGACGGCCGCGTCATGGAAGGCCACGCTCTCGGCGCCGATCAGGAAACCGGTTTCGGTCTGGTGCAGATCCTGGGCCGGCCCGGCCTGCCGACGCTTCAGCTCGGCGTGTCGGCTGACGTCGATGTCGGCGATCGCGTCGTGGTCGGCGGGGCCGGCGGCCGCACGCATTCGCTCGCCGGCCGCGTGGCCGCGCGGCAGGAATTCGCCGGCTATTGGGAGTACCTGCTCGACAACGCCATCTTCACGTATCCCGCCCATCCGCACTGGGGCGGCACCGGATTGATCTCGTCACGCGGCGAGCTCGTTGGTCTCGGTTCGCTGCAGATTGAGCGCGTTGCCGAAGGCGAAGACTCGCGCAGCGAGCATCTCAACATGATGATCCCGATCGATCTGTTGAAGCCGATCCTCGACGATCTGACGAAATTCGGCCGCGTCAACCGGCCGCTGCGGCCCTGGCTCGGCATCTTCACCACCGAGATCGAGGACCGCCTGGTCGCGGTCGGCGTCGCCAGCAAGGGACCGGCGGCGCGCGCCGAGATAAAGACCGGCGACATGATCGTTGCCGTCGCGGGAGAGAAAGTCACGGCGCTCGGCGAACTCTATCGCGCCATCTGGCGTCTCGGCACGGCCGGCGTCGAAGTGCCGCTGACGCTGCACCGCGACGGCGTCACCTTCGACGTGCGCGTCAATTCATCCGACCGCAACAAGTTTCTCAAAGGCCCGAGGGTGCATTAAGGGCGGCTCTGCCGTCACCCCACTTTTATCTCGTCCACCTTGTTCGGATAAAACGCCAGATGGTCCTTGATCTCGGCGACCGCCGGGTAGGGCGTCTCGTAGCTCCACACTGCGTTGTCGGCGCAGCGACCGTCGGCGGAAATCGTGAAATAGCTGGCGTCGCCCTTGTACGGGCAATGCGTCCCGTGCGCGGTTCTCGTCAGCAGGGCCATGTCGGCGTCGGCGCGCGGAACATAGTAAACGGGCGGATAATTGGCTTCCCGCAGCCTCAGCGCCCGCGTCGTATCGGCGACGATCTTGCCGCCGAATTGCACGCGCACACGCTGGCTTTCGGGTGAAATTGTAATCGGGTGATCCGGTCCGGGCAGTTTCATGACGCAAAATCCTCGGCGTTGTCCGTTGCGGCCGTCTGTCCGCCGCGACGGTGCTATCAATTTGGTAAGCTAAATGGCGCGTTACCAGATGTCGCCGCGGCGAATTGATAAAATTCGAGCGATCGGCCTTAGCGAAATGACAGAGTTTTGCCGTTAGCGTGGCGTTATGGGAAGCTCGTCAGGCGCGCCAATGAATAAAAGTCCGCTCGAATCC
This sequence comes from Pseudomonadota bacterium, assembly GCA_018242205.1. Classification (GTDB taxonomy): domain Bacteria; phylum Pseudomonadota; class Alphaproteobacteria; order Rhizobiales; family Xanthobacteraceae; genus Pseudolabrys. The sequence continues at coordinate 63,889 of JAFECJ010000017.1, forward strand.
ATGATCCAGGGTCTGAACATCCTGGTCGTGGACGGCAACGCGTATATGCGTAAAGTTACGCGCATGATGCTGATCAATCTGGGCGCCAAGTCGGTGATGGAAGCGGCCGATGGTCTCGCCGCGCTTGAGCAGATCCGCAATTGCGATCCCGACGTCATGCTGCTCGACTGGGACATGCCGCTCCTCAATGGTATGGAAGTCGTGCGCATCGTGCGCTCGCCCGGCGTATTCCCGCGTCCCAATTTGCCGATCATCATGCTGACCAATCAGGGACATCGTTCCGCGGTGGTGCAGGCGCTGCATGCCGGCGTCAACGAATTCCTGGTCAAGCCGACCTCGGCCAAGGCGCTGCACGATCGCCTGAGTTCCATCGTCGCCAATCCGCGGCCGATGGTGCAGCTCGGCGATGCCTACGTGCCGCAGCCGCGCAAGATGGCGACCGGCCTTGAGCTCGAGCCGTCGGCCGTCCCGTCGCGCGCCTGAGCGCTCCCCGTCACTCTTCGAACCTGATCCGCGGAAGCTCGGTGCGCGGCCGTGAGATCTTTGTCGTGGGCGCGATGACGCGGGCGCTACCTTCGATCGCCACCGTGCCGGTCGTCGTTTTGACCTCGCAGTCGAGCGTGACGCGATGACGGTCCGCCTTCTCACGAAACGTGACCTTGGCGATCACGGTTTCGCCGGGCGAGATCGGCGCGCGGAATTTCAGTGTCTGCTCGAGATAGATGGTGCCGGGCCCGGGCAGTTCGGTGCCGAGCACGGTCGAGATCAATGACGCGCCCCACATGCCGTGGGCGATGACGTGGTGGAACATGTCGCCGCGCGCGAATTCCTCGTCGACATGGGCGGGATTGATGTCGCCGGACATGATGGCGAAGAGATCGATGTCCGCGCGTGTCAGCGTGTGCGACAGGCTGGCGCTGTCGCCGACCGCGAGTTCGTCGTAAGGGCGGTTGCTGATCAGCCCGTTTGCGGGTTCGTCCTTATCCGAGGACATGGTAGCCGGCATCGACATAATTGATGTTTCCCGTGATGTTGCGCGCGTCGTCGCTGACCAGAAAGGCGGCATAGGCGCCGACATCGTCGAGGCTGACGAGCCGGTGTTCGGGTGCCTCGCTCGCGGCGCGATCGATGAGCGCGTCGAAATGCTCGATGCCGGATGCGGCGCGCGTTTGCACCGGTCCCGGCGACAGCGCGTTGACCCGAATGTGATGCGGGCCGAGTTCGGCCGCCATATAGCGCACCGACGCTTCCAGCGCGGCTTTCACCGGACCCATGAGGTTGTAATGCGCCACCGCCTTTTCGGCGCCGTAGTAGCTCATGGCCAGCAGCGCGCCACCCCCCGCCATCAGCGGTTCGGCGAGATGCGCCATGCGCAGGAACGAATGCACCGACACCTGCATGGCGAGGCTGAAGCCCGCTTCCGAGCAGTCGATGATCCGCGCATGCAGGTCCTGTAGCGGCGCATAGGCGATGGAATGCAGGACGAAATCGAGCCGGCCCCAGTCCTTGGCGATCCGCTCGAACACGGCGTCGACTTGTCCCGGTGCGGTGACATTGCAGGGCATCACGATGCTGCTGCCCAATGCGTCGGCCAGTGGCCTGAAATGAGGCTCGGCCTTGGCGTTGAGGTAGGTGACCGCAATATCCGCGCCGGCGGCGTGAAAATGCCGGGCGCAGCCATAGGCCAGGCTGTGTTCGTTGGCGATGCCGATCACAAGCCCCTTCTTGCCCTCGAGAGACCGCATGTCGATACCCCGCTGTTGGGAAAGGTAGGGTGGCGGCCGCCGAGCGGCCGCGTTGCATTTAACCGGCCCATCATTGTGTCTCGTGAACGTGACCGCACCATGATCTCGATCAAGGGCCGCGAAACGGTGCCGCGCGCCGGGCCGGCGATGTGGTTTTCGAAACGCTGACGGGCGGCGTCCGATGTGACATAAACCGCCGCAACAGGAGACCCCGTTCATGCTCGGCGCGACATCGTCCACCACCGTCATCGATTCCATTCTGTTCCGCGACGCCTTCGGCACGGCGGCGATGCGCGAGGTTTTCTCCAACCGCGCGCTGATCGAGCGCTATGTCGAGGTCGAGGTGGCGCTCGCCCAAGCCGAGGCCAAGGTCGGCGTCATCCCAGCGGAAGCCGCCGCCGAGATCGCCGCCAAGGCCGACGCGTCCAGGTTCGACGTCGATAAGCTGCGCGAAGAAACCGACCTGGTCGGCTACCCGATCCTGCCGGTGGTGCATCAGTTGGTGAAGCAATGCGGCGAGGCTGGGCGCTACGTGCATTGGGGCGCCACGACCCAGGACATCATGGACACCGCGGTGGTGCTGCAGATCCGCGCCGCCTTCGATCTGATTGGCCAGGACATCGCCGCGCTGCGCGGCATCCTTGCCGATCTCGCCAGGAAACACCGCGACACCGCGATGGCCGGGCGCACCCATCTGCAGCAGGCCCTGCCGGTGACCTTCGGTTACAAGGCGGCGATCTGGCTCGCCATGTTCGACCGCCACGCCGCGCGGCTCGAGGAGCTGAAGCCGCGCGTGCTAGTCGGGCAATTTGCCGGCGCCGCCGGCACCTTGGCCTCGCTCGGTGACAAAGGTTTCGCCGTGCAGGAAGCCTTGTGCGCCGAACTGAAACTCGGCGTGCCGGTCTCGACCTGGCACGTCGCCCGCGACGGTCTTGCCGAGGCGGTCAATTTCCTGGCGCTGGTCACCGGCACGCTCGGCAAGATCGCGCTCGACATCATGATCATGGCCTCGACCGAATTCGCCGAAGTGTATGAGCCCTTCGTCAAGGGTCGCGGCGCGTCATCGACCATGCCGCAGAAGCGCAATCCAATTTCGTCGGAACTGATGCTGGCGGCGTCGAAAGCGGTTCGTCAGCATGCCGGCCTGATGCTCGATGCCATGGTGCAGGATTTCGAACGCGCCACCGGGCCGTGGCACGCCGAATGGATTGCCATTCCCGAAAGCTTCGTGCTCACCGCCGGCGCGCTGCATCAGGCCAAGTTCGCGCTCGGCGGCCTTATCGTCGACGACAAGCGTATGGCGCAGAACCTCGGCATGTCGAACGGCCTCATCGTCGCCGAAGCGGTGATGATGCAGATGGCGCCTTACATCGGCCGCCAGCAGGCGCACGACATCGTCTATGCCGCCTGCCGCGTGGTCAACGAGCAGGGCGGCACGCTCGCCGCCGTGCTCGCCGCCGACCCGGAAGTTACCAAGCACTTCGACAAGGCGGCAATCGCGCGCATGACCGACCCGGCCAATTACAGCGGCCTGGCGCCGCAGATGGTCGATCGGGTGATCGCGAGTGTGAAGCGCTAGCTAGACCGCCGGGAAATCGTAAAGCCGCGCCGGGTTGTCGACGAGGATCGCCTGGCGCGTAGCCTTGTCGGGCGTCCAGTCGAGGAACACGTCGCGCAGGCGCGCTGCGTTCGGCACCGGGCCTTCCGGCCGCGGATGCGGCCAGTCGGTGCCCCACACCAGGTTCGCGGGATTGGCGGCGACCAGCGCGTCGTGGAACGGCTTGGCTTCGCGATAATCCGGCGGCGTGGCGCCGAGCCGGTAGGTGCCCGACAGCTTCGACCACAGCCGGCCCTCGCCAACGCCGCGCACCAGCGCCTGAAAACCGGGGTTGTGCGTGCCGTGATGATGCTCGAGCCGGCCCATGTGATCGACCACCACCGGCATCGGAATGCGCTTGAGCGCCTCACTCATGTCCGGCAGATCGCGGGTGTCGATCCAGAGCTGCACATGCCAGCCGAGATCGGCCATCGTCTTGTAGAACGGTTCGATGTCCTTCAGCCCGACGCCGTTCTGATAATACGGCTTGCCGTCGCGGCGGAATTCATTGGCGCGCAGGCCGCGCACGCCGGCGGTGTGCCATTCCTTGAGCAGATTCGCGTTCAGTTCGGCGCCGCCGACGGCGACGCCGCGCAGCCGCGCCGGCGCGCGGGTCAGCGCGTCGAGCATCGCGGTGTTGTCGCGGCCATAGGCCGAGGGTTGCACCAGCACGCCACGGTCGAAGCCGAGACGGTCGAGCAGCGCGAGATAGGCTTCCAGCGGCGCGTCGTCCGGCGTGTAACTGCGCGGTTCGGCGTAAGGGAACCGCGCAGCCGGACCGAAGACGTGACAGTGGCAGTCGCAGGCGCCTGCCGGCAGGATGCCGCTCATTTCGGCTTTATGCCGGCGAGGTCCGCCGCCTTCTTCATGTTGGCGGCGTCGGTCTTGATGAAGGCGGCGAAGCCGGCCGACGTCATCTGCTCGGGCGAGGCGATTTCGGCGCCGAGTTCCTCGAGCCGCGTGACTGCGGGGCTGCCCGGCTTGAGGCCGTCGGCGATCGCCTTCTGCAACTGCGCGATCACCGCCGGCGGCGTCTTCGCCGGCGCGACGATGCCGATATAGCTCTGCGCGGTGAAATCCTTGACGCCGCCATCGATGAAGGTCGGGATATCCGGCGCCAGCTTCGAACGATGCGCCGAGGCGACGCCGACGATGTGCGCCTTGCCGCCCTTGTGCAGTTGCAGCGCGGTGGAGAATTCGGTCATGGCGCCGCTGATCGTGCCGGCCATCAGGTCGGGCATCAGCGCGCCGCCGCCGCGATAGGGCACATGGGTGATGTTGGCGCCGGTCGCCGCCTTGAAGCGCTCCAGCGTCATGTGCGAGGCGGAGCCGACGCCGCTGGTGCCGATGGTCATCGGCGTCTTCTTCGACAGCGCGACGAATTCGGGAATGTTCTTGGCTTCGATCTTGTTGGTCAGGATCAGCGCATGCGGCACGTAGCTGGTCAGCGCCACGGCGGCGAAATCGGTCTGCGGATCGTAGCCGAGATTGGTGTGCATCAACGGGTTGATGGTCAGCGGGCCGTTCGAGCCGACCAGCAGCGTGTAGCCATCCGGCTCGGCCTTGGCGACGGCCTGAGCACCGACGCCGCCACCGGCGCCGCCGCGGTTTTCGACCACGACCGTCTGCTTGAGGCTCTTGCCCATGACGTCGCCGACCAGGCGGCCGACGATGTCGGCGTTGCCGCCGGCGGCGAACGGCACGATGAGGTGGATGACGCGATCGGGATAAGCGGCGAAGGCCGTGCGCGGCAGCAGGCCGATGGCGGGCGCGGCGCCCAATGCGGCGATCAATGTGCGGCGGTTGATGGCCATGGCGTTCTTCCTCCCTCGATGTTGTTTCCTGGCTTGGGGCCGGTCTTTTCGCCGGTTCTCGCCTGCAAGCCGGGCGGTCCGGATCAGCTTAGAGAAGCCTTCCCTATTGTCCAAATTGATAATAACAATCCGTGGCATTCACCGGGCAAATGCCGATCGAAGGGCCGCCGGCCATGAATCTCAGCAATCTCGACTTCAACCTGCTCAAGGTGCTGGATGCGCTGGTTACCGAGCGCAACGTGACCCGCGCCGGCCGGCGCCTCGGCCGCTCGCAACCGGCGGTGAGCAACGCCCTGCAGCGGCTGCGCATCCTGCTCGGCGACGATCTCCTGGTGCGCGGTCCCGGCGGTTTCGTGCTGACGCCGCGCGCCGAAGCCATCCGCATGCCGCTCCGTGAATCGATCACGCTGATCGAAAGCTGCCTGGCCCAGGAACCGTCGTTCGACCCCTCGACCGCGGTCAACGTGTTTCGCGTCACCATGCCGGACCGGCTGAGCATCGCGGTGCTGCCGAAGCTGTTCGCTCGCATCCAGCGCGTTGCGCCGAACATGCCGTTGCAGGTGCAGACCGCCGATCGCCAGGCCGCGCTCGATCTGCTCGAAGACGACCGCGCCGATCTGGCGCTCGGCACCTTCGACGACACGCCGAACCACCTGCGCACCGAGTTCCTGCTCGAGGATCACCTGTTCTGCGTCTATCGCCGCGATCATCCGATCGCGCGGCGCGGTGCGCGCTTCGACATCGACGCCGTCCTGAGCTATCCGCATCTGATCGTGAGCGCGACCGGGCAGCCCACCGCGATCTTCGACGATCTCTTGCGCGAGCACGGCCTCGCGCGCCGCGCCTTGATGACGGTGACGAATTTCACCGCCGTGCCGCAACTGCTCAACGCCACCGATATGATCGGTGTCTTCACCAAGCTGGCGGCCGACGTGTTCCACAAATCCGCCGGCTTGGCCAAACGGCCGGTGCCGATCGACGTTGGCGGCATCGCCACGACCATGGTCTGGCACAACCGCTACGACCGCGACCGCAAGCACCTGTGGCTGCGCGACCAGGTCAAGACGGTGTACGGCGCGCTGTGATGCCGCCGCTTCAGGCGGCGTGCACCTTGGCGAGGAATTCCAGCGTGCGGCTGCGCGCCAGCGTGGCCGCCGGTTCGACATAAGCCGGCCGCACTTCGTTGGCGAAGGCGTGCCCGGCGTCGTAGCTGAAGGTTTCGGCGGTCGGGAACGCCTTGAGCACCTGATCGATGATCTCCGGCGTCGAGTTCGGATCGGTCTTGCCGAAGTGGAACAGCAGCGGGCACTTCGGCTTCTGATCGAGATAGGTCGGCAGCCGCGTGCCGTAGAAGGCGATGGCGCCGCGCAGGTTCAACTCGGCCGCGGCGCGGACGATGACGCCGCCGCCCCAGCAGAAGCCGAGCACCGAGACGCCGTGCGGGTTGTTGACGCACGCCGCGGCCGCCGCGATGTCGAGCATCACTTTGTCCAGCGGCAGACCGTAAGCCATGTCGCGGCCGCGATCCGGCTCGTTGAACGGCACCACCGTTCCCGGCGCGACGCGGTCATAGACGCAGGGGCAGATCGTGTCGTAGCCGTCCTGCGCATAGGACCGCACCACGCCCTTGAGCTGGTCGGTGAGGCCGAAGATTTCCTGCAGGATGATCAGCCCGCCGCGCACGGCGCCGGCCGGCCGGGCGCGGAAGCCCTGCAGCTTGAAGCCGTCGGCGGCCGCCAGCGTTTCGGTCGTCTCGGTAATGGTCATCGGCGGCTCCCTTCGTTCCCGTCGGACGAGGACCTTAAGGACGGTCGGCGGTGCGACAAAATCGATATTCGGTATGTGCTCCATGCGTGCGATGAATGCCGGAGCGGCCGCGGCGCTGGCGCGGCCGGCCGGGCCGACATAAAGTCGCGCCGATCAAAGCGCGCGCAAAGCAGCAAGACAGGGAGCGATCATGCCCAACCACTCGATGCGGCTGCCGGAGCACGGCACATTCCTCGGCCGGGCCCACGCACCGGGCATCGCGCATCCGCTGGTCGTGACCGTGCGCGAGGGCGCCATCGTCGATATCACCTCGCCGCATGCGCCGACGGTGCGCGACATCTGTGAGATGCAGGACCCGGCCGGCTACGTGCGCGCCGCCAGGGGCAAGACGCTCGGCGCGCTCGATGCCATCACCGCGGCCAGCTTGTCGCGCGCCTCCGACATCACGGTGCGCATGCTGTCGCCGGTCGATCTGCACGCGGTCAAGGCGGCGGGCGTCACCTTCGTCGTCAGCCTGCTCGAGCGCGTCATCGAGGAGCAGGCACGCGGCTCGGCCGACAAGGCCGAGGCGATCCGCGCCGACATCCATGGCCTGATCGGCGAGGATCTGTCCAAGCTCAAGCCCGGCTCGCCGGAAGCCATGGCGATCAAGGCCAAGCTGATCGCGCGCGGCGCCTGGTCGCAATATCTCGAAGTCGGCATCGGCCCGGACGCGGAAGTGTTCACCAAGTGCCAGCCGATGTCGTCGGTCGGCTTCGGCGCCGATGTCGGCCTGCTCGAGGCCTCGACCTGGAACAATCCGGAGCCGGAAGTCGCGGTCGTCGCCGCCAGCACCGGCCGCATCGTCGGCGCCACGCTCGGCAACGACGTCAACCTGCGCGACATGGAAGGCCGCTCGGCGCTGTTGCTCGGCAAGACCAAGGACAACAACGCCTCGGCCTCGCTCGGCCCGTTCATCCGCCTGTTCGACGACACCTTCTCGATCGCCGACGTCAAGAAAGCGATGGTGCATCTGACCGTCGAAGGCCCGGACGGCTTCTATCTCGAAGGTTCGAGTTCGATGGCCGAGATCAGCCGTTCGCCCGAAGAACTGGTGGCGGCGGCGATGGGCCCGCATCACCAGTATCCCGACGGCATCGTCCTCTATCTCGGCACCATGTTCGTGCCGTCGAAGGACCGCGGCGAAGCGGGCCAGGGCTTCACTCACAAGATCGGCGACATGGTCACGATTTCGTCTGAGAAACTGGGCGCGCTGGTCAACCGCGTCAAATACGCGCCGGATTGCCCGCCCTGGACCTACGGCGCGCGGGCGCTGATGCGCGATCTGGCGGCGGCGAAGTTGATTTAGCGGCGGTTCACGAAAACCTTTTGGCGCCTGCGACGCAGGCGACGACGACGATCGTCGAGGCGATCATGGTCCAGGCGATCGGCTCGTGCAGTATGAGGCCGGCGAGTGTCAGGCCGAAGAACGGCTGTAGCAACTGAAGCTGGCTGACGCCGGCGATGCCGCCGAGCGCCAGGCCGCGATACCAGAACACGAAGCCGATCAGCATGCTGAACAGCGATACGTAAGCAAGCCCGAGCCAGGCCGGCACGCCGATCGCGCTCCATTCGACCGGAAGCGTGAACAGCATGATCGCGCCCATGAAGGGCAGCGACAGCAGCAGCGCCCAGGAAATCACCTGCCAGCCGCCAAGCCGGCGCGACAAGGTCGCGCCTTCGGCATAGCCAAGCCCGCACAGTACAATGGCCGCGACCATCAACAGGTCGCCGGTCAGCGAGCCGGCGCCACTTTGCGACAGCGCGAAGCCGGCGACCGTCGCGGCGCCGACAATCGAGAACAGCCACAGCGCCGGCTTCGGCCGTTCGCCGCCGCGCAGCACGCCGAAAAAGGCGGTGGCGAGCGGCAGCAGGCCGATGAACACGATGGAATGCGCAGCGCTGATGTGCTGCAGCGCCAGCGCGGTCAGCAGCGGAAAGCCGACGACGACACCGGCGGCGACGAGGATGAGCGAGACAAGATCGCTGCGTGTCGGTCGCGTCTGGCGTAACGCGGCGAGCAACGCCACGCCGAGCAAAGCCGCGATCACGGCCCGCGCCGAGGTGAGAAACAAAGGCGACAGGTCGTGCACGGCGAGCCGCGTCGCCGGCAGCGAGCCGCTGAAGATGATGACGCCGAGGAGTCCGCTGCCCCAGCCTGCGGTGCTTCGTTCCATGGCCGTTTGGTAGCCGGCGGCGGCTGTTGCCGGAACGCACAGTGCAGTACAATTACGCTAAACTGTATGGCTCACATAACCCATACGGCCGACGGAGGCGGATATGGACCCAGGCGCGATGACCCGCACCGAGACGCTGATGCAGGAGGTGCGCAGCCGCATTGCCGGCCGTGCGCTGTCGCCCGGCGACCGGCTGCCGTCGATCCGTCGTTTCGCGTCTACCATGGGTGTGTCGCCGTCGACGGTGGTCGAGGCTTACGATCGTCTGGCCGCCGAGGGCGTCATCCGCGCCCGGCCGGGCTCGGGCTTCTACGTCACCGGCCATCATCAGCCGCCTTTGGTGCTCGCCGAACTTGGCGCGCCGCGCGCCCGCGACGTCGATCCGTTTTGGGTGTCGCGACAGTCGCTCGACTCCGAAGCCGCCGTGCTCAAGCCGGGCTGCGGCTGGTTGCCGGCCGACTGGATGCCGCACGCCGCATTGCGCAAGCGGCTGCGCAAACTGTCGCACGCCAGCGACGCCCTGCTGTGCGACTACGGCAGCACGCGCGGCTCGCCCGCCTTGCGCCGTTTGTTGATTGCGCGCTTCGCCGAAGAAGGCCTCGATGTCGCGCCAGACCAAGTGATGCTGACCGACTCGGGCACCCGGGCGATCGATCTCGTCTGCCGCATGCTGCTGCGCCCCGGCGACACCGTGCTGGTCGACGATCCGTGCTACTTCAATTTCCTCGCGCTGCTCCGCGCGCATCAAGTCAAGGTCGTCGGCGTGCCGTATACGCCCACGGGGCCCGATATCGACGCTTTCGAAAGCATTGTCGCAAGCGAGCGGCCGCGGCTCTATGTCACGAATGCCGGCCTGCACAATCCGACCGGCGCGAGTCTCTCGTCGCAGACCGCCTATCGCGTGCTCAGCGCCGCGGCGGCGCATGAACTGACCATCGTCGAGGACGAGATCTTCGCCGATTTCGATCCGTCGCCGTCGCCGTCGGCGCGCCTCGCCGTGCCGGATGGATTGAGCCGGGTCATCCGCATTGGCAGCTTCTCCAAGACTTTGTCGGCCTCGGTGCGCTGCGGCTACATCGCCGCGCGCGCCGACTGGATCGAGGGCCTCACCGATCTGCAGATCGCCACGGGCTTTGCCGGGCCGAGCCCGGTGGCGACCGACCTGATCGCCGGCGTGCTCGCCGGCGGCAGCTATCGCAAACACATGGAGGAGGTGCGCCGCCGCCTGGTGCGGGCCCGCAAGGATGTCGCGCAGCGCCTCGCGCCGCTCGACATCGTGCCGTGGCTGATGCCGCGCGGCGGCTATTATCTGTGGTGCCGGCTGCCGGAGGGCGTCGATTCCGCGGCGCTGGCGCGGCGCTCGATGGCCGACGGCGTCGTGCTCGCGCCCGGCAATGTGTTCAGCGTGTCGCAAGCGGCCGCCGCCTTCATGCGCTTCAACGTCGCGCAGATGGCCGACAAGCGTGTCATCGCCGTGCTCAAGGATGCGATGGAGAAGGAGCGGGGGAGGTAGTGGCGCGCCCCACCGGGTGAAGATGACAACTACGTTTACTCCATAGCCCTATAAATCAGGGACCGAGAATCGACCGGAAACCAATGGTATTACAATGGGTTTCCGGTCGATACGTTTTCACCATGTGTTTCTGCGGACCCGGCGCTAAAGCGCCGGGGCTTTGTCACTGGCGGCTCTCCGGCTCTCTACAGCGCAATGTGGTAGCGCGTTCGCCTCCGGGCCGGCGCGGCTGCCGCCGCGTCTCATCTGATCGTTACGAAGAAAATTGCTAAGGGCGTTGCCCTCGCGCGGCGCAAGAAAACTCTCCGGCCTTTCGCGGCATAAACGGCCCGCTCCCCGCAAGCGGGTCCCCTCCATTTATTCCACGGTGCCAAAGACTTCTCCTGCGCCTTGCTACCCGTGGCTCGCCGCCGGGCAAGGGTTCAGGAGCGGCGCTGCGCTGCTCTGAACCCCAAACCCGAGGATCAGAGACATGACCAACCTTTCCGACAGCAATCCCCGCATCTATGTCGCCTGCCTTGCCGCCTACAATAACGGCTATCTGCATGGGGCTTGGATCGAGGCGGATCAGGACGCGGACGAAATCAGGGACGAGATTGCGGCCATGCTCGCACGGTCCCCCATCGAGCACGCGGAGGAATATGCCATCCATGATTATGAGGGCTTCGAGGGCGTCACGATCAGCGAATATGCCGGCATCGACACCGTGGCACGCATGGGCGCTTTCATCGCCGAGCATGGCGCGCTAGGCGCTGGCCTGCTGGATCAGTGCGACGATGACATGGACCAAGCCGAAACCGCCTTGCGGGACTGCTATCACGGCCAGTTCACCAGCCTTGCCGACTTCATGGAGGATTTGACCGCCGAAAGTGGCGTCACGATCCCCGAGGCGCTGCGCTACTACATTGATTGGAAAGCAATGGCCCGTGACGCTGAAATGAACGGCGAGTTTTTCACAGTCGAAACCGCACATGACGAGGTGCATGTGTTTTCCAGCCAATGAAAGCCGGAGCGCCTTGCCCGCACTTTTGCGGGCGGGCGTCTCGCGGAATCATCGAAATAGTGTAAGCAGAAAATAACCAAGAATGATCGGGCTGGCTGCTCAAGGTATCTTCTTTGAGCGGCTTCTATATTTCTAGCGATCTTTGAACCTCTAAGGGGCTGGGCGCTGCCTTGCGCGCCTCGGCTTTGGGAGGTGACGTCATGCTTAGCATCGACTGGCGTTCGCCGGCGGCATACAGGCACGCGAAGCAGATTTCGGCCGCCGGTTTCGCTTGGGAATATCTGCGCCGGAATGACGATTATCGTCAGGAGTTCCAGACCATCGCACTAACCGGAGGACCGTCCGGCCGTGACCTTGAAGCGTTCGCGGATCGCTGGGGGTTGCGATTTCCCATGCGATCCCGACGCGCCGCATGACCGGCCGACGCCGATCTGGAGTCCGAAACTTCAACCGCAAGCGGTGATGTTGTCGCCGGTCGAACATAAGGACGGCGACACCGAACCGATATTGATGCTGGCCCATCTCGCCGGCCTCGATCTGCGCCGCGCGGGCGATGGCTGGCACGGTATCTGGCAGGTTGATGGCGTCACACATCAATTCTGGCTTCCCGAGGCGGTGCCCGACGCAGCCGCTTTCTATGCCGTCACCCTGCCGATGGATTCCTTTCT
>JAFECJ010000018.1 GCA_018242205.1 Pseudomonadota bacterium
GCAGGACGTCGAGCCGGTCTTCGCGGAAGTGCGGAGGTTGATACATGTCATGTCTCCATCCACCGCCTTACGACACCCGCTTGAACGCGGCCCAGCCCTTGAGCGCCGCCCAGATGCGCTGCTCGAGCCGGAAGCGATCGATCGGCGCCGACGACTTGATCGAGTGGATGCGGTAGAGCCCGACACCGGTCCATTGGAAGCCGCACTTCTCCAGCACGCGGCGTGACGCCGGGTTGGTCACCCGCGCACCGGCATGCAAGGCGTCGTAGCCGAGATCGGTGAAGGCATAGTCGATGAGCGCGTGCACCGCCTCGGTGGCGTAGCCCTTGCCCCAATGCTCGACGCCGAGCCAGTAGCCGATCTCCGGCGCGCCGTCCTGCTGCGCGATGCTGCAGGCGCCGATCACCGCCTTGTCCCGCAGCGTGATGAGATAGACCTGCTCGCCTCCCGGCTTATTGGCGCCGGCAATGAAATTCTCGGCATCTGTCAATCGATACGGATGCGGAATACGCGCGGTGTTTTCGGCAATGCGACGGTCGGCTGCGAGCATCGATACCGTTTTAGCGTCCGCGAGACGCGGCGCGCGCATAACAAGCCGCTCGGTCTCGAGGACGGGGATACTCGCTTCGCGGAAGCTCTCGGTGGGTATCTCTTCCAGCAGGGTCATGGCTCAGGCTCCGGTCACGGACCCGGGCCACTCCCGAGTCCAAAAAGCGAAGAGGGGGAGCCGGTCACCCGTCTCCCCCTCTCAGAGCCTCGATGAGCCCTGCCGGTTTGACTTGGTGACCGGCAGACCTCGATATTTGGTCTACCGTTTATTCAGCCGCGGCTTCCATCGTCGGGACAACCGAAATGTACGTGCGGCCTTTAGCTTTGGTAGCGAACTGAACTTTTCCATCGACGAGTGCGAACAGCGTGTGATCTTTGCCCATGCCTACATTACGGCCGGGATGCCACACGGTGCCGCGCTGACGCGCAATGATGTTGCCGGCGGTCGCGAGCTGACCACCGGACTTCTTCAGACCAAGACGGCGACCGTCTGAGTCGCGGCCGTTGCGGGATGAACCGCCTGCTTTTTTGTGCGCCATAGCTAAAAGCTCTCTCGAATTCCGTTACTTGCTACACCGATTCCTTGTCGGAATCACGTCACTAATTCTTACCTTTCGCCGCGGCGAACCATGTTTCGCCGCATCGTGGCCTTTTTGCCGCGGCTCAGAGCCGCCGGCTGCTTATTCGGCCTTTTTGGCCGGCTTTTTCGCAGCCTTCTTCTTCTCGGCCGGGGCGGCATCGCCTTCAGCCTTCGGCTTGGCGACGCGCTTCGGCTTTTCCGGCGGCGTCTTCGACGGCTTCTTGCCATCGGTCAGGATTTCGGTGATGCGGATCACCGAGAATTCGTGCCGGAACCCGCGCTTGCGGCGCGAATTCTTGCGGCGGCGCTTCTTGAATGCGATGACCTTGTCGCCGCGCTCATGGTTGAGCACTACGCCGGCCACGGTCGCACCCGACACGGTCGGCACGCCGACCTGCGGATTGTCTCCGCCGACCAGCAAAACTTCACCAAATTCAATCACTTCGCCCGGTTCGCCCGCCTGGCGGTCGATCCGGATCACATCTTCGGCCGCGACGCGGTACTGCTTACCGCCGGCTTTGATGACTGCGAACATCGTTTTTTTCCTTCGTGTTCAAATCCGCGTCTCAGCGCCCGGAGGCCCTGGACCGGCTTCTTGTCAGTCTTGTTTTGCGTTTGAATCCAGGGGCTTAGGCGCCCTGAACAAGTATGCGGACCTAAAAAGGCCCGCAGACAGGCGGTTTATGCCGGGAAAATGCGGCAAATGTCAAGGAAACAAAGAGATTTCGGCGCTCGGCGGGCCGTTCCGACCGGCGCGTGCTTAACCCGTCAGGACACCGGGACCGGCGCCGGCGCGCCGTTATCGGCCTCGCTATTATGGGCCAGGCGATATCCGACGCCCAGTTCTGTGATCAGGATCTTCGGCGAGTCCGGGGTCGGCTCGATCTTCTGGCGCAGCTTGCGAACGAAGATGCGCAGGTAGTGCGTGTCCTGCATGTGGATCGAGCCCCAGACCTCCTTGAGCAGGTGCTGGTGGGTGACGACGTTGCCGGCGTGCTGGGCGAGCACCTGCAACAGCCGGTACTCCTTCGGCGTCAGCGTCAGGCGCTGGCCGTTGAGCATGACCGCCCGGGCCGCGAGATCGATGGTCAGCGGCCCGACCTTGACGGATGGCTCGCCGGAAGCGGCGCGCGACTGGCGGCGCAGCGCGACACGCACGCGGGCCATCAGTTCGGCGATGCCGAAAGGTTTCACCACATAGTCGTCGGCGCCGATTTCGAGCAGCCGCACCTTCTGCGCTTCGGTGGAGCGCACCGACAGGACGATGATCGGCACCGTCGACCAGGAGCGGATGCGCTCGACGACCTCGGAGCCGTCCATGTCGGGCAGGCCGAGATCGACGATCACGATATCGATCGGCCGCAAGGTCGCGGCGCGGATCGCCTCGGCGCCAGTGCCGGCCTCGTGCACGACGAAGCCGTTGAGTTCGAAACCGGTACGCAGGAAGCGCCGGATCTGGATTTCGTCGTCGACGATCAGGACAATCGGGGAGGGCTCACTCATCGGTATCGCTTTCCATGGGGTGAACGGCGGCTTGCGCCACCGGTAGTTCGACCGCCATCGTCGTGCCCTTGCCGGGGCCGTCGCTGACGGCATTCATCTGGCCGCCATTGGCGGCGATAAAGGACTTGGCGATCCAGAGACCGAGACCGGAGCCGCTGGTCGCCGCAGCGACGCGCTCGCCGCGCGCGAAGCGATCCCAGATCTGAATTTGTTCGGTGGCGGTGAGGCCTGCGCCCTGATCGCTGACGCTCAGGATCATGCGGCTGTCACGGGCGCGCGCGGCGATCGTGATGGTCGTGCCGGCCGGCGAATATTTGCCGGCATTGTCGAAGATCTGCACCAGCGCCTGCTTCACCAGCACCGGATCGACGTGCACCAGAGGCAGATCGTCCGGCATGTTGAGCACGAGCTTGTGGCCGGCGAGCCGCTTGCGACAACGCTCCAGCGCGCTGTCGAGAATGTCGCGCGGATCGGCCCATTCCAGGCTGGGTTTGACGCCGTTCGAGGAAATGCGCGTGGAGTCGATTAGATTCTGGATGTCGTCGTTAAGACGTTCGGCTTCGGTGCGGACGTCCGAAACCAGGGCCTGCAGCTTCGGTTCTCCGGCGAGCGCCGGCGCGCCGCTGAGTACCGTGGCGGCGCCGAGAATGGAGGCGAGCGGCGTGCGCAGCTCGTGGCTCACCGAACCGATCAGTGCTTCACGCAACTGATCGGTCTGCGAACGCATCCGCGCTTCGGTGATGGCTTGCGCGATGCCGAGGCGTTCCAGGGTCGCGGTCGCGTCGGCGAGGACATTATCGACCCGTACCCGCATATCGTCGATGTTGTTGATGGACGGTTGACCAAGATTGATGGCGACCACGCCGAACTCCGGGCTCTTCGGCGACACCTGCCGCACCAGCCAGATATCGCCGTTGGTCGCCGTGACGCTGGTGACGCCCACCCGGCCGTCCTTCGCCGCGCCGGCCTGGTCGAACGCGGCGATTTGCGCGAACACGTGCTGGGGAAGCGCGGCGCCCGACCGCTGCGCGGCTGCCGCGGCATCGCGCGCATTGGCGAACAGGACCACCTGGCGCTGAATGGCCGCGGAGAGGTGATCTTCGATCGCGGACTGAATATCGGACACATCGAAAGCGACGGCGAGCCGGCGCGAGAAGGCGTAGAGATCGCGCATGTCGATCTCACGCCGGCGTGCGATCTCCAATTGCCCCTTGAGGCGGGCCGCCAACTGGCTCACCAGGATGGCGACGAAAACGAACAGGATGAGGTTGATGAATTCCTGCGGGTCGCGGATGCGGAAGCTGTAGAGCGGCTGGAAAAAGAAGAAGGCCGAACACAGCACTCCGGCGGCGGCGGCATAGAGCGACGAGATGATGCCCCAGCGCGTGGCGGCGATGATCACGGGAATGAGGTAGAGCACCGAGCCGCGCGTCAGCCCGGTGGTCCAGACGACGCCGAAAATGACCAGCGAAACGATAACGACCAGGATTGTCGTCAGCAATAGCGGACGGAGTTCCTTGCGCAGGCCGGCAAATCGGGAACTGGCTGGCATAGGCTGGGTGTCTGGTGCCGAATTCTTAAGGCCGCCCATATATACGCTTCGCGGCCCTTGTTTGTCTCGCTTCTGTTGGTTAGATAGCGCCGTCCAATTGGGGCCTTTTGAGGCCCGAGCGGGCTCCGGAGAGGTGGCTGAGCGGTTGAAAGCACCGCACTCGAAATGCGGCATACGGGCAACCGTATCGGGGGTTCGAATCCCTCCCTCTCCGCCAAGCCTTCTTTAAGCCATTGATTTAGAAGTCTCTTCAATTTTTCAGGGACTTAGCGCCGCCCGAGTGGTACACACGGGTGGTACACATGGCTTTGGCAATGACACGTCCTTGGAAGCATCCCAAGACAGGCATGTACTGGCTGCGCAAGCGGGTCCCGGACGATCTGCGGACCCAGCTCGGGAAGCGCGAGGAGAAGCGCAGTCTCGAAACCCGGGATCCCGCAGAAGCCAAGCAACGGCTAGCTGCGGTCCTTGTGGAACTAGATAAACGATGGGCGAACCTCCGCGCGGGTCCCCGGGTCCTCACCGAGCGAGAAGCGCATGAAATCGCCGTGCGCATTCACGACGCCCACCTTGCTAGGTACCTTGAAAACCCATCCCAGCATAGCGGTCACGAATGGGATGCGACCCTCGGCGATCTGCTGTGGGAGGCGCGCGCGCCGTCAATACCGGGTGCTGGTTCGACCGAGGCCGACAAGAAGGCATATTTTTTTGTCGATGCAACAGATGCGAAGCGCGCCGCGATGCGCGCTTACTGCGAGAGCCGGGCGGACGAGATCATTGCATCCGACGGCTTAGTCGTTGATGTTAATAGTCGTTTCACTCTCATGCGGACTGTCGCCGCGGCGATGCAGCGGGCAAGCCGAACCCTCCAGCGCTATGCGAATGGGTCGTATATTGGCGCTCCAGTCGACGGCGCTGTGAATGCGATTGACGTCCAGCATTCCCCTCAGCAGCGGAGGGTAACGTTCAAAGAACTGCTTGAGGGCTGGGCCAAAGAGAACAAGCCGGCAGAGAAGACAATTTACAGCTGGACGAAGGTCTTTGGCCAGTTTGCAAAATTTCTCGGTCACGACGAAGCCCAGCGCGTGACGGCCGACGATGTCGTTCGATGGAAAGCCGCCCTTATCGAAAGTGGTCTTAAGGCAAAAAGTATCCGGGATAGCCGCCTGGCTCCCATCCGGGCTGTGTTCGGGTGGGGCGTCGATAATCGACGTCTCACAAAGAACGTGGCAGAGCGGATCACAATCGATGTGAAGGCTAAGCCCTCAGAACGCCGACGTGGCTACACTGACGAAGAGGCTATTCTATTGTTGCGAGCTGCCCGCACTCAGAAGGTGGGCTTTCGTCGGTGGGTACCTTGGCTTTGTGCTTACACTGGCGCTCGCGTCTCCGAGATCTGCCAATTGCGTGCTGAGGATGTGCGCGAGGTCGAGGGGATCTGGTGCCTTGCCTTCACGGCGGAAGCTGGCTCGCTAAAGAACATCAGCTCCGAGCGTCTCGTACCGCTCCATTCAGCTATTCTGGATGAAGGAATTCTTGATTTTGTCCGCAAGCGGAAAGCTGGGCCGCTCTTCCCGGACCTGTCGCCCGATCGATTTGGCAGCCGAGGTGGCAATGGAACGAAAGTCCTGGGGCGATGGGTGCGAGATCTTGGGATTACTGATAGCCGGATTTCGCCGAATCATTCCTGGCGACACCGCCTTAAGACGGCTGCTCGTCGTCACGGATTAGCGACCGATATTGTGGACGCGATTGTTGGGCACCAGCGAAGGACGGTGGCCGATAGCTATGGTGAGTTTCCTATCAGCGCACTTCAGCGCGAATTGGAAAAGGTGCCCAAGCTCAATCTTTGAAATGGTCTATACTTCGCAAATACTTTTGATCATGTGCAAAAATGCTACTTTGTTCATCAGTGTGAAATGGCTGCTCTTTTCGCGCAATCATAAGCATTCACATATGAAAGCGATAGGAAGGGTTAGGTGCTTGGTTTTCCGACAATTCGCTCATTAGCTGTCCCACTCGCTTGGCGAAAGACAGAGTGATCGGATAGCGTGACATTCCTTCGGTGCTATTCCAATTCATTTTCGTCAGAGCGAGAATTTCTGACGCGCGCTGGCGAATATCTGTCTCTCCCGATGCGCCAATCTCAATTGGTGCAGGAATATGTGGACCGGGGTACTCGTTCCACCACGGCACGAACCCACTCGTAAACAAATACGTTTCACTGCCGACCTTACACAGCGTTCCGCGCCACGGCTCTTGCATGCCTTTACGAATGAGACGAAATGGCGTGCTTCTCATCCAAATCAAATCACATGTTGGAACGCGGTCATGTGTGGCGATCCGGAAGCCCCGCTCTTCCTCGGCGTGATACATCGTCGTCTTGTGGATAACGACGCGCGCTGGAACCATGCCTGATTGCGCCTCGTACTGATCGAGCACGCTGCGTAGCAACTCAGTGGCTTGCGCTTCGTTCAAGTATGGTTGCTTATCGTGTCGCTGATTGTGGTCAATGGTGGCCCCTTTAAGGGTGAACGGCTCAACATCCGTCGAAAACGCTTGAGCGACACTCGCGTATACCAAGCTACCAGTGCGCCTCTTTAGGTGGTGGAACGAGATGCCGACAAAACAAGTGTTCTCCGGCAAGTCAGCCGGACGCCAAGGAAGGCCGCCAGCCTTGTAGTAAAGTGCGCTGCTGATGTTCCAGGCCCGCGTCGCAAGACTCTGCCCTTTATCATGAGGTCTATCGACTGTCTCTCGCCGAAGAATTTGAATCGGAACCGCGTTGACATGCTGTTGTGCGCGAGCTTTCAGAGCGCGATAAAATGTCCGAAACAGTAAATCGTCCGCTTGCATACGCAACTCTTCGGCGGCCTTTAGTTCCTCCGGCGTCGGCGTAAAGAGGTTCATTTGTTGGCTCTCTTCTTCGGCCCGTAGTTGTTCTAGGGCGCGGCGCTCTGCTGCCGTTAGTCCCGGGTTTTCTACGCGCAAGTCGGCTGCCTCGTCTGATAGACAAACAACTATGCAGTCCGGTCGGTTGTCACCGAGTAATCCTTTGATGCGATTGTCAAACAAATCAAGAAGGTCCTCAAACCCTTCTTTGGATTCGAGACCCTTGGCGCGCGCCAATTGCAAACGCTGTTCGTCCACGCGCCGAACAAACGTATCATCGACCGAGAATTGAATGCCCAACGCCGACGGTGCGCCGGGCCACTCGCGGTAACGCGCGGAATTGCCTTCATTCGCTGGCAAGAAACCGTTGAGCTTAAGTAGCCACGGCTTGGCCGCGTCAACATCGGGCGCGGTGCCGACCAACGCCAAACGAACGTTGGTCAGGCGGCCAGCATCCGCTGGCCCAGCTTTAGCTAGAAGCCGCCGGGGCTCTAAGCCGGTTTTACCCTGGCCGAAGGCCAGCTTGGGTTCAGGCAGGCATTCGATTTGAATCTTCATCGTCGTCTCTCAGTAAGCCTTGTTCGGGAATTTCGACCGTGAAGAACTGGCCTTCCAAAATCAGGTCATCGATGTGATTTTGACCGATATTAATCGTCGGCTTGTTTTCGCTCAGAAAGCGCGCCCAGAACGTCAGGTCATCTTCGACATTCTTGTTGCGGTCGAGCTTCATGCGTCGTGTTGCGCGCGCCGTGCGGGCGAAGGCGGGTAGAGGTTTTCGCGCATCCCTGCCGGTGAACATATAGAACGGCTTCACGCGCACGCCCCAGACATCATCGAGCTGAGTAATCTCGTAACCAATGCCTTCGTTTTCAAACCAAGGCCGCAACTCGTCGCCCCGCTTTTTGACCACTTCGCGGACGATCCCTTTGCGGCGGGGCGTATCGTAGGTGAACTTTCTCGGTTTGCCGTCACGGCCCTCGAAATAGGCACGTTTCCGTTTCCGGTCGCCCTCAAGGATGAACCCTTGCTGTTCGAAGACGCGCAAATGTCGCTCAAAATGCTTGCGCAGAAGCCAGGACAAAATGCGCCGATGGTCCGGGTTCGCTTCGATGTCGCCCCGGGCGAGGCGGGCGCTGGTCTTGGGGTCGCAATAATCGCCGAACATGGTCGTTAGAAGCGGCAGCGGAGCAAAGCTCCACAGCTCCTTTGAGCGGTCGAAAAACAAGAAGGTCCCGGCTTCGTCGAGAATATCCTGCGGCGGCAACCGGTCGCGGATTTTGAGGATAGAAACGCCGTCTGGCATCGACGCAAAGGGCAGCACATTGAATACATAGGTGCCGGTCGGACGGTCATCCCGAGCCGTTGTTTTCGAGCCGCTTGAGGCAATCGGCTGGAGAACCCTGGCGATGAAAGCGGCAGCCTTGGAGTCATGGGTGAAGCTAGTGTCCCCGCCGTGGTCGCGTGCTAACTCCTCCACGTCTGTAAGTCCGCTACCTTCGCGCTCCATAGCGGCGATACCAAAGAACACGTCGCACAGCGCGCGGTTGCGCATGTCGCTGACATTCGGAACGGCACGGAAATGTCCGTCGTCATCGAGGACAACACGGCTTGCGACGGAATCGAGAAGTGCGCCGGGATTGCGGAAGGTAATGGAAACCCCGGGGTCCACGTTGATGCTCGCGCTTTCGGTGCGCTCGTAATCGCGATGCACCAGCATGTTGACGGTCAGCTCGACCAATGCCCGGGACGGATAGGCGGGCGTTTTGTCATGTTTTGCACCGCGCTTCACCTTGAGCAGCGGATTGACTTCTTCTTCATGCAACCAAGCCAGTAGGTCGGTGTGTTGCTTGAGCAAATTACCCCGGAAATTGCTGCGTTTTTTGCCCGAAATCGTTGCGGAAATGTACGCATGGGGAAAGAAGTTCTGGGGCTCTTTTGCGAATAGCAACACGCAGCCATTGGTAGGCGTCTCGACATTATCGACCTCGACCAGCAGTTCTTGTTCACGCAAAAGGCTCGGCAACGTTTCTGTGGTGACCGGCGCGCGGCCGAGCTTAGCGCAGTATTCCCGCATGACCGCGAGCATTTGGTCGTGGTCGAGGTCGTCCATTGTCGCCGATGTGCAGGGGCGGTCATCGAAAGCGAGTTCTGCCCGGGCGTTTTCCGCGTGTTGCGCGGTCGGATATAGGTCTTCGTTGGCAAGCTCGCGGGCAAGGTCAGTGAACAAGTCGTCGAAGTTCGAAATCTCAAGCAAGTTGAAGTTGCCGTCGAGATGGCGACGTAGGGAATCGACGCTAGGATGAGTCGTCTCGCCCACCCGAATGCACCAGAATATGCCGTTGCGAAACTCGTTGGCGCGATTGAGATTGTCCGCCAACAACGATTCCACAATAGAAGGCTCGGCACCCCGATAACCGGCTACAATTAATGGCGCGTCGGCCAGCATCGGCACGAGCTTGTCGATAAGTGATGGGTCGAGTTTGTCGACTTCACCCTCGGCATTCTTGTCGCTGTATTGCTCAGCTTTGCCGTGCAGCCAGACGATTTGAGCGCGGTTGAAAATCGTAAATTCCTGCAAATCGCCCGGATGGCGGTTCACTTCGGCGATAAGCGGGATATGCGGGCGCAGTTCGTTAAGCGCGATAGTCAGCGTCGTGTCGAAGTTTGTGGTCAACACTGTGCGGACCAACCCTTTGAGCACGAGGGTGGCAAGGCTCTTGTAGCCAGGGCCAATGCCGTTTGTCGGCTGGAAGAGGTCACGCAGAATGCGCGCCCGATACTCACGCGGCGTTAGCAGATGTTTGACCACTAGCGGAAAGTTTTCCGCAAGGCGGTCTTCGCCTTTGATGAACCAGGGATGGTTATGGAGCCAAGTCGTCCATTCGCTAAGGCGAACTTGCTCGGGCGGGACTGAGCCGCCCAAGACCCTTTCTGCGTATACGCGCCGCGCCATGCGACGAACGCTTTCAGCAGCAAGGGGGACACCTGAGGAGAAGGAAGCCCCCGCTCCCAGTAGAAGTATCGGTCGTGCTTCATTCGAAGCGCGGAATAAAGAGGCGAGTGCGCGGACTGTATCTTGGTGCGTCATCTTCTGGCCTACGATTCACGACTCGGTTCCCAAACCAAAATGATAGGCCCAATTGGAACAATTGGGGAACAAAAATAAAGTTGTGCCCGAAATCCACCCCTTTGGGTTGAAATGCTAGTTTAAGGATGGGCGCGGAATCTGCGGCAGTGTTGGGGGACAATCGACAACTACGGCAGTCTTCTAGCTGGGTATGCAGAGCGTTTCGGTAAGGACGGTATCGAAATCAAGGAAACACAAGGTGGGGCAGTCGAAAATTCCTCTGTATGCATATGTCGATGAAACCGGAAATACAGGCAACAATGTATTTGACGAGAACCAGCCCGATTTCGTGACAGGGGCACTTATTACGCGAGGTGATTTTGACCGTGCGCATGCCTCTGCCGTTGCTGACATAGCCAAGAAGATTGGCGTCGCTAATCTCCATGGTGGCGAACTCGGGCTCGGTAGGATCGATGCTATCGCTGATGACCTATTGTCACTGCTGAACAGGATCAGGGCGAATTTCTTTTTCGCTCGCGTCGAAAAGAAATATCTTCTTGCTACTAAGGTGTTCGACTCTCTTTTCGACTCTGGTGAAAACGCGGCGGTCGGGTGGCATCATTACAATCTTCGTCCCTTTCGAATTATTCTTGCCTTTAAGCTATCGACCGCAATCGATGAAGAGACCGGAAGGCTATTTTGGGAGTGCATTCTGGAACCAAACGAGAAGAAAGCCTATGAGATGCTCCCACGAATTTGTGCGCGGCTGCACGGAAATCTGTTAAATGTTCCGGACGCGAGATCGCGAGAGATTTTAGGGGAAGGTCTGGATTGGGCTCGAGCCAATCCGGAGTCTATTCAGATTCATACCGATAGAAAAATAGCTCGTCAGGGTCATCTGCCGAATTTTGTTGCGTTCCTAAATCTTCTTCATGGGCTGGAGCAATACTCGAAAGACCGTGGAAAGAAGGTCGCGAGGATTTCTCATGATCGTCAAAGTGAATTTGAGCCTATTCTTAAGCAGTGGCATGAGCTGCTCTCCAATGCGCCACCGGAAGAATTTAATTGGGCCGGAGAAACCCATACCGTTCAGAGAGTCTCTGGTAGCCAGTTTGAAGTAAAGGAGGATCAATCAAGTCCCGGCATCCAAATTGTAGATGTCGTTCTTTGGCTTTACAGCCAATTCCGTAAAGGTCGAGAAATTCCGGAAAAATGTATGCTTATCGTCGAATATGCGCTATCCAACGGATGGGAAAATGACTTTTCATTCGCCGGTGTCGAGCGTCAGTATATTTCGACGTTCGGTGACATCTTAGCAAAGCCTTTGAATCCGCAGCAAGAGGCGGCGGCCCGGGCACTAATGGCTGAGATGGAAGCGGGTCGCCATGAATCAATGACGCAGTATAAGCGTGACCGGATCCCCCCGTTTATGAGATCCGTCAGTAGAGCCGTTGAAGCAGCTAGCGAGGAGCCAAAGGCCGAGTAATCTTGTCGTATCACGTCAATCCCGGTCGCCTGGCAAGCATCCCTTGACCAACGATTGACCAACGATACGCCGCAACCAAACGAGAACAAACGTCGTCGAACGGAACGCTAGTCGTCAGATTTTGCGGGCTTTCCCGGGTCGGTAACGTCGCTCATAACGGTCTGGCTGCAGGTTCGAGTCCTGCCGAGCCCACCAATGTTCTACGGCGATAGCCAATTCAAGGATCGCGCCTCAGGTCTGCAGGTGCATAGCAGATCAAGGTCTTCGATCTGCAAGCAGCCACATGGTAGCGGTTTGCTAGAGTTTAAAGAGGGTTCCCTTCGGTGCCTCTAGCGATGTTGCCAGAAACGCGGCACCGGCAATGCGGGAAAGCTTCGCGACACCGTCGGGAACCAAGGTAGTCGAATTGATCTGGGTTAAGGCCGTTCACATTCGCCGTGCTTTGATGCATCTTTCAACGAGAGGAGTATGGCCATGACTGAGACCGTGCATAAAAGAGGCGATGTCCCCGGTCATCATGAACACAAATGTTGTGGGACGGGACCGGCTGAAAGCGAGAAAGGACATGCGCCAGTAAAGGCGGATCACGAGTGTTGCCAGGGGCAAGCGCCCGTCCAGGCCGCCTCGTCGACATGTGGATGTGGCGGGTCGAAATCAAAAGAGAAGACCGATCAACAATCACCCAAGTGAACGTGACTAGTGTCTTTTCGTCGTGTTGATCTAGGTCAATCGCTTTCTTAGCACGCTCCGCTACGGTGCTAGCATTCGGGTGGATGTGACCGATGCTTTCGGAACTTCAAGGGAATTCGACCGATATTGCGATCAATCGCGGATACTTCCGCGTTTTCCTCGCTGCGATCGTGTTGTTTCTCATTGCGGGTTTCGGTTCCGCGCCGGCCTACGCCTGTTTCGATAGGGTTTCGCGCGATGAAGTGCGCCAGGAAATAAGCGTCGTAGACGTCGAACTCGGCCGAGGCGAAACGACGGCTTTGACTGCTCCCGGTCACGGCGCATTCGTCATTTCATCGATGCCCAACTTCAAAGCAGCAGGATCTTCCGGTTGCTGTGGTGGAAATCAGCATCAGGACGCCGGATGTTTTGGCCTGAGCTGCGGCTCGTCTTCGGCAACGATAGCGACTGCTCCGGCTCCAGCGATGATGACGGCTCAACTGTCGCGCCTCTTGCCAGCTTCGTCATCTGCTCCGACGCCGGTCGCCCCGGGCGTGATCTTCCACCCGCCTCGACGCACGGCCTGAAGGCTTACGGCGAGTACCGGTTGCTCGCTGGCCCCCTGACCTGAGGCAGGCTCCGTTACCTCAGTTTCCCAAGATCGAAAGTTTATTGCCTGAGTGCGCTCGAGTTGCGCCTTGGCTCCAGAATTGAGGAACTGTCATGAACCGTCGTGAGTTCATCAGTGCGGCCCTGTGTGGCGCAGCCGCAACGGTATTGCCGTTCAAAGTGCAGAGCTCTTTCGCGCAGCAACCCAGCGCCGCGCAGGCAAATGAAGCGAAGCTGCTTCGCATCGTCCAACGCAATATTGAGGTCCTGAAACGTCCAGCCAAGGTCTTCGGCCTCGTTCAGCAGAGCGGGGCGAGTGGCCTGGCGCTGGCCGCCGGCGAAATGTTCGACATTACGCTTCGCAACGAAGCCGCAGAAGCGACGCTCATTCATTGGCACGGCTTGACCCCTCCCTGGGACCAGGACGGAGTGCCGAATGCGCCGGCGCCTGTGCTGGGAGCCAAAGCCGATCGTCAGTTCAGGTTTCCGGTCGGCGGACCCGGCACCCACTGGATGCACGCTCACACGCTTCAGGAACAGAACCTGCTCGCCGCGCCGCTCATCGTACTCGACCCGGCCGAGAGAAACGTCGACGAGCAGAATGTCGTCATTCTCCTTCATGACTTCTCGTTCTCCACGCCGGAAGAATTGCTCGCCGGACTCAAGGGCGGCGCGAGCGCCGGTACGCCCGCGGCGATGAATCACGCCGGCATGGGACACGCGATGTCGGGAATGTCCGGCATGTCGATGCCCAAGGGTGTCGCGTCGATGCCGATGAGCATGGACCTCAACGACATCGAATATGATGCGTATCTGGCCAACGATCGAACGCTTGACGATCCTGAAGTCGTCAACGTCGAAAGCGGCGGGCGGGTTCGCCTGCGTATCATCAACGGCGCGACCGCGACCGCCTTCACGATCGACACCGGTCGTATCGGCGGCTCCCTGATTGCGGTTGACGGGCAGAATGTGGAGCCGGTGGAAGGCAGCCGCTTTCCCATAACGATGGGCCAGCGGCTCGACATCCGGCTCGAAGTCCCGCACGGCACGCACGCATTCCCGATCCTGGCGTTGCGGGAAGGTGCGCGTGAGCAAACCGGAATCATTCTGGCGCCGAGAAGGTCCGCGGTCAGAAAGATCGATCTGCTTGCCACGGCAAATGCACCTGTTGTCGATCTGAAAATTGAGCAGGCGCTACGCGCAGCCAGGCCGCTCTCCCAGCGTGCCGCCGACAAGCGCTTCGACATGCAACTGAGCGGTGACATGCAGCGCTATGTCTGGGCTCTGAAAACCACTCCGAAACTCGTAGTCCGCAAGGGGGACCGCGTCGAAGTGACCATGACGAACGCTAGCATGATGGCGCATCCGATGCACCTGCATGGCCATCACTTCCAGGTCGTCGCCATCGACGGCAAGCGGTTCGCCGGCGCGGTTCGCGACACCGTTCACATTCCGCCGATGCGGTCCGTCACCGTCGCCTTCGATGCCGGAAATCCCGGCCAGTGGGCATTTCATTGCCACCACCTCTACCACATGGCGGCCGGCATGATGGCGACGGTCAGCTACGAGTCCTGAAGTGCAAGTTCAAACAGAAGGAACAGAACAATGCGATCCCTGATCAAGATCATCCGTCTCAGTGCAGCCGCCTTTGCGTTCGCGATAGTGCTGGCGGGCGTGTCCGTGAACATGCCGGCGCATGCGCAAGCCGTGCTGTCCGAAACCGTCGTCAAGGCGCTGCAGGAAGCGTTGAACAAGCAAGGCATCGCCGTGAAGGCGGATGGCGTTCTGAACGACGAGACGCGTAACGCGATCAGAAAATATCAATCTCAGCATCACCTACCCGTCACCGGCGAAGCGGACAAGGCGACACTCGATAAGCTGGGAGTTGCCACTCAGTCCGGCGCGGCGCCAAGCCCGGCATCGACGGTCAGTCAGGCGTCATCTTCAATGCCGGGTCCGGCAACAACCCCGCAAGCGCCCATGCAGTTTGGCCAGGGATCGGGCGGCATGATGATGAGCGGTCCCATGATGCAGGAAATGATGCAGGGCATGATGAAGACCATGCAAGGCATGATGGGAATGATGCAGGGCCAAATGCAGTCCGGTCAGACGCAACCTGGGCAGATGCAACCCGGGCAGATGCAGGCTGGCCGGATGCAGCGCGGGTCAGCGCAGGGGCAGCAAAGCGGCGGCATGATGAATTGCCCGATGATGTCGGGATCTGATCAATCATCTGGCCCGGCGATGATGCAGATGATGCAGGGCATGATGCAGATGATGCAAATGATGCAGGGGCAGATGATGCAGGGGCAAATGCCCATGCAGCCCGGACAGATGATGCCTGGCCAGACCAGTCCTATGCCGCCGCGGTGAATCCGAACATTCGCTAGGAGTCAGGCGGGCGACAGGACTTCAACGCCGTCTAATGGCTTGGACACCGGCAAATGCAGATAGGAGAACAACAGATGTCGCCGCATGATCACGCACATGACGAACCGCCGGCAAGAGGCTTTTGGTCCTCTCCGATGGGCTGGGTCTTCATCGCATTTCTACTCGTTTCCGGAGCGCTTTTGTTCACGGAGCACCGTGCGCATGTGCTTGGCCTCTGGCTGTGGGTGCCGCTGATCGCATGCCCGCTGCTGCACATGTTTATGCACGGAGGGCATGGTGGCCACGCCGGCCATCGCAGAGGCACTCAATCCAATCCGGAAGGGAAAGCCCAATGAGCGGAGAAACAGCGTCTTACGGGCTCTGGAGCTTGGTTCTGATCAACTCTTTTGTCTTCATCATGTTCGCGTACAGTTTCTTCAAGCCGGACACGCCGCGTGATTGGCGGTCGTTCGGCGCCTTTAGCGCATTCGTGATAGCGCTGTTCGTGGAAATGTACGGCTTCCCTCTGAGTATCTTCTTTCTTTCGGGTTGGCTGCAATCGCGTTACCCAGGGATCGATTGGTTCTCGCACGACGCCGGCCATTTCCTCGAAATGGTATTCGGCTGGAAGACCAATCCGCATTTTGGTCCGTTTCACATCCTGAGCTTTATTCTGATCGGCGGCGGTTTCGCTCTGATCGCTTCGTCGTGGAGCGTGCTGTTCGCCGCGCAGCAGAAGCGTACGCTTGCGACAGCCGGCCCCTACAGCTATGTGCGTCACCCGCAATATGTCGGCTTCATCTTGGTGATGGCCGGATTCCTGGTTCAGTGGCCGACGCTGCTGACGCTCGCGATGTTTCCAGTGTTGACGTTCATGTATGTGCGTCTCGCATACAGCGAAGAGCGGGACGTCATCGCCGAATTTGGAGATGCATATAAGAGGTATGCTGCCGAAGTGCCCGGTTTCATTCCGAGGCTCGGGCGACTTTTCGGCGGTGCGCCGAAGGCCGCGGCCGAATGAACTGCCGGAGTCGGAATGGGAGTGCTGGAAATGAAAACGAAACGACTGCTCTTGAGATCGTTTATCGTTGCCCTCGCAGGGTTGTGGCTTGGCGGCTCCCCCAGCGCGCATACGGCCACGGCCGCCGATGAAGGCTACAAGACGGTCGGCGGAGTGACAGTGTACCTTGGCGTCGTAGCGGCGGAGATCGTCTTTCGTTGTGAAAGACGGTCGCGCGCGGCCGACGATAGTCAAGATTGGCCAGAGAAAGGGACAGGTCGCGCAGGTTCTTTCGGGCCTTTCGCCGGCAGATAGAGTTGTTCTTCATCCAAGCGATCGAGTCAGAGACGGCGTGCGTGTCGCCGAGCGCGAGCAGTGAATATTACGGAGGTCATCATCATGAATCGTAGACAAATGTTGCGTTGGACAGGTGCAGCGGCGCTCGTCGCGCTGCCGGGCCGCGTGCTCGCGCAGGGATCGCCAGAAATTGCAGTGACCAAGGATCCGAATTGCGGCTGCTGCAACGGCTGGGTTGCGTATCTCCGGCGCGCCGGCTTTCCCGTGAGCGTGATCAACGACGCAGATGCAGTGCAGGCCCTTAAGTCCAATCTTGGCGTTCCCGACGATCTTGCCGCCTGTCACACCGCAATCGTGGCGGGCTATGCGGTCGAGGGGCATGTGCCCATTCCCGCCATCAAGCGCCTTCTCGCGGAACGGCCGGTCGCGAGGGGGGTTGCTGTAGCTGGAATGCCCTCCGGTTCGCCCGGCATGCCTGGTGAAGTTCATGAAGTTTATGAGGTGACTCTCTTTGGCGATGGCGGGCGGCTTTCCTGGGGTCGCTACAAGGGCGACAAGTTGGTCTGAGGCTAGTTGTAAATTATGCAGATGCGTGAGGTGGAAAATGCAATCAGTATTCCGCGTCTTGAGCGACGAAACGGTCGACTGATGACCCGCTCCGGAGACGTCCGATCCAACCCTGACGAAGCCGCGGTTCTGGCCTTCAATGCGGGTTCGTCGAGTGTGAAATGGGCGATGTTCTCGCATTCCAGTCCCGGCAGGCGCCTTTTGCATGGGGCGGTCGAGCGGATAGGCGATGGCGCCGTGGTATTTGTGCGCGATTCAAGAGGCGTTTACTTGCTTCACCGCCACGAACAGGTTGCGAACCACACAGAAGCGTTCCGCCTGATCGAAGCGCTGATCAAGCAAAGTGAGTGGTATTCCGGACTCAAGGCGATCGGTCACCGTATCGTTCACGGAGGCCGTCGCGGAGCCGGGCCTGTTGCTCTCAGTTCTGATGTCGAAGACGAATTGCGAGAGTTCACAGCGCTCGCACCACTTCATCAGCCACACAATTTGGCCGGAGTGGCGGCAGCGCGACGAATGTTGCCGCATCTGCCCCAGATCGGATGCTTCGATACCGATTTTCACCGGGATATGCCTGCCGTCGCGCAGATAACGACGCTGCCGCGGCCCTATTTTGAAAATGGCATTCGCCGGTTCGGCTATCACGGCCTGTCCTTTGAATATATTCTCGAGGAGTTGAGGCAGGAGAAAACCGACGTTGCGAAAGAGCGGATTGTCGTAGCTCATCTTGGCGGCGGCTCCTCGGTATGTGCGATCAAGGAGGGTCGAAGTATCGAGACCACGATGGGATTCAGCACGCTTTCGGGCCTCCCGATGGGGACACGATGCGGTGATCTGGATCCAGGTCTCGTTCTCCATCTGGCCGCACAAAAGGACATGACGATCGAGAGCTTGACACGGTTGCTCTACTCCGAGGCGGGAATGCTGGGTCTTTCGCAACTGTCCGGTAGCATGCAAGAGTTACTGGACAAGCTTGACGAGCCTGCCGTTCGGGAAGCGGTCGATGTATTTTGTTACCATACCCGCCAACGCATTGCCGGCCTTACTGCTTCGCTTTCAGGAATTGATCGGCTCGTTTTCACCGGCGGTATCGGCACCAACGCGCCTCTGATCCGAGCGAACATCTGCGCCGGACTCGAATATCTCGGCATTGCGATCGATCAGCAACGCAACGATGCGGGAAGCCGGCTGATTTCAAGAGTTGGCGCCTCGGTTGTTGTTCAGGCGATTGCGACCGACGAGGAAGCCATCATCGCGAAGCATGTGAGTGATTTTCTTCGCGCTTCCGCAGAATTCGACCACAACAGTGCTTCCCCTGGAATTGAGACATGAAAGCCGATCACCATCACGTGCATCATGCGCATAAGCATGATGGAGGCACCCCAGCGAGCGCGTCGTCAAAAGTCGATGCTGGGCGCGGCAACACCGTAACAGCGGCTGGCTCAACGCATACGGCCCATGAAGCTCACGGTGGACATGATCATGCAGCGATGGTCGCCGACTTCCGGCGTCGCTTCTGGGTGACGCTCTTGCTTACGCCGCCCATCTTGCTGCTTTCGCCGATGATCCAGCATTGGCTCGGCATCTCCGGTCTGCTCTCATTCCGTGGAAGCAGCTATGTTCTCTTCGCGCTGTCGACGATTGCCTACGTCTATGGCGGATGGCCGTTCCTGACTGGCTTCACGTCCGAGCTTCGCAATCGGCAGCCCGGAATGATGACCTTGATCGCGCTGGCGATCTCGGCTGCTTACTTCTTCTCTGCGGCGGTCACGTTCGGTTTTCCCGGACAGGAATTCTACTGGGAACTAGTGACGCTGATCGCGATCATGCTGCTCGGTCACTGGATCGAGATGCGTTCCATCATGGGCGCTTCACGCGCCTTGGAAGAACTCGTTCGGCTGCTGCCAGATAAAGCCTTCAAACTCGATGACAACGGAGTCGCGCAGGAGGTACCAATTTCTGCCTTGGGTCCGGGCGATCATGTGCTCGTGCGGCCCGGTGCGAAGGTGCCCGTCGATGGCCGTATTATCGAGGGTTCGTCGGGGTTCAACGAAGCGATGCTGACGGGCGAGTCCCGTCCGGTCTCCAAAACGATTGGCGCTACGGCCATCGGCGGCGCCATCAACGGAGCTAACGCGGTCACGATCGAGGTTACTGCGGTTGGCGACGCGACCTATCTCGCCCAGGTCATCGACCTTGTGAAAAGGGCCCAGGCAACGCGGTCGCGGACGCAAGACATCGCCAACCGCGCAGCCGCCTGGCTGACCTACATCGCTCTCATTGTCGGTTTTGGAACGCTCTTCATCTGGTGGGCGATCCTCGGCGCGCCTCTGGAGTTTGCGCTCGAAAGGATGGTTACGGTGATGGTCGTGGCCTGTCCTCACGCGCTTGGACTGGCTGTTCCTCTCGTTGTCGCGGTCAGCACCTCGCTCAGCGCAGGCAATGGTCTTTTGATTCGCGATCGCGCGGCGTTTGAGCGGGCACGAAATCTCGATGCAGTCGTGTTTGATAAAACCGGTACGCTAACCGAGGGGCGGTTTGGCGTGAGCGACGTGGTCCTGCTCGGAGAGGGCGACGAGAAAGAAGAGCTGGCGTTTGCAGCCGCCGCCGAAAGCCAGTCCGAGCACCCGATCGCGCACGGCATCGTCACGGAAGCCAAAAACCGAAAAATCGACATCCCCAAGGCGACCGATGTCAGCAACATCACCGGAGAAGGCATTGTCGCAAAGGTCGGAAACACCAAAATACAGATCGTCAGCCCCGGCCATCTCGCCCGTTCCGGTCGACCGATTGGACACAACCGCCTGAAAGAGCTTGAAGCGCAGGGCAAGACGGTTGTCGTGCTCGTTCGCGATGACCAGCCGCGCGCGCTTTTCGCCCTTGCGGACATCGTGCGCCCCGAATCGCGGGAGGCTATCGCCGAACTAAAGCGACTGAGCATTGCTTCGGTCATGTTGACGGGGGATGCGCGCGGTGTCGCAGAGACGGTATCCAAGGAGCTCGGCATCAGCGAATTCTTCGCTGAAGTGCTGCCGGATCAGAAGTCCCAGAAAATCGAAGAACTGCAGAAGCGGGGACTGGCTGTCGCCATGGTCGGCGACGGCGTCAACGATGCGCCCGCCCTCGTGCAGGCCGATCTCGGCGTCGCCATCGGCGCCGGCACCGACGTCGCGGTCGAGTCCGCCGATGTCGTGCTTGTCAGGAGCGATCCGCGCGACGTCGCCGCAATCCTCGGCCTGTCGCGTGCGACTTACAGAAAGATGGTGCAAAACCTCATCTGGGCAACGGGCTACAACACTGTCGCCATTCCGATGGCCGCCGGGATCACGTTCGGTACGGGCTTTCTCATGACGCCCGCCGTGGCCGCGGTCTTCATGTCCGCCAGCACCGTCATTGTCGCAATCAACGCGCAATTGCTGCGGTTCTACCGGGGGCGACTGTGAGCGCCGCGGGACCGGCACGGCTGGTTCTGCCGCTCTCGGGAAATGAGAGCTTTGCGGCCGATCTCGCCAAGGCAAGCGGATGGCAACTCGGTCGAATCGAGACGCGGCGCTTTCCGGACGGCGAAAGCTATGTCCGCATCCGCGTCGACGTGACGGGCCGGTCTGTGGGCTTGGTCTGCACGCTTGCGCGTCCGGATGAGAACTTTCTCCCGCTTATATTCGCAGCGGATGCGGCGCGTTCACTCGGTGCTAAAGATGTGACGCTGGTTGCGCCCTATCTTAGCTACATGCGGCAGGATCGACGTTTCCAGCCTGGTGAAGCCGTAACGTCGACCACTTTTGCCAGGTTGGTTTCATCGACGTTCGATCGAATGATCACCGTCGATCCGCACCTGCACCGGTATCCATCACTTTCCGCCGTCTACACCATTCCCACCGACGCACTCCATGCGGCGCCGTTGCTGTCCGACTGGATTGCAGAGAATGTGCGGCGGCCATTAATCGTCGGGCCCGACATAGAAAGCGAACAGTGGGTGTCGGCGATCGCTTCGCGCATCGCCGCTCCATATGCGGTGCTACGGAAACTGCGGCATGGAGACCGCAATGTCGATATCGACGTACCTGACCTTTCAAGATGGCGTGGGCACCAGCCCGTGCTCGTTGACGACATCGCATCTTCAGGCCGCACGATGATTGAGGCGGCGCGGAAGCTGCCGCTCCAGGGCTTTGCAATGCCTGTTTGCGCGGTCGTCCATGGCATTTTTGCCGAAGACTCCTTTAGCCGCCTCCAGGCCGTCAGCCAAAAGATCGTGTCGACCGATTCAGTGGCTCACGTGAGCAACGCCATCTCGCTCGCGCCCCTTGTAGCAGCGGCGCTCGGCAAGTCCGATTCAAGCCAAGCAAACTTGACGCGACATCGGCGACCGCCCGAACCGATGATTGATGATGCCGGAGAGGCGTCCGTCGCTGCTGATAACGGGCAACTCAAATGAGTGAAACGAAATCGCAGGCGTTTGAACGCTGGGCAGCAGGTCACGGTCCGATCCAGCATGCGTCGGAAACAATACGGCGGATCGCAGATCTCGCGGCAAGTCTCGCTCAATCCGGCGGGTCTGATGAGGCGACGTTCTACGGTGTGCTCGCGGCCGCCGATCGTCTGGCATGCGCAGGCATGTGGACCGTCGTCCATATGACCTACGCTCGCCGTGTTGATCCTTCCGGGGCGCCACTACCAGCGGATGCCTTCAAGGAGGTGCCGGAAGGCCACACCGGCGGATCGCTCAACATGGTGCCGGCTTTCGTCGGATATCTGGCCGCGAATGCCATCACCGGGACGACGCGATCCTGGCTGATGGGTCAGGGCCACTGCGTGGCGGCCATCGAAGCCATCAATGCGCTGACGGGAGATGTCTCGCGGGCCCAAAAGGGGCGCTACGATCGAACGGCCGAAGGCCTCTCGCGACTGGTTGCTGATTTTTATTCTTATGCGATCGACGCGAGCGGTCGACCGGCCGTCCCGCTGGGAAGTCATGCCGGGCCGAATACGGCCGGCGCCATCTCAGAGGGCGGCTATCTCGGCTTTGCGGAGGTCCAATATGTTCACATGCCGCTTCCTGGCGAAAGCCTCGTGGCATTTTTGAGCGACGGCGCATTTGAAGAGCAGCGCGGATCGGATTGGACCCCGC
Source organism: Pseudomonadota bacterium (assembly GCA_018242205.1). Classification (GTDB taxonomy): domain Bacteria; phylum Pseudomonadota; class Alphaproteobacteria; order Rhizobiales; family Xanthobacteraceae; genus Pseudolabrys. The sequence goes on from JAFECJ010000018.1 coordinate 22,270, forward strand.
GCTGGTGGCGGGCCGAGGATTCCGGATCTGTCGTTCCCGTCATGATCCTCAATGGAAGGCGCATTGAGGAGCGTGCGCAGATTGCCCAGCAAGGCGGTGCGGACTGGCTCGCCGGGCATCTTGCACTCAACGGATTTGATCCGTTTGCTATCGACGGCCGGGACCCCGCAGCTTTCGTATGGGGCATTCTGACTGCCGAGCAGCGCCTCAAAGGATTCGTTGATGGGGCAGATCGCAAATATCCAGCACGGATGCCATATGTCATTGCCGAGACCGTCAAAGGCTTTGGCTTTGCGGGCGCCGGCACAAACGTCGCGCACAACCTTCCGCTTGCCGGCAATCCGTCGCGCGATGCCGCCTCGCGCCGCGTCTTCAATGAAGCGGCTGCAGCCTTGCACGTGCCAGAGAAGGAACTGACCGCGGCGTTAGCTGCGCTTAGACGTCACTCTCAGCAGGCGAGAGTGTTGGAAAGCAAGCACGCGCTGGCGAACCGTATTCCCGCGGCACCAAGCCTTCCGGAACCTGCATGGAGCAACGCCGGCGACGTCGCCGATTGCGCGATGCATGCCCTCGACCGCTGGTTCGTGAAAGTCGTGGACGCTAACCCCGGTCTCAGGCCGCGCCTCGGCAATCCGGACGAACTGCGTTCCAACCACCTGGGAGCCGCGCTCGACCGCCTAAGACATCGCGTGAACGTGCCAGAGACCGGGGTAGCCGAAGCCGTCGACGGCGCCGTGATCACAGCCTTGAATGAGGAAGCCGTTGCTGGCGCGGCGCTCGCCAACAAAGGCGGAATCAACCTTATCGTCAGTTACGAAGCCTTCGCCATGAAGATGCTTGGAGGCCTTCGTCAGGAGATTATATTCTCTCGGCGTCAACGGGAAATCGGTCAAGCGCCGCAATGGCTTTCCGTGCCGCTTGTTGTAACCTCGCATACTTGGGAAAATTCCAAGAACGAGCAATCTCATCAGGACCCAACCATCGGCGAGGCGTTGCTCGGCGAGATGTCGGACACTGCCCGGGTTCTGTTTCCGATTGACTCCAACAGCGCGATGGCGGCGCTTCGCTCGGTCTATCAAGGACGCGGTCAAGTCGCTTGCTTGATTGTGTCTAAGCGAGACATGCCCCATCGCCTTGATCGCAACGCGGCTGTCCAATTTATCTCCGCAGGCGCGGTCCATATCTTCGGCAAGCCTGAAAACGCCGAGTTACAGTTTGTCGCTATCGGCGCCTATCAAGCCGAGGAAGCAATTAAGGCTGCCGAGCGTATCCAGGCATGTGGCCATAAGGTCGTAGTAACCGCTATTTGCGAACCGGGCCGTTTCCGGTCGCCCCGCGATGCCATCGAAGGTGCCTTTACCGCAGGCGATGTCGAACTCTCGGCCTTGTTCCCGCCGGGCATGCCGCGTGTCGTCGTCACCCACACCCGGCCCGAGCCAATGCTCGGCTTGTTGCGGAGACTCGACGGCGGGCCGCTCAGAACCGTCGCTCGCGGCTATATCAGCCGAGGCGGGACGCTGGATGTTGCCGGCATGCTCTTTGCCAATCGCTGTTCGTGGGCTCATCTGGTCGATGCTGCGGCAGGGCTTTCAGGCTGGCCGCGCGGCGAGTTGCTACGAGATTTCGAGACTAGAGCGATCGACGGCTTGGGAAGTCCGGCCGACCTGCACGATTCCTCCAAACAAGGTTAGTTCATGTTCACCCTCAGTTCACTTGGCGGTGCCGGCACCGTTACCGGCTCCAAGCATCTGCTGACAAACGGAAGCAAGCGTATCCTGATTGATTGCGGCCTCTTTCAGGGATTGAAGAACCTGCGCGACCTCAACTGGACTCCGCTTTCTATCGCGCCTTCCAGCTTGGACGCCGTCGTTCTCACGCATGCGCATCTCGACCATTCGGGCTATCTCCCAAAGCTTGTGCGCGAAGGGTTTCGCGGTCCGATTTTCGCAACCAGCGCTACATGCGACGTTGCGGAACTCATTCTGAAGGACAGCGGCCATCTGCAAGAGAAGGACGCCGACTACGCAAACAGAAAGGGATTCTCAAAACATAAACCCGCGCTGCCCCTCTATGGTGTTCGCGACGCCGAACGCGCGCTTGAGCTGTTTCAAGCTCTTCCATTTGGCAAGCCGATTGAGCTGCCGGGAGGCGCGGTGCTCACCTTCAGATATGCCGGCCATATTCTCGGTGCCGCCATCGCAGACATCGCTTGGTCGGGCAAGCGCATCGTCTTCTCAGGCGACCTTGGCCGTTACGACGACAGTGTGTTGCCTGATCCCGAGGCGGTCCCGGACGCCGACTACGTCGTCGTCGAATCGACTTATGGCAATCGAATTCATCAGCCTGGAGATCCCACAGAGCTGCTTGGCGTCGTCATCGAGCGCACGGTGCAGCGCGGAGGCACCGTAGTCATCCCCGCGTTCGCCGTCGGCAGAGCGCAGTCGCTTCTCTATCATCTCTGGAAACTGAAGACGGCGGGCCGCCTGTCTAATATTCCAGTTTATCTCGACAGCCCGATGGCGATCAATGCGACGGATTTGCTTCATGCGCATCGAAAGGACCATCGCCTGATTCCGGAGATTTGCGATGCGATCTGCAAGATCGCGACCTATACGAGGGAGGTCGAGGAGTCCAAGGCGATCACAGCGAGTCGCTACCCAAAGGTCGTGATATCAGCCAGCGGCATGGCCACCGGTGGCCGTGTGTTGCACCATCTTAAAGTCTTCGCCCCCGACCCAAAGAACACCGTGCTCTTTTCCGGCTTTCAGGCTGCTGGCACGCGCGGACGCGCGATGCTGCAAGGCGCCAAGGAAATTAACGTCCACGGCGAGTGGATTCCTGTCAGAGCGGGGGTCGAGGACCTGGGGCCGCTTTCGGCCCATGCAGACGCAAACGAGTTGATGCGTTGGCTTACGGGCTTCCGCCGGAAGCCGACGCAAACGTTCATTGCCCATGGCGAAGATGAAGCGGCCGAAGCCTTGAGGGTCCGCATCGGCAGAGAGCTCTCATGGAACGCCAGCGTTCCCCGCCAAGAGCAGGTGTTCGATCTATGACGGTATCTCATGAAATGACGAGAGAAACGGCCCGGCCGATGCTTCGCGCCAAGCGTCTCGGTCTTCATACCCAGCATCAAGCCGTCGTTGTTATGCGGACCGATTGTCATGTGTGCCGCTCGGAAGGCCTCGCTGCCCGATCGCAGGTGCTGGTGAAGGTCGGCGATCGTCACGTTCACGCGACGCTGTTCCAGGTCGAAGGTAATGATCTGCTGGCGATCGATGAAGTGGCGTTTTCGGAAACGGCCTGGTCGATTCTGGGCGTCTCCGCGGGAGAGGCTGTCACGGTCACGCATGCGCCCGCGCTGGAATCGCTGGCAAGCGTGCGCCGGCGCATTTACGGAAACAGGCTCGAGGGGGCCGCCTTCACGTCGATCGTCAGGGACGTTGTCGCGGGGCATTACACCGATGTGCATCTCGCTTCCTTTCTGACGGCGTGCGCCGCCTTGCCGCTCGATGAGGCCGAGATCTTAGACCTGACAGGCGCCATGGTTGGCGTTGGCGAAAAGCTGCGGTGGAATGCGCCGATTGTCGTCGACAAACATTGTATTGGCGGCTTGCCTGGCAACCGCACGACGCCGATCGTAGTCGCTATCGTTGCCGCGCACGGCCTCGTCATGCCGAAAACGTCGTCGCGGGCGATTACGTCGCCTGCTGGCACCGCCGATATGATGGAGACGCTTGCGCCAGTCGATCTCGACATCGCGACGATCCGTCGGGTCGTTGAGTCCGAAAGTGGCTGCATCGCTTGGGGCGGCGCGGTTCATCTGAGCCCGGCCGACGACATCTTTGTGCGCGTCGAGCGAGAACTCGACGTCGACACCGAGGGCCAGCTTATCGCTTCGGTTCTGTCCAAGAAGATCGCCGCGGGTTCTACTCACGTTGTCATCGATATTCCCGTCGGCGCAACGGCGAAAGTCAGAAGCAAGGAGGATGCTGCGCGTCTTGCAGCGCGGATGAGCGCCGTTGCCAACCGTTTCGGAATGACGGCTAAATGTATTCTGACCGACGGAGCGCAACCTGTTGGGCGCGGCATAGGACCGGCACTTGAAGCGCACGATGTTCTCGCGGTTCTTAATAATGCGCCTGAGGCGCCAGACGACCTCCGCCAGCGCGCGATAGCACTTGCGGGGGCGGCATTGGAAATTGGCGGCAAAGCCAAACAAGGGGAGGGCAGCGCACGGGCAGCGAATACGCTCGCCGACGGCCGAGCGTGGGCGAAGTTTGTGACTATTTGCAAAGCGCAGGGCGGAATGCGCGAGCCCCCTGTCGCTTCATTGGTGAGCCCGCTAGAGGCGATCCATGCTGGCCGCGTTGCTGCGATCGACAACCGCAGGCTGTCTCGTCTTGCCAAGCTCGCCGGCGCTCCCGAATCAAAGGCTGCCGGCGTGTTAATGAATGTGAAGCTCGGTCAGTCAGTTTTTAAAGGCGAGACGATGCTTTCCATTCATGCCGACACGAAGGGTGAACTGGCCTATGCAAAAGAATACGCCGACCGAAATCCGGACATCGTCGAGGTGACGCCGCTTTGACCGCCTGGATCGATTTCTAACCATGATTGCGCTTCGGTGTCTTGTGTTGCATTTTTCACGCGCAGCGCTGTCATGTGTGCCAGATACGACCTCGAGTCAGGCGCGCGTTGATGATCCAGTTCGAACGCATCTCGTCGGATTGGTGCTGACTCGGACCGTCGGATTCTCTGTTCGACTCGTTCCGGCGAGCCTCTAAGAGGCACCGCGGTTGCGGCAAGCGGACTGTTCGATGTCGCGATCAGGCACAGGTGTATTGTCCCATCATGCCCGCGTCCTCGTGTTCGAGGATGTGGCAATGGAACATGAACGCGTTATCTGCCGACGCCGGTTGCGAGAAGGGCACAAGGATCTCGGCTTCCCGGGCGACGATAACCGTATCCTTCCAGCCTCGCATGTAGGCCGGCGGCCTTTGCCCGTTCATCGACAGGATCTGGAACTGCGTGCCGTGGACGTGAAACGGGTGGCTCATCATGTGAGAGCCGATCTGCCAGAGCTCGACCGTGTCTTTTCGAACGTCTGCATCAATGCGGCCCATGTCGAACGGCCTGCCGTTGATGCCCATCGCCGGCCCGGCACCCCGGCCACCCATCATCCCTCCGCCCATCATGCCCCGCATCATCATGTCATTGAGAAAGAACTGCCGGGTTCTGACGGCTTTCGCTCGGTTGATCGCGGGGACCGGCACGAGTGCTTTTGGAAGCGTCGTTGCCGCGACCGGCAGCGAGGCGTCGGTTTCGAAGGTTACGAGTGCCCCGCCTTCTGCAGGCATGGCGCCGCCCATCATCATGCCCATCATCGGGACGTTGCGATCGGCTCCGGTCAAAAGCGTTGTCCGCTGGCCATTGGCGAAATCGACCAGAACTTCATAGCGCTCGCCAGGAGCGAGGATCAGTTGCTGCAGCGGCACGGGCGCAGGCAGATATCCTCCATCCGATGCGATGACGTGGAAGGTGCGTGAGTCCGAGAACTGCAGTTCGAAAAACCTGGCGTTGGCGCCGTTGAGGAGACGAAGGCGGACAAGGCCAGCTGGCACACGCGCAATCGGGTTGGAGACGCCATTGACAATGAAAGTGTCGCCACGAAAGCCGGCCATGACGCCCATGGGGCCGGGGCTATAGAGCGGCGATCCATCTTCGCCGAACGCACGGTCCTGCAAAATGAGGGGCAGATCGTCGACGCCATATCGGCGCGGCAATCCCAGACTTTCGCCGGAGGAATCCTCGATCAACAGCAGGCCGGCAAGGCCGGAATAGACCTGCGCTGCTGTGGCTCCATGCGGGTGCGGATGAAACCACGCGGTCCCTTCGGGTTGATCGATTGCAAGCCTTGCGGTCCATCTTTGCCCCGGCCGGATCACATTGTGAGGCCCACCATCCACAGCGCCAGGGATCAGCAACCCATGCCAATGAACCGTTGTCAGTTCGTCCATCCTGTTTTCGACTGAAATTTCTGTCGTCTTACCGCGCCGGAGACGAAGCGCAGGTCCAAGCACCGGAGCCGAGTAGCCGAAACTGCGAACCGGCTTGCCCGGAAGAAAGGCATGAGTGCCTTGGCTGATGGTCAATGAGAGCTTTCCGCCGTTCGCCTGCGGATCGATCAGTTGCGGGACCGGCAACGGTGTCGCCGCGCTTGCGTTCAGACCGTACGAAATACCGCTTCGAACTCCGAGCCCGGCCACTACAGCGCCGGCAACGAACATGCGTCTGCTGAGCATTTGCTGTGTCCCCTATGGCACTGCTGGATCCCAGCCGGTTTGCCGTTTCTTCTCTCCGGCTATTCCTTGCGATAGAATCGTCGGGCGGATCGTCAGAGTGACTGAATCGCCGCCTTGAGTTCGTTCCGGACCTTACTGGCGATCGCGCCGAGCCTGTCGTTCTCGATCGCCTGCATGGACGCAACAGGATCCACCGCGGCGACCTCGCTCCTGCCGTTGATTTCTTGGACGATCACATTGCAGGGCAGCATCGTTCCGATCTTGTCTTCGGCCTGCAATGCCTGGTGCGCCATCTGCGGATTGCAGGCGCCAAGGATCACGTGGGGGCGGAACTCCGCTCCGATCTTTTCCTTGAGGGTGGCTTGGACATTGATCTTTGTCAGGACGCCGAAGCCGTGTGATTTCAGCGCCGCAACCGTCTTTTCGACGGCCTGGTCGAACGGAACTTCGATCTCTTTCGAGAAATAGTATGACATTGAACGCTCCATCATGGCGGCTGGATCAACGGCGACCCGGGCGAAGGTCGCTGCATCGCAGCGTTGCGATCACATCCAAACGTTTGAATGTGTGTTTTGTTCATTGACCTTCGCCCGAGCCATCCGCGTGGTACGCCGCACTCCGCGCTTTACTTCTCGATCCTCGTCACGACGAACTGGCCGTTGACGTTGTCGGCGTCGAACTTGATCTTGTCGCCGCTCTTGGCCTTGTCGAGCAGGCTCCTGTCCTTCACGGCGAAGACCATTGTCATACCTTCGTCCATGTCGAACTTCTTGATCGGCCCGTGCTTGATGGTGATCTTGCTCGCCGCCGTATCGATCTTGGTCACCGTGCCCTCGATGAGCGATTGTGCGGTTGCGACGGCCGGCGCCAGCGCCAACGCGAATGCAAGCGCCAATAGCGTAACGATACTTTTCATCGTCGTTCTCCTTTATCTCGTGTTATTTACTTTACAACGACCTTGCCGTGCATGCCGGCTTCGCGGTGGCCCGGAATAAGGCAGGCAAACTGATACTCGCCCGCCTTGGTGAACTGCCACAGCAGGTCGCCCGATTTCTTCGGCGTTAGACGCCTCGCGTTCGGGTCGTCATGCTCCATATCCGGAAACTTCTGCATCAACTCGGCGTGCTTGTCGTTCTCTCTGGCGGTCGCGAGCACGAATTCATGATCGAGCTCGCCCTCGTTTTTCAGAACGAAGCGGATCTGCTCGCCGCGGCGGACCTCGATCTTGTTCTGGCTGAAGGTCATCGTTCCGTCCCCTTCGCGCATGTTGACGACGATGGTTCGTGCACGCATCTTGGGATCGCCGGGCTTGCCGGCCGAGAAGGCGGCGTGGCTGTGGCCGGGCGCTCCCGGTTCGGCGGACACGGGTCCCGCCAAGACGGCGAGAGAAAGAACGAGTGTCGGAAGGATCATTGACCGTATCATTTGCAATTTGGCTCCAGTTTGATTGAGGTTTGTTGCTGCCGGCCGGTTTCACGCGGCCGCATTCGTTACGCGTTCAGTGGTACTGACTGAGGGTTGATGCTGAGACATAGCCGTCAATTCGTTAGTGTCGCCCGCCGTGGATTTTGGCTCCCGGCTTCACGACCGAGAGTTCGACTTGGCTCGGCTTGGCGGAACTTTCGCTACGACGCGTGGGATCGGGTACGTTGCCCTTGAACTCATAGGCCACGGTTCCCGGCGGATGCTTGTAGGGCCCGGGATCTTTGTAGTCGTCGGGTGCGATGCCCTCGCGCACTTTGACGACCGAGAACATGCCGCCCATTTCGATGGGTCCGAACTGGCCGAAGCCGGTCATCATCGGCAGCGTGTTGTCCGGCATCGGCATTTCCATCGACCCCATTTCCGCCATGCCTTCGGTGCCCATCGGCATGTAGTCCGGGAACAGTTTTCGAACAGCCTTGGTGAGGTCTTTCTGCGGCGTACCGATGAAGGTCTTCACCTCGTGGCCCATGGCGTTCATCGTATGATGCGACTTGTGGCAATGAACGGCCCAGTCGCCGGGTTCCTCGGCGGTGAACTCGATGGCGCGCATGCCGCCGACCGGAACATCGGTCGTCACTTCCGGCCAGCGCGCGCTTTCACGCACCCAGCCGCCGTCGGTGCCTGTCACCTCGAAGTGTGGGCCATGGAGATGGATCGGGTGATTGGTCATCGTCAGATTGCCGATGCGGATACGGACTCGATCGCCCTTCCTCACCACCAACGAATCGATGCCCGGAAACACGCGCGTGTTCCAGGTCCACAGATTGAAGTCGGTCATGGTCATGACCTTCGGCAACGACGTGCCGGGATCGATGTCATAGCTCGACATGAGAAAGACGAAGTCGCGGTCGACGTGTTGCTCTTGCGGGTCGCGCGGATGCACGACGATGAAGCCCATCATTCCCATCGCCATCTGCACCATCTCGTCGGCGTGCGGGTGATACATAAAGGTACCGCTGCGCTTGACGACGAATTCGTAAACGAAGGTCTTGCCCGGTTTGATGTGAGGCTGCGTCAGTCCGCCGACGCCGTCCATGCCGTTCGGCAGGACGAAGCCGTGCCAATGCACCGTCGTGTGCTCGGGCAACTTGTTGGTGACGAAGATGCGCACCTTGTCGCCTTCGACGAATTCGAGCGTTGGGCCAGGCGATTGGCCGTTATAGCCCCACAGCTTCGCGGTCATGCCGGGCGATAGCTCACGCTCGACCGGCTCGGCGACGAGGTGAAACTCCTTCCATTCGCCGTTCATGCGCCAGGGCAGGGACCAGCCATTGAGCGTAACGACCGGCTGATAGGCCGGCCCGCTCGATGGCATAAGCGGCGGCTGCATCGCAGGCGATTTGGTGGTGACGGCTTCGGGGATGGAGGCGGCCTGAACGCGGCCGCTGATGGCGGCAGCGCCAGCAAGAACAGCCGATGTGCCGATGAGGTTGCGTCGTGTGATCATGATGTCGCTCCGTTCAATGGCCGGCCGGCTCGCCGTCGCCGGCCATAGCGGTTGTGCTGGATGACGAGTCGCTTGGCGTGCCGCCGCCGCCGATCACGGCTGCCTGCAGGTCGGCGCTGGCGAGCCAGAAGTCGCGCAGCGCATCGACGGCATTGGCGTTGGCGGCGATCCGCTGCCGCGCCTCCGTGAGCAAGGCGAAAACGTCGATTTGCATCGCGCCGTAGCGAAGCATCAGTTCTTCGGAGATCGTGTTGCGCAGCGGCAGAACGTCACGCTGGTAACGCGCTGCGACGTCGTAGCTGGTGCGATAGTTGCGATAGGCCTCGCGGGCCTCCGAGCGGGCGTTGACGGCCTTCTGCGCCAGCCGGTTGACGGCCTGCATGTAGGTCTGCTCGGCTTCCCGTACGCGCGCTTCTCCGAAGTCGAAGAGCGGCACCTGCAAAGTCAGCTCGAAGCCGCTGTCGTGCGAGTGCTCGCCCGTCGCCCGCTCTTCCTTTCGCTTGTCGATGAAGTCACCTTCGAGCACGTTGACGAAGCGCGTGGCCTTGGTGAGTCCGTAGGACCTCGCGAGCGAGTCGAGCTCGCTTCGCGCGATTTTGAGGTCGACGCGGCTCTTGAGCGCTTCTTCCTCGACCGTCTTCATGGCCGGCGGCCGGTTCGGCAGTGACGGTAGCCGTGCCGGCAACTTGAATGCCAGGCCCTTGCCGGAAAGGCCGAGCGCGCGCACCAGCCGCTCGCGCTCGGACGTGGCGCGCTGCCGCGCCCGCACAAGTTCGGTCGTCAGTTCCGTGTGCAGCAATTGCTGCCGCGATTGGTCGAGCTTGTTCATCGCGCCGCTGGCCGTCATGCGCTTGGCAAGCTCGGCGGTCGTGGAAGAAGCGGCGCTTGACTGCTCGAGCAAGCCGACAGCCTGCCTTGCGGCCACGGCGCGATAGAACGCTTTTCGTGTTTCCGAGGCGACGCGCAGGGTTTCGAGTGCGGCCGCAAGTTGCGCGCGATGGAAGCGCTCGGTGGCGATTTCCGCCCGCGCCGGCAACGTCAGGAGTGCGAGGATATTGCCGGCAATCTGCCGCTCGATCTCGATTTCCGCCGCGCCGGAAAGCCGCGATATTGAGAACGAGGGATTGGGCGGCAGCGACTGCTGGATGCGTTGGGCCTCGGCGATGCCGAGCTCGTTATAGGCGGCCTGCAGGCCGCGGTTGTTAAACAAGGCGATCTGCACGGCCGCGTCCGCATTCAAGGTCCGCTTGAGCAGGTCGTCGACCTTGGCTCGGGCGGCGTCGGCATCTTCGTCGTTGCGGATCGCGACGACCTCCTTGCCTAAATGCTGCGCGGCGATGCCGACCGTTACGCCCATGCCGCCGTCGGGCGAGAAACTCGCGCAGGCCGGCAGGAGCAGCAGGGCGGAAAGAGATAGCACTTGCGCCTTATGACGGCACAGCGTCGACCACTGTCCGAAGACGGTGGCCCGCACACACGTAGCGGCGGACATTCGAGTTCCTCATCGTCGATTGATAAGCGTGCGCGTGGCGGCTCACGCCACGCGACGGCCAGGTCAAATCGCGGAGAGGTTTCGTGGCGGCCGGTCGATGCGGCCGGAGTCGTACCCCGCTAGGCTGACGGCGGCAGGTATGGCTACTTGCGAGAGGGCAAAAAGCTGTGCGTCTATGACGCCGAATACCACCGGGGTGACGGCCGATACGCAGAAGAGGCCGCAGCAGTCGGAGGGTACCATCGGGCCGCTGCCGCCGGCCGCCGGCGCGGCCTGATTCGCGTCCTCATGCGCCATTGCCTGGGCCATTGTCGCATGACCGTGGCCATCATGATCGTCATGGCTCTGGGGCGCGGCCGAGCGATGGTGATCGGCAATCACGGTCAAGCAATGGGCGGCCGCAATGCTGCTGCTGACGGCAAAAGCCGCGGTTGGCGCCACCAAAGTGAGGGCATAGAGCGCGACCACCAGGGTCGCGGCCCGCTTCCGCCACTGATTGGTTAACCGCGCGAACAAGGGTCGAATGCCGTCCTGTGGAAGCCGAACCGGTGGCTCACTACCGGGGCAAAATGGCATTGTTGTGCTGTAACCGGCAAGCCCGATCTCAACAATTTGATCAAGACGGTGAATATCGCCAAAATTAGGGAGTTTGAGGGCTTAGTGCTGCTCCGGGTTCGATGAGCAAGGTACAGGGTGCTCCTGATTCGATGCACCCGCTGATCTAACTCGTCCGCTCTGGTTGCGCCAAATCTAGTCAGACAGCTTATTGAACGTCGCGTCGGTTCTGACGCGAGGTTCACATTGGTAAGTCTCGGCGCTCACATACAGCTTGCGATCGAGAACTGAAACCGCCGTGACGTGCCCATGCAAATCCCGGCCACGACGAATCAGGATTGTGCCGTATCCGACTGCGTACCTTGCTTCGGAATGCCCGGCGCGCTTGAACGTTCCCGGCGAGCCGACCGTGCTTTCTCCGAACTTGAGCACATCCTTGCCCACGCAGGTCTTGCCAGAAACGACTTCTCGAATCGCTGCCGCGGTTCCGTCGATGGTGAGCTCTTGGGCGAAGGCAATTGCGGGTATAGACAGAGCGATTGCGACGGCGGTTATCTGACTGATTGTTTTCATGACACGTTCCCTCCTCAGAGACAGCCCGGCGGGGCCTTCATCCAGAGCGGGTGGCCGTAGGGCCGTGTCTGATATTGGTTAAGCTAAACGTTGGAGTTTCTAGTATCAACCTGCAATCGAAACGGCCATTTGTCCGCCTGTCGGGGGCGTGAATAGTTTGACGGAAAATTAATCGAGAACAGAGAGACTTAGCCAACAAACGCGCTATCGCATCGAGCCGAAGCGGAGGGGCGCTGCGCCATGAAATTCCCCATTGCATTGCAATATTCTCCAATGCAGAAGGCCGCGCACTGGCTGACAGTACTATTCTGCCTTTCGCAATTTCCGACTGCCTGGGCTATTCAGCGGACCCACGTTGCGCATCGCTTTGGATTTTCCCCTGATCCGTTTGATCTCTTCCTGCACAAGATCCACGCGTGGAGCGGTTGGGCAATCTTCCTCCTTGCGATGGCGCTGGTTGCGTTACGCGCCATTCGTGGCGCACCTGAGCTACCTCATGGCATGCCGATCTGGCAGCGTTGTCTCGCTCGTCTGGCGCATTTTTCTCTATACGCTGGAATCGCTGTGCTCGCTGCCACCGGCACAGGCGCGATGTATTTCTCTCAGCGATTTGTGCCGATCCATATTCTACTTGTGAACCTCGGTATTGGGCTTGTACTGCTGCATGTCATCGCAGTTATCTGGCATCAGGCGGTCCGCGGGGACGGGCTTTTGTGGCGGATGATGCCAAAGCGAAAAGGTACGCTAAACTCGACGCCGACGCCGACGCCGGCTCCCGGCAGATAGCCATTGCGGTCGTTATTCGCGGGCTGCAAAGAACGGCATTCAGCGCAGGACGGTAATGGGGTGCTTGCTCGGCAGCGACCGGACGAGAGATCGGCAACAAGGCGATGGCGACGGTTCCGAAGATGACCGCCGATCAGTGGCTAGGGATGGCGTTGAAGATTAATCATGATGATGTTTCAGCAAATACTTGATCCTGATCAATGGCGGTTAGGCATTATTCCGCCAAATAATTATTTGTTATAGAGGGCTCGGTGAAGCTAGCTTAAGAGATTGCCGAGACTTGATGCTGGGACCGCCAGCATCAATATTTCCCGGCACTAGATGGCGCGAATGATGCGATTCATCCGCAAGGTCATGGCCTTTATGATCGCACTATCGGTGGCTACGCTGCCGGTGGCGGGCTCGGCTTCGTCCATTGTGAAAAGCTCCGGCGGCGCGCAAGTCACGCAATCGATTTTGGTTAGCAGCATGTCTGCTTCGATGGACGGGTGCTGCCCAGACCAGACCGCGCCGTGTGATCTGCCTAGCGATCAATGCCCGTCGATGGCCTCGTGCGCGTTGCTCAGTGTGAGCCTCGCCGATGTGGGCAGCGCTGGCTTGAAATACCCTCCGCTGCCGAAGAAGCCGGTCCTCGCACTGGCCGACCAGGCCGTCGATCTCCATAGCGACAGTCCTCCTTTCCGACCTCCTCGCGTCTGACGTCACGTTGAAATCCGCTTTCAACGCGCGGGCTTGCGCCTGCGTGCGATGACGACGGCTGTGACGGTTATCGTTGCCGAAACCGCAGCCAAGACAGACACGAGGAGATTATTGATGACATCGAAATTCCCCGCTGCGGTGGCGCTCGCCGCCGCGCTCAGCCTTGCCAGCGGTGCTGCGTTTGCTGCCGCCGGTGACTACGCGTTCGAGCCCGTCGCTCCTGAGATGAAGAAAGGCGACGACGTGACCGTCGCCCTGCGCCTGGTCCATAAGCCGACCGGGAAGCCTGTCGCCGATGCCGTGATTATCCGCACGCGCGTCGACATGGCGCCGGATGGCATGGCGGACATGCAGTCGCCGGTCGCTCCGTTGCCGGCTAGCGAGCCGGGTGTCTACACCTTCAAGACCGATCTGCCTATGGCCGGACGCTACCAGATCAGCGTGGCTGCCAAAGTGCAGGGCGAGCCGGAGACGGTCGTCGGCAAGGTCATCGTCAAAGCGAACAAGTGAGAGCATCGGCGCGTCCTTGCGGCGCGTCGAACAGACACCGGTAGCGGCCAGATGGCCGCTACCTTTCAGCCCGCGGCCGCGGGCGCTTGATCGCGGTGAATCCGATGAACACGACACGAACTCTATTCATCCTTGCCTTGGGCGCCGGGCTCAGTGCGGCGGGCGGTTACTGGGCCGCGCAGCATGCGCTGCCTTCGCCGGTCAATACGCATGTTGCCGGCATAGCGTCGGCCGCAGAACGGCAGATCCTCTATTACCGCGCGCCGGACAAGGCGCCGTTCTGGTCGGCAGTGCCCAAGCAGGATCAACAAGGCCGGCCATACATGCCGGTCTACGACGACGAAGAGCCGTCATTCGACCCGCAACGGCCTCAGGCGCAAGCCGCAAAAGGCGAGCGTAAGATTCTCTATTACCGCAACCCCATGGGGCTTCCGGACACATCGCCGGTGCCCAAGAAGGATGGGATGGGGATGGATTACATCCCGGTGTACGAGGGGGATGAGGCGGATGACGGCAATGTCATCAAAGTGAGCCTCGATCGCGTCCAGCGCAGCGGTGTGCGTACCGAGCCTGCCGAGACCCGCGTGCTCGTGCAGCCGGTGCGCGCCGTTGGGACGGTTGCGGTCGACGAAAGCAAGCTCACGGTCGTCGCCATGCGTTCAGCCGGTTATATAGAAGATCTGTTCGTCAACACCGCCGGCCAAACGGTCCGTGCCGGCGAGCCGCTGTTCCGCGTTTACAGCCCCGACATCGTCAACGCGCAGATCGACCTGAGGATCTCGCTCGGTGCCGTTCAGCGTGGTGTATCCGGCACCGATATGAGCCAATCGGTGAATGGCGCCATGCAACGGCTGCGCAACCTCGGCGTTCCCGAAAGCCGTATCAAGGACGTGCGCGACAGCGGTACCAATCCCCGCACGCTCGATTGGGCGTCGCCCGCAACCGGCGTTGTCCTGAGCAAACGGGTGATCAACGGCCAGCGCGTCGAAGCGGGCGATGAACTCTACCGCATCGCCGACCTCTCGACGGTATGGGTCATTGCCGATGTCGCGGAAGCCGATGTCGGGCTGCTCAAAGTCGGCACGCCGGCGCAAGTCACCTTCCGCGCCTATCCAAATGAGCCGGCGGAAGGCCGGGTAACGCTCATTTATCCGGAGGTGAAGGCGGAAACGCGCACGGCCCGGGTTCGCATCGAAGTTCCGAACCCGGACGGTCGATTGAAAGCCGACATGTACGCCGATGTCGTATTCCGCGCCGCCGCGGATGGGACGCCGGTGGTTGCGGTTCCCAACAGCGCGGTGATCGACAGCGGCTCGCAGCAGATCGTGCTCGTCGCAAGAGGCGAGGGGCGGTTCGAGCCGCGGTCGGTGAAGCTCGGACGTCGCGGCGATGGTTATCGCGAAGTGCGCGATGGCGTCCGCGAAGGAGAAGAGGTTGTTACCGCCGCGACATTCCTCATCGACGCGGAAAGTAATCTCCGCGCAGCGCTCAAGACCTTCACGCAGGATGAACCAGGCCGTAAGGAGGCGTCGCGATGATTGCCTCGCTCATCCGCTGGTCAGCCCGCAACCTGTTCCTTGTCGGCCTTGCGACGGTCTTCATCACACTTGCTGGTATCTATGCCGTCTCGCGTGTGCCGCTCGATGCCATTCCGGACCTCTCCGACGTCCAGGTCATCGTCTACACCGAGTATCCCGGCCAGGCGCCGCAGGTGGTTGAGGATCAGGTCACCTATCCGCTGACGACGGCCATGTTGAGTGTGCCGAAATCGAAAGTCGTCCGCGGCTTCTCGTTCTTCGGCGTGTCCTTCGTCTATGTGATCTTCGAGGACGGCACCGACCTCTATTGGGCGCGTTCGCGCGTGCTCGAATACCTCAATGCCGCCGCGCGGCGATTGCCCACCGGGGTGTCGCCAAGTCTCGGGCCGGACGCGACCGGCGTCGGCTGGGTCTATCAATATATCGTGCGTGGTGCGCAGAAGAGTCTCGCCGAACTGCGCACGGCTCAAGACTGGTACATTCGGTACGGGCTCGCGAAGGCCGAAGGCGTCGCCGAGGTAGCGAGCGTCGGCGGCTTTGTGAAGCAATACAGCGTGGTCATCGATCCGCGTCGGCTGCAGTCGCTGGGCATCTCGCTCGCGAGCATCCGCAACGCTTTGCGCTCCAGTAATATCGACGTTGGCGGACGCACGGTTGAGCTGGCCGAGACCGAATTCGCGGTGCGCGGCCGTGGCTATATCCGCAACATTTCCGACCTGGAGCAGATCGTGGTCAAGAACGATCGCGGCGTTCCCGTGCTCTTGCGCGATGTGGCGCATGTTGAGCTTGCGCCGGACGAACGGCGCGGGATCACTGAGGTGAACGGCGAGGGTGAGGCGGTGACGGGCATCGTCCTGCAGCGGACCGGCGCCAATGCCCTGTCGGTGATTCAGAACGTCAAAGAGCGGCTAGCCGAGATCGTTCCCAGCCTGCCAAAAGGTATGAGCGTCGAGTCCATCTACGATCGTTCAGATCTGATCTACCGCGCCATCGACACGCTCAAACGCACCCTTGTAGAAGAAAGCATCATCGTCGCTGTCGTTTGCGTCATCTTCCTGCTGCATGTGCGCAGTGCGCTCGTTGCCATCATTACACTGCCGATCGGCGTGCTCATTGCCTATCTGCTTATGTACGTGCTGGGCTTGAGCTCGAACATCATGAGCCTCGGCGGCATTGCGATCGCCATCGGCGCGATGGTCGATGCCGCGATCGTCATGATAGAAAACGCTCATAAGCATCTGGAGCGCGCCCCGCCGGACAAGCCGCGCAGTCAGGTCCTGATCGAAGCGGCGATCGAAGTTGGCCCGGCGCTGTTCTTCAGTCTGCTCATCATCACGGTGTCGTTCCTGCCGATCTTCGCGCTTGAGGCGCAGGAAGGGCGCATGTTCAAGCCGCTCGCCTATACGAAGACGTTCGCCATGGCGGCGGCCGCCTTACTGTCCGTGACCCTGGTGCCGGCGCTGATGCTGCTGTTCGTGCGTGGTCGCATCATGCCCGAGCATCGCAATCCGGTGAACCGGTTCCTGATCTGGATTTACCGGCCGGTGATCCGTGCCGCGCTTCGATACAAGGCGGCGACCATCCTAATCGCGCTCGCCATTCTTGCCGGCAGTGTGTGGCCAGCGTTGCGTCTCGGTACGGAATTCATGCCAACGTTGAACGAGGGCACGCTGCTCTACATGCCGACGACGCTGCCTGGGTTTTCGGTCACAAAGGCGGCCGAACTGGTGCAGACGCAGAATAAGATCATCAAGACCTTCCCGGAGGTCTCATCGGTCTGGGGCAAGGCCGGCCGGGCGATGACCGCAACCGATCCGGCGCCGACCGAAATGTTCGAGACGGTCATCAATCTTAAACCCGAAGAGGAGTGGCGGCCGGGTATGACCGTCGACAAGCTGATCGCCGAGATGGACAAGGCATTGCAATTTCCTGGGGTGTCCAACGCGTGGACGATGCCGATCAAGGCGCGCATCGATATGCTCGCCACCGGTATTCGTACGCCGGTCGGTGTGAAGGTCTTCGGCACCGATCTTGCGGAAATGGAGAAGGTGGCGCGGCAGGTCGAAGCCGCGATCCGGACGGTTCCCGGCACGACCAGCGCTTTCGCCGAGCGCATCATCGGCGGTTACTATTTGAACGTCGAGCCCGACCGCGCGCAGTTGGCGCGTTACGGCCTGATGATCACGGATGTGCAGGATGTCATTGCTACCGCGCTGGGCGCCGAGGCCGTCACGACGACCGTGGAGGGCCGCGAGCGCTACACGGTCAGCATCCGCTATCCGCGCGATCTGCGCAGCGATACGCAAGCAATCGCCACACAGGTGCTGATCCCGTTGCCGAGCGGCGGAACGGTGCCGCTCGGAGAAGTCGCCAAGATCGAGCTCGCCAAGGGGCCGTCGACCATCCGCACCGAGAATGCGCAGCTTGCGGCCTATATATATGTTGACCTGCGCGATCGCGATCTTGGTGGCTACGTGGCTGACGCACAGAAGGCGGTGGCGGCGCAGGTCAAGTTCCCACCTGGCTACTATGTCAGCTGGAGCGGTCAGTTTGAGTACATGGAACGGGCCAAAGCGCGGCTCAAGATCGTTGTACCCATCACCGTCCTGATCATCTTCCTGCTGCTCTATCTCAACTTCCGCCGTGTCGCCGAAACGCTGATCGTCATGCTGTCGGTGCCATTCGCGCTCGTCGGTGGGTTATGGCTGATGTGGTGGCTCGGCTTCAATCTGTCGGTGGCGGTAGCGGTCGGCTTCATCGCCCTTGCCGGCGTGGCCGCCGAAACCGGCGTGGTGATGCTAATCTATCTTGATCACGCATTGTCTGAGCTGAAAGCGGAGCGAGAGTCGGAAGGAAGGATATTCACACGCGATGATCTTTACGAGGCGATCATGACAGGTGCGGTGGACCGAGTGCGACCGAAGATGATGACCGTTGCTGCGATCATGGCCGGCCTTTTGCCCATAATGTGGAGCCATGGGACCGGTGCGGAGGTCATGCAACGCATTGCTGTGCCGATGATCGGCGGCATGGTATCGTCAACATTACTGACGTTGATCGTTATTCCATCCATCTACGCAGTGGTGAAAGGGTTCTCGATCCGGCAGCCTCGTTCCACCGGAGTCTCACTGTTGGCAGAGGCTGACATATAGCAGGGCGGACGTGTCGTTGTGTCCCTTTGGCTTGTCCGGAGTCAGGAAACAGTTTCAGATGTCGATTACATGCGGGCGATGATACCGCACCATTCGATCGCTATCATGACCAGCCGGCGCGCTCACATACGGGACCCGCGCGACCCGGCGCAAGTGCGCGAAATCGGCGAGATGAACCAATTCATCGGAAACCTCGGAGGACTCCCGCTCCTGCCAACGCGCCGGATATCTCGCCCGGTATAAGTGAAAGACTGCGGCTGGCCGCACCCCTCATCAGTGAGAGCGAGGTGTCTTATGCTCCCCACGACATTTTACGGTCGGCGACGAAATTTCGTTAGTGCCGTGGCCGCTCGTTTCGTGCCCTTCACCGTGCGGGCAGCAAAGAACTCATAGATAGTGTGCAGTCGCTGTCTGTGCTCTGTCCATTTCCTCGACGCCTTTTGCTGCAGCGGTGACCTATGCTCATGAAGATAGACCATCTTCCAGCCGTACCAAGCCAGCGACATGGTGGCCAATCCGGCGGTGGCGTTATCGAACCACGCCATTCCTCCAGCCGCTCGGCTGCCCACCACCGCCCAAAAGCATAAGCGCCGAAGCATAGATTAGCCTGCCGATGCGAGGGTAAAAGTGGACATAGCCGTAGTCATCTTCTGATGATGTGGCGGGGCTCTGTTCTAATTGCCGGACACAATTGGCGCACCGAGCATGAGTGCTTCGC
Source organism: Pseudomonadota bacterium (assembly GCA_018242205.1). Lineage (GTDB taxonomy): Bacteria > Pseudomonadota > Alphaproteobacteria > Rhizobiales > Xanthobacteraceae > Pseudolabrys. The sequence goes on from JAFECJ010000018.1 coordinate 41,524, forward strand.
CGAACAGAGACCAAAACCCCGCGACCCAAGGGACGGTCCTCTCAGCGCCATTCCTAGCAGATACACAATTACTGAAAAGATGGCAGGGCGACTGGAAGCTGAATTAGGGCGGGGTGGAGCGGCGGCATGAACGAACGATCGCCCCGACGGCCGTCAGGAAGAAGACAGAGGGGAAAAGCGCTTTCTAACTTAGCGCCGGAACCAACGGAATCCAAAGCAGTTGAGTAATAGTGGCCTCATTGGCGACAAATGACGGAGTTGCGTTATGCGCAGGATGACGATGTCGCTCTTTGCGTTAGGCCTGACGGCGCTTCCGTTGGCAGGAGCGCTTGCAAGCCACGCTGGCCAACATCAGCAAGGAGCAACGACGGTTCCGGCATATTCGGCAGCCATTCGCGAGTTCAAAGCGGCGCATATGAAGATGATGCGCAACATGAAGGTTCCCTTCACGGGAGACCCGGATGTCGATTTTTTCTCGCATATGATTCCGCATCATCAAGGCGCTATCGACATGGCCGGTGTCGCCATGCGCCACGCCAACAATCCGTGGACGCGGCAGGAGGCCGAGGCCATCACCATCGCGCAGTCACGTGAAGTCTATGAATTCCGCGCCCTGCTTGCGAAGCGGGCAGCCGGGGAGCAGATACAGGATGCTCGCGCCGTGCGGGCGTTCAAAGCTGTGCACGCCAAGATGATGCGTGCAATGGCGATGCCCTTCACGGGCGACCCCGACGTGGATTTCAAGATGCATATGGTTCCCCACCATCAGGGCGCCATCGACATGGCGCGGGTTGCCTTGCGCCACGCACGGGATCCGTGGACGCGGCAGGCGGCGGAAGCCGTCATCATCGAGCAGCAGCAGGAAATCCATCAGTTCCAGCGCTGGCTGGCGCAGAACGGAGCCAAGGTGCCACCGGGCGGGCGACCGCTCTACATTATCGGGCCCCATTCATTCCCGCAGAACACTTACAAGGAAGACCAGCATGAACGCGCAGGCACCCGGGACGAACTTGTCGGCCAGACATGGGCACCGGGCTCCGGCGTACCGAGTCAGCCTTAATCGGCACGACTGCTTTCTCTTTGGTGATGTGCGTGATGGAGGCAGGGCTCCGTCCCCAGCGGTTGACGGGGAACGCGATAGGCCGGCCACCACCAGCGAAAAAAAAGATTGGTTAAAGAGATACGCGTCCATTGCGCCGGAAATGACCAGCATGACTTGGCGGCCCATGGCAACCTGATAAAAGCCTCCCGCGAAGCTGCCTAGCGACTTGTTAAGGCGAATCTTCCCCTCGCATTGCACAAGCCGTCGCGCGACCGAGCGGAAATGAGCTCTTAGCACAGAGAAATTCTGAAGACCGATTTTGCCCTCAAACTAAAGAATTTGCATGTAGGCGCGCTATTCTTAAAGCTGGATTAGCCTTGCTTTGAGGACGTCGAATTCTGACTGACAGATCGAGCCTTTAGCGAGCAGTGCGTCAAGTCGCTCGAGTTCATGGCCGATGGACGCCGGCATTGGTGGCAGTTCGCTGAGTTGAACCTTCTTCGGATCGTTGGCGAAGATGTTGAGGCCGGATTCGCCGCCGTCTGCCGCTGCGCCTAGGCGGTGAACCGCTCGTAGAGCCCAAACGAGGGAAACTCCCCAGCCGATGATCGTCCCGCCGAAGGCAAAGTTGATGACGAGGATGAGCCAGCGATTGGGGTGGTTGCGTTTGAAGGCAACAATACTCGGCGCCATATAGACGAGGCAGAAGATGATGGTCCCGAGCAGGAAGAGGACGAGGATCAGCTTGTCGTCGGACATCGAGGCGTCTCAGAACGCTGCGAGGATGGCGGCCACGAGGAAGGTGCCGATCCAGACATAGCCGTAAATGGGGGTCTGCTTGACCCGTTTGGCTCGGACGAAGAGATAGACCGGCGCCAGAAGCACGGCGAGTATCTGGAGGTTTTTGGTGTTGTGTCCGGCAAGCGCGAGCTGCCGCTCGTCCCCGAAGCAGAGCCCCCCATTGATGGCGAACGGGATCATCCAGGTCAGGGAATTAAGGAAGGTTTGGTCGGCCTCGGGGTGATTGACCCGATAGCCGTAGATGAAGGCGTCGATGACGACGTAGGCGATCGGCATAAAGGCGAGCGTCCAGACGAGCATATTGTTCACGTGCGCGGCGGCGACCGGGGGAGGACTGTCCTGGAGGCTGGCTCCGATTTCGGTGGCCCGGACCGGCTGCCAGTCGCCGAGGCCCTTGCGCCAGATTGGCGTCTCGCCGTCGATCAATTGGGCGGCGAGGAGTTCGCGCAGCTTGTCGGCGGATACTGGCCCCAGTCGCTGGCCTCCCTGCGTGTAGAACCAGGAATCGTCAGTCGTTGTCTCGGTCATGAGCTCTCCTTTTGGGCCGAGCAGTCGCGCTCACCCTCAAAATGTATTCGGTCATCGGTGTCGGAAATTTACGTGCCGGCCCCCGCGCGCTATTTTTGTCGCTTTAAAGCGGTGGGTCAATAGGCGACATCAGGCTTGGCTAGGGCATGGACCTTCGCCAAGTTTTTGCAGCAAATTTGCGTCGGTTACGACATGCCAAACGCATCTCGCAGGAGGCGCTGGCTCATGAGGCCGGCGTCAATCGCAGCTATATGAGCAAGCTCGAAAAGGGTGGCAGCTACGTCGGACTGGAGATTATTGGAAAATTGTCCGAGGTCTTGGACGCCAAACCGGCAGATTTCCTTGAGATGCCGCCAAAGAAGGGCCGTAAGAAATCCAGATAGACGTGTTACACGCTGCCGAGCGTTCTCTTCCGCGTTTTCGTCGAGACGGTGCTTTGAGCGGGAACTCCCCACCGGGGCTAGCTCGATTGGGCTGTGAAGAAGGCCAGGGGTATGGGCGGGTCGGAGGCGAAAGCAGCGGCTCTCGGCGGTTTGCCAGAGGCGGCCCCCAGGTAAATCCGGCGGGGGTCGTTAGCCGATTGGCCCGCCTCGGTACGAGGATGTCTTCCTATAACCATGAGTCGGCCTTGCTCCGACCCTATCTGACGTTCCTCGGTGACGTAGAGCCTGTGTTGGTCGCTGAAGATGTCAGGTAGACGTTGAAGCCACATTAGGTGCTTGGCGGGCAAATCGTTGGGTGAGGTGGTTCCGTAGGAGCGCAGGGTGGCGCTACCGCCGCGGATGAGCCACCGGGGCCTGTTGTCGGCGATTTGCCAGTGGCGGAGGAGATCTTCGTTCTCGCCGGCGAGGGCAATGACCCTATTGGCAGTGGTCTCCTGTAAATTGATGATGATCTCGACCATCGCCCGGCTATCCGAGCCGCGATGGATGAAGTTGCCGAGGAAGACGTAGCGGGCCGCTTGGCCGCCAGCAAAGTCATAGCATTGCTCAAGGAGATCAGCGAGCTGCGCGGAGTTGCCTTGGATACTGCCGATGGCGAAGGTGAGCATTAGGTGCGGTTTGCCTGATGTACAGGTTCTTTGCGGCCCTCATTGACGAAGGGGCGCAGGACGATCTTGCCGTCGAGCGGGTTGGCCTGGAGGAGGACGTTGAGGCCGGCGCCGTCTTCGTGGAGGAAGGCAGCGCCAAGATCGATCCAAACGTCCTTCTGGCCGTCGCGTTTGACGACGGTGTAGGCCTTGAAGTCGGGTAGGACTTTAGCGGACATAACACTGAGCTCCGATTTGTTCTGGTTAATATTCCCCGGTGTGGTGGCGCAATTTACCGACGGCACGGCTCAATATTCGTGGGCGGTCATGATGGTCATGACGCGCATCGTTTTGTCGGGGTCGGATGGGTTCTCGCTGCCTCCCGCAAGATCGAGAGAGTAGTAATCGATCTTCGCAAAGACGTGGACGCCATTGAATTCGAACGCGACGAAATCATGCTCGTCGTGGGGATCGTTCGCTTCGTTGAAGTCGCAGAATTCCGCCACCTGGCGGAAGATTTCGGCGCGGGTGTCTTCGTCCAACTCCATGATGCCGGGAGTGAGCATGATTTTGCCGCCCATGAAGGTGCGGCGAAACTGATCGTTGAGTTGCCGAATGGCGGCTGCTTTTGAAATCTGGGGCTCCATGGGATTGTCCTCGAGAAAGCCGGGCGCTTGCCCGCGGCTGTGCGAGTTGCGGCAGTTGCGACGGGGTAAGCGCGGTGCGACGAATGGCGGGCTGAAAGCGTCAGTCGGCCTGTTCCTCGGGAATGGTTTCGATCGTGCAGTCGCTTTCGCAGGCTTCGCAGTATGAGTGGTCGAAGGCTTGCCCGAGCTCCCATTCCTGTCTTTCGAAGGACCATGAGGCCCATGCGTCGCGAACGACGTCCTCGGAGTGGCAATGCGAGCACCGCTGGATGAAGCGGGATGTCGCCGCGGCGGGTGCCGCGGCGACAATGGAGCGAGGATCCGGGCCGCTCACGATTGCGTCCCGTCGATGAGGGCGTCGACCGGGCTGAAGTCCAGGTAACGCTCGTGGAGGAGGGCGGCGACGTCCTTGGCGCCCGAGCGACCGAGTGCCTCGATGAAGCTTTCGTAGGAGACGACATCGAAGGGAACGATGCCGCCGGGCAGGAGGTGCGATCGGTATTGCGCGACGGCCTGGGCGACGGCTCGGTTCAGCGTCGGGGCGATGAGGATGTAGCGGCCGGTCGTGTAGAGGCCATTGTTGACCATGGCGAAGGCGAGGAGGTGCTGTCGCCAGAGCTGCTGGAGGGGCGCGGCCCGGAGGTCCGGGTGGTCGGGATCGACGAAGAGGGTCGAGAGCCGGGAGAGTTCGTCATAGCGCGGCCTCAACCGGGCCGGCTGCTCGTGCATCGACTCGGTATACTTGATCTCGGTGGCGACGAAGCCGTGCTCGCCGGCCGGCGTTGTGATCTTGAACAGGGCGTCGAAGGCGGATCGGTCATTGGTGAAGGCGGGGTGGCGGCGGGCCGGGGAGTGCTCGAAGAGAACGTCCTCGACCTTCTTGACGAAGCCTGGGCAGAGGCGGCGCAGGACGGCGGTGGCGAGGCGCGGGTTCAGCGCCAACGGGCCGATGAGATTGAACGTCGCTGGCATGGACGAGAGGAGATTGCGGTAGAGGCGGTCGGTGTCGATGAGAGCATCGTCCTCGCGCCACGCGACGACGCGGCGGGCAAGCCGGGCGACGTCCGGGGTGATGAAGTTGGCATCGCCATGTTCCTCGGCGAGGTAGGAACCGAGTTCACGCTGTTCATCGCTGCCGGCGGGCCACAGGCCCATCGGCCAGCCTTTGGACTCACGGAGGAGGGCCTGGCGGGCGCGGGCGGCGGCGCGGAAGCGGTCGTCGGCTTGTTCGTGGACGTGGTGGGCGCGGAGCGTTGTTTCCGGAATGTACGGCACGCGGCCGAGTTCGGCGGTGGACATGAGCGATGAATCCCTTGTGGTGGTGCGAGGGATTCGGATCAGACGGAGATCAATTTACAGCCGTGCAGCTTGTACACCCGGATACACAAGCATCACTATCTTAGGTTGTGCCGGAAAGTGTAGTTTCAACCCTGGACGCGGCAGAGGCGGATTCCGGACAGCGAGTTTGCGGCCGGAATCTCGGTGCCGAGCGGGCATAGTTCGGCTCGAAATTGGAAGCGGAAAGAGAGCAGGAAGGAGCGTAGCTGGGTGGCTCCGGTGCAGCGGCCGGTTCTTAATCAACCGGCCTTTTTATCGCTGGTGCGCTTTTCTTTTTTTGTGCTGCCCGAACGTGCTTCCCTGTGCCGAAGGCACAGCTTTGCCGTTGACCGGCAAAGCTGTGGAACTTGGGCGCACAATCCTCGTGCCGCCGTCAGTCGCTCGGATCGGCAAAACCTTGTTAGAGGGAGGCCGGGGTCATGCGGTCGGCCTTTACTTGCTGCTTATTGGCGCAACTTGCACCACCGCGCTGATCCGCCAACGGGGTAGTGAGTCTTGGGTCGGGGCAACCCGGAGCCCAATCCTGCGACGACATCTCTGTGTCGCTTCTTAGGTACCGATGCCCTTCGGTTGGTTGATCTGCTTGGTCCCCGCTGCCTGGCTAGCAATCCGGAGAGCAGAGCTCGTTAGGAGCTGGCTATGTGGTTTGCCGGTAAGCCGGCGTGTTCTTCACAGATTACATCGATTCAATTTAGTGCCGATGTGCCGTTATTCGCTCGGGCCAGCAGAGATAGACGGGCAACGGCATCTCCTGCGCCGAGACGGCAAGGCGGCGTCCAGCTAAAGCGCTCCATGTTCATGATTCTCTTGCTCTGCGGTTGCGATGGGGTGCAACAAATCAACAAACTGTTGGATACCGAAGAAGCCAAGCGCTGGTTCACCGTCGACGCTTATGATTTCCGAGGCCCAGAAGTAGCTTTTGTTGCCGACGCGAAGCTCGTCCCGGCTTGGCATGTCAAAGTTGAAGCCGGCCCGCGAAATGAATATCGCAGCCTCCAGCAAGAGTGGATGGGGATCTCCTTTCGCCGCTAGCGCGAAGGGCGTCATAGTTCTCTCCTTTGGAGATGCACATTGAATGATGTAGCCGCGTTCGGCGGACCGCGCGGCTCGCGAATTTGAGCGGACCGTAGCGTGCCGCGCGTCAGGCCGCTTCTTGACCGTTAGAAGGGTGCGTCGGTGTCGCCGCTCCCGCGGTATAGACGCGTCCAGATAGGGACCGAACCGTTGCGGCTTGAACCGAGACCGCCCGTGGCAGGAACATTCTGTTTGGCAGTGCCGATTCCGATCACCGATCGCTTTGCGCTGATTGGAGGCGGATTGAATGACCTCAAGTATTGTGGATTGATTCCCTTCTCGGCTTCGTCTTGCAGCAGCTTGATGAAGGCGAGTAGCCCTTTTATCTCGACCTTCGGCCCACCGTCGATTGTAATCTTGCCGGTGGTCCAGAAATAGTTGTGCTTACCGATCTTGATGTGCCAAGGGCTCGGCATTCTGGGATTAAAGTTTGCCTCTCTGATCGCCGAGAGTGCTTCAGATAGTCTGCGATCCGATGTCTCTGGATCGGGCATGAGGGTGTGGGGCATAGGGCATCTCGGTTTGGTTGATCCAAACCTATATAGAAAGTCACGCTGTCACTTCGCAGCCTCCTAACTTTTAGGGTCGGCAGACCTAAAGCCGAAAGCTAAAGCGGCGTTCGTTGCGCCAATTCTGCCGGCCGCATGAACGGTCCGACCTTCGCCGGCGTTGCTCTCCGATTTATGCGCGGCAGATTGCTACAGAGCACTCCACATCTAGTACGTGCGTCATAGGCCAGCCGACAGGTAGGCCAGAAAGGCTCATCTGATAGATACGTGGTCATCCGCCTCTTATGGGCCGCACCACAAGCGGCCAATCTTGCAATGAATGAGGCAAAGATTGACCGATACTTCGACAGACAATGACCACTCTAAAAATCCACACCCCAAGGCCGTATATCCCTTGGCCGCTATGTGTCTAAAGGAGAACTGCTATGTGATTGAAGCCGACCAGAGCATTGGTCGTCAGATCGACCCGACCATGCCGGTCGCAGAGCGGCTCGCGCTGCAACCGATCGATCCGGACGTGATCGTCGACGAGATCATCCTCCGGGCCGATAGCATTGGCATCAGTTTACCCAAAGGCAGGGCCAAACGTGAGCTCGAGAAGATGATCCGCGACGCTGCCGCCGAAAAGCGCCGGTCCATCCTGATGCCGATCTGCGACAACAGCCTCACAACTGAGGAGCAGGCGAAAGCTACGAAGAACTTCGAGGCACTTGCACAAGTCTTTGATATGCCCGAAACCTTGTGCGTTGCCGCCGTCAAACAGCTAATGTGGTCAGTCAAGCGTAAGCAGTTGCGCCTCCCGGTCAGCTATCCTCAAATGCCCATCGTCACGAATCGTATCCAGGGTTCTGGCAAAACCGCGTTCGTCGCCCGGCTTCTCGGGCCGTTGAAAGAATTAGCGACCGATCCCGTGCAGATCTCGGCCCTTACGGATCCGTTCGGCCAACAGTTGATGAATTACGCGGTCGTTAATATTGACGATGCAGGTGCCTCGGCTCGAACGAAGGTCAGCGTTCTAAAGGCTATTATTACGAATGGCCGTATCCAATCTCGAGCGATGCGCAAGTCGAGGCAAGATCGCCGGGAGCAACTGACGACATTCATCGCGACCACCAACGAACATATTACTCATCTGATCCCTGACACCAGCGGCCATCGCCGCTTTGTGGTTCTTCCGCTTAAGAACGGCGCCGTCGAAAAAGGCGGTTCGGCCGATATCTGGCTCATCATCAATAGTTTGGATTTCCAATTGATGTGGCGCTCGGTCTCGCATGAGGCCGAGGAGCCGATCAAAGCAGTTCTCAAAGAACTCCACGCCTATCAACGAGCGTATGTGCCGCCCGATATCCTCGAGCAGTGGGTTAAGTCATTTGATCCGAACTCGGAACAGGCGCGCAACATCATTGGACCCGCCGGCATAACCGCGACGCTGCTCTATGAACTGTACGTCGATGAGACGGGAGACGAAATCGGTCCGACGGAATTCGGCAGGAGGCTGCGCCCATATCTCGGACAGCCCGAGATACCGTTCTCGCGTAAGAAACGCACCGCTAGTGGTTTCGTGTACGTACTGAGGAGGTAGTTCGACGAGGAACGTCGGCACATTAAGTCCATATAGCAACCGAATCGTTCGCTTCGTGCTGTACGATTGTTTTGCTAGAAAAGTGAATCCAGTCGCCGGTGGCAGTCGCTAGGACGTCGGATCAGAGTGAATTTACACTGTGCGCACCATACACACCATGCATACCGTACACACCCTACATGCCGTCCTCCTTTTCAGTGATGCATGAACCCTGTCGCGACGGAGGGATCGATGATGTTCACGCAAAACGTAATAGTTACGGTTGTTTGAAAGCGCATGCGAACGACTAAACGACTGGACCTAGCTTATCGCCCTAGTCTCTTCTCCGAAGTGCTTGGCCAAGAGCAAGCTGTGCGCGTTCTCCAGGCTTTGATCCGACGCAACAAGCTCCGTCGCAATTTACTGTTATGCGGTGATCGCGGGTCAGGGAAAACCAGTCTGGCCCGCATCTATGCAAAAGCTCTCAATTGCCTGTCGAATGCCGAGGACGGTTCGCCTTGTGGAGCTTGTACGAACTGCCTGGATGGCGGCGGCCTGTTCGAGTACGACACGGCGGGAAAGGGCGGAGACGTGGCAAGCGTGGATGCCTTTCTGTATAGAGCGGAACGCGAAGACCGGCATTGTGACGTGCGCGTTTTGTTCTTCGATGAGGCTCATGCACTTGAGCAAAATGCAGCTGATATTCTTCTGAAGAGGATAGAAGAGACCGGGTCAGATTTCCTTTATTGCTTTGCGACGACCGCTCCCGGCGCATTGAGAGATGCCCTCGTTTCGCGCCTCATGGTTTTGCAGGTGAGGGCGTTACCCCACCATACCTCGGTCAGCCTGCTTCAGAACGTCGCCGATAAGGAGGGCCTCGACTACGACGTGCGCGCTCTAGAGCTTCTCGCCGCGGTTAAGAGAAATTACCCACGTGATCTTCTGATCGGGCTGGAGCAGCTCGCCTTCAACGGCGGGCGCTTGGCAGTGTCCGATGTCAAAGAAGCGTTTGGCGTCGACCAGACAGACATCTTGTACGACTATGCATGTGCTTTAGTGGAGGGAGACTCTAGTCGGCAGGGGGCCATTCTTTCGGCCTGGAACGAAGATCCATTAAGCAAAGTGGAATGGATCAGGAACCTATTTATTTCGCTCTACTACAACAATGTTTTGAATCGGCAAGTCATTGTCGATCCAGTGATACACAGCGCCGTGGCAGATCACGGCTCTATCGTCGAGAGTTTCAGGGAGCGAATGAAGGCGCTCGACGATCGGCAATGGAAGGCATATTGGGCGGGACTATTACAATTCTGGGCCGATCATCGACCGGCCGATGAGGCGAGTGCCCTTCTGACGATAGCGCTTTTCGAAAGACAGGTTCAGCAATTCCGCAGTCCCGCCCCAGTTCATGACGGTGTAGCGGATGGCACCATCGCGCGTGTGATCGACGAGGAAGAGCATTTCTCTGTCGGGGCTTCGACATCGGAGCCGAGCGTCATTGAGAGCCAATCCGAATTCTTGACTACCATTGAGGTGCGCGAGATTGTGAATCGTAGTTCGTTTTTCGTTCAGCAACATGGTCTCCTCTTCAATTGTGCTATGTCCATTGAACCGCACGCCGAAACTGAGGAGGCTGCGGTTTTGTGGATCCGGTCGTTTTGCAAAGAATTGTTTGAAGCGGCGCGGCGGTCGCATGAAGCGAGCGCTGATGCGGCTATCGTCCTCATCGAGCGTGGCCAGGCGCAAGGAGTATATGGCCTCATTGTTGGTCGCTTTGCAGTTCTAGAAAATTCGTCCGGAGGGAATTGGCTTCGACAGCAATTTGCAGCCGCGGAGATGGCGTCTGGCTCTGAGGGCGCAAGCATCGATATCCAGTTAGCATCTGGAAATGAGAAATCTCGTCTCAAGTTGCACTGGAAGAGCGTGCTTAAGTTGTGTGCGAGCGTGCACGAGCCGGGCGTATCGGCGGCGTCAGGCCTGATACGAAACGGCATTCTCGATGACCTCGGTATAAATAAGAAGGAGCGCCGGGAGCCTCGGCCGATCAAGCCCCCTCGGCTTGCGTTTTATGGTGCTTTACAGACCGAGATCCTGGCCAGAGACCAGGGCCTCCGCATGGATTTCTTGTCAGCTTATGATGACCGAGCATTCGACTGGGTGCGCAATGGATGGGAGCTCGACGAGCACCGGGACCGTCGAACCGAGGCCCAGAGCCGCGAGCTGAAAATGCAATCAATCCGAGAGCGCTATCGCGCTTCGGTTGAGCGCAAAGAAGCCGAAGAAGGCCAATTGCAGCGATGGCCAACGGACCCGAAGCGTCGACTGCGCAGTTGGACGAACACTTGGTGGTCCTGAGCTGTGCAAGCCGTACATGACGTAAGCTACCTGTTAGAGCCGGATGTCACCCGGTCGGTGATTTACCGATATCGAACCGGGGTTCTTGCGCCGCAGATGAAAGCCTCGATTGAGCAAGCCCTTGCTGATCGCGGAGAGGCATTGAGAGCGGTCTTGCCTGAAGAGATCGGGTCGACGCTATTCGGCGTGAACCTGATCGAGCAGTTCATCGGATTCTGCAAGTGGCCGCTCCTCAGGTCGCGAGAAGTGGCTCGAAGCGCCGAAGCGCTCTTAGCAGGCCTCTCGAGCCTCAAAGCGAATAGAATCGTGTTGTTTGCGGACGCTCATGATCCGATCTTTCAGCATCAACATTGGCCTGATGCGGCGCGGAATTGCATCGTCATCGATGAAGTAAGCGCGACCACGGAGGTGGCTCCCGACATTATTCGCTTCTTTTGGGCGACAACAGATTTGCCCTTTTGTATTTTGGATCATACCGCAACCACTAAGTTTTTGAGGTCAGTCGTAACCTCAGATCCGGATCTTGGTTCATTTCTGGAACGGTGTGAACGCCGCTTGATCATCGACTATGACGAGGTCCAAGGAGCATTGCGCGAATTGGAAACGGAAGGGGATCTAAGAAGTCGAAATGAGATGCTTAGGCCCCTTCGTCGCCTCATCGACCAGCGGCGGGGCGACGCGATTCAAGAATTAGTCGCAAGTGCCGCAGACAGACTTCGTGACAGGGCGTGGACAGTCGCGGAACTCAGTCGCGAAATTCTTCGTGCCGCCCGCGAATTGCTTGGAGCGCCGGACTTTAAGGCTAGAGGAAAATCGGTTGATTCTACAATGAGGCGAAGGTTCGTCTTGTCCGTGGCGGTGCTCTTGACCGCCCGGCGCCTAGCGGTGGCCGGCCGCCGCGGTCATGACCTGCTTGGCCCCCGACCGGATGCGAGCATCGCTGAATTCGAGCGTCTTTATCGCGATTGCTGTCGAAGGCTGACAACGGTCGCTAGCGAAGACTACCTCGTGGGCTGTTGGGACGAATTACGTCACCTTCTAAGTTCGTACTCAGACTTTCAGCCAAAGAGATGGCTGACGCAGGAGGAGCGCCTAATCGAAGCGATGTACGGGTGCCTCGAGAACGTGGATCATTCACCTTCGGGTCAAGGGTGGGTTACGCGGCTCGCGTCGTTGGTCAAGTCGGCGGTCGAGTTGCGTCGTCAACGTGAGCGAGAGTACTCGGAATCTATTGCGACGCCATCATGAATCGTCTTCGCACCTTCCCTCCTTTTTCGCTAGGCGACATTGTCGGCCACGCCGGCGCTGTCAGTCGGATCAGGCGACGTTTCATAGACGATGGACATCAAACAGCATTGTTGCTCTATGGTCCGGAGGGTGTTGGTAAGGGTACTCTAGCTCGTGCATATGTAAGAGCCCTGCTTTGTGACGATCGGCGGCAGGATCGATCTCTGCCATGTGGCGAGTGTGATATCTGCATCGGCATGAAAAATGAATCCGGGAATATCGATTTTCTGGAATTAGATGCCAGAGTCTCTTCAGATGCCGCTTATGTTCGCGAGGTCCTGAAGGCGGCATCAATCGGGCCACGCCGCGTTGTTCTCACGAAGAATTTCGATATTGCATCGCCTGCGTTTGTTGATGCCTTGCTCAAGCCGCTTGAGGACGACAATGAAAGTGAATCGGCACGTACGGAGCAGCGTCATAATCCGGTGATGATCTTTCTCGCTCGAGACCTGCGGGGAGTTCGGCAGGCCGGACAATCACGATGCCAAATCGAGCGTCTCAAACCGCTGGACACGGGTCAGCGCGCTGAGCTCTGCGACAGGATTTTCGAGGCGCGGGGCATTTCATTCAACGACGAGGTTGCCCGTGACACGTTTCTTGTAGGCTGTCGCGGTTTGCCAGGGGTGCTTGTCGCCGCAGCAGATCAACTCGGCGATGAAAGACCTATAACTGCGTTGGACGCGCGACGGGCCCTCGGTCTTGAGTGGACGGATGCGGCAATTGAGTATTTGAGCGCTCTTTTCGATGAAAACGGTTCTTTGCCGGCGGTGCTTTTCGGAGAAGTCGAGACCGGAGAGGCAACAACCCGAATGCGGGTGATATGGTCCTATCTGACTCCCCTCCTTGAAACCGATCGGCCCCACCGAAACCGAGAAGTCGCGACGGCGCTCATTGATTCCGCGAGGATCGAGCACCTTGCCGATTTACTGATGGCCAAAGCCCGTGCAACATCTATTCAGCCGCGAGAATTGTGGAGCGCCGTGGCGGAGCGGCTTTTAGCCGAAGACTACGCAGATCAGGCGGGTTTCACGGGCTTAGTGACCGCATTCAAGAGATCGTCTTTTTAAGCGCCGCGGTACGCGAGCCCTCGGCTTGGAAAATTCGACCAGACCAAGGAAACGAGGGTGACGGCGGCACACATCGGTGGTACACAAGATGCGTCGCGGCGCTCACTAAGTCATTGATTTTGCTGAATTCTTGACGCGAGAGACAAAATCCCTCCCTCTCCGCCAAATTCCCCTAACAATATGATGTATAATATCTTTTTAGCCGCCGTCGCCTGGCGCGGCGACCGCATGCTGAATTGACCGCAGCAGTCGGGCGATGCCGTCGGCCGGCGGGCCGCTATTGTCGATCACCACATCGGCGGAAAAGGCTGCATAGGCGTCGTTGCGCTTGAGGCGGTCGCTCAGCGGTCCGTCGCTGTCGCGCTGCCGACCGGCGAGCCGGGCGGCGAGCAATTCGGCCGGTGCGGTGACCAGGACGGAAGTGACGCGAGCATACCGGGCCCGCGCCGCATCGACGCCGCCGCGCGAGACATTGGCGACGACAACGCGACCGCCGCGGATCGCGCCGTCGATGCCGATAGGCAGGGCGTAGTAATTGCCATGCGCGCCCCACCACAATGCGAAGTCTCCGGCGTCACGCACCTTGAGAAACGCAGCTTCGTCGAGGCTGTCATGATCCTCGGCGCTGTGGCCGGCGCGCGTGACGATACGGCGCGCGAAGACAACGCGGTCGTCGCTCGCCAGCGCCTGCCGCGCACCATCGATCAGCGTGTCTTTGCCGGCGCCGCTCGGGCCAACAACGAGCACGAGATGACCGGGGCCGATCGGCATGGTTTCGCTCAGGCGACGCGGCGTCCGCCGCTCCAGACGCTGCGCACCGCGGCGCCGTCCGGCGCGACGTGGACGCGGATGACGTCGGCGCGCTTGCCGATGGCGATCTCGCCGCGGTCGGTGAGGCCGACCGCCTCGGCTGGCGTCTTCGATACCGTGCGGATGGCGGCGGGTAGGTCGTAGTTCGGCGCCTCGCGCGGCAGCATCAGCGCCGCGAGCAACAGGCTCGACGGCACGTAATCCGACGACATCAGATCGAGCAGACCGGCGCGGGCGAGATCGGCGGTGGCGACATTGCCGGAATGCGAGCCGCCGCGCACGAGATTCGGCGCGCCCATCATCACCTTGATGCCATGGGCGTGGAGGGATTCGGCCGACGGAATATTGGTGGGGAATTCGGCGATCGCGACCTTGTCCTTAATCGCCTGTTCGACATGTTCGCCGGTGGTGTCGTCGTGGCTCGCCAGCGGCGTGCCATGCTGCTGCGCCAGTTCGACGAGACCTTTGTAGTTCTGCGGCGCGTACTTCTCCGAATGCGATATCCGGCGGGCGAACATTTCGTCGAGTTCGGCTTCGGTCATGCCGCCGGACTTGCCGCGATAGTAGTCGCGCAGCTTTTCCGCGTCCTGGAACTGGCGCTGGCCAGGGGTGTGATCCATCAATGACAAGAGGCGCACATCGGGCCGTGTGATCAGATCGGCGGCGTCGATGACGACTTTCGGCATCGGCACTTCGCAGCGCAGATGTAAATAGTGATCGACGCGGAGCAAGCCGGCAGCGCGGGCGCGATCGATAGCGCCGGACAGCATCGCAGCCTGGCCGTCGGCAGCATCCGACCCTTCCTCGCGCCAGACGCGCAGCGAATCGAGCACGGTGGTGATACCGCTGGTCGCAATCTGCGCGTCATAGGACACCACGGCGGAGACCGGATCCCACTGCACCTTCGGCCGCGGCTGCACATGCGCCTCGAGATGATCGGTATGCAGTTCGACGAGACCAGGCAGCAGCAGGTCGCCCTCGGCGTCGAGCCCGCGCTCAGGTGCCTTGCCTTCGCCGATCTCGGCAATACGGTCGCCGTCGAAGGCGACATAGCCGCGTTCGATGATCTGATCGGCGAGAACGATGCGGGCATTTTCGATGATGGTATTGTCGGACATGGATCTCTACGCGGCGGTGGCGAAACGGGTGACGTCGACGGCGACGTCGGCGATATCGTCGCGGACCTGCTCGTCGTGGACGATGGCGACAATGGCGGCGTCGCGCGCTTTGCGCTCGCGCACGATATCGACGACCACGGCGCGGTTCCTGACGTCGAGCGAAGCGGTCGGCTCGTCGAGCAGCAGGATCGGATGGTCGGGCAACAGGCCGCGCGCCAGATTGATGCGCTGTTGTTCGCCGCCGGAGAAAGTGGCCGGCGGCAGGCTCCACAGCCGCTCCGGCACATTGAAGCGCTTGAGCATGTCGGCGGCGCGCGCCGTCGCTTCGTCGGGGGCGGCACCTTCGGCGATCAGCGGTTCGGCGACGATATCGAGCGCGGAGACGCGTGGCACGGCGCGCAGGAATTGCGTGACATAGCCGAGCGCGCGCCGACGCACGGCGAGGATGTGGCGCGGCGTAGCGGTGGCGAGATCAATCTGCGCCTCGCCGTCACGCACCAGGATGGCGCCTTCATCGCAGCGATAATTGCCGTAGATCAGTTTGAGGATCGACGACTTGCCGGCGCCGGACGGCCCGGTGAGCACGACGCATTGACCCGGCTCGGCGGCAAAGCTGACATCGCGCAGCACTGGCAGCTTCAAGCCGCCCTGCAAATGCATGGTGAAGGTCTTGGCGACGTCTTTGAGTTCAAGCGCGGGCATGAGTTACACCGGCAGGATCGATGACACGAGAAGCTGGGTATAGGGCTGATGCGGGTCGTCGAGCACCTGATCGGTCAGGCCAGCCTCGATCACCTCGCCGCCCTTCATCACCATGATGCGGTTCGACAATAGCCGCGCCACCGCGAGGTCGTGGGTAACGACGATGGCGGCGATACGCATTTCCGAAACGATCCTTCGCAACAGGTCGAGCAGGCGTGCCTGCACCGAGACGTCGAGGCCGCCGGTCGGCTCGTCCATGAAGATCAGGCGCGGCGCGGTGACCAGATTGCGCGCGATCTGCAGACGCTGGCGCATGCCGCCGGAATAAGTGCGCGGCGTGTCGTCGATGCGATCCGCCGGGATCTCGACGCGGCCGAGCCAGTCGGCGGCGACCGCGCGGATATTGGCGTAGTTGCGCTGGCCGACCGCCATCAGGCGCTCGCCGACATTGCCGCCGGCGGAGACGCCCATGCGTAGGCCGTGCTGCGGATCCTGGTGTACATAGCCCCAGTCGGTGCGCAGCAGGAAGCGTCGTTCCGGCTCGGTCATCTCCCAGAGATTGCGCACCGTGCCGTCGCGCATGCGGTAGAGCACGCGGCCGGCGCTCGGCTCGATCTGCGTCGACAGCAATTGTAGCAAGGTCGATTTGCCGGAGCCGGATTCGCCGACCACAGCCATCACTTCGCCCTCATACAGTTCGAAGGAGGCATCGCGGCAGCCAAGTTGGCGGCTGTAATATTTGGTCAGGCCTTCGGCGACGAGCAGCGGGCGGTCGTCTTCAAAAGTGGTCATGCCGTAACCTCATCGAACACGACGCGGAAGCTGTAGCCGTGGCGCTCGAAGCCGATCTGTTCGTAGAAGGCATGCGCCCGTTCGCGCTTGGCGTTCGAGGACAGCACGATCTTGTAGCAGTGCTTCTCCTTGGCGCGTTCCAGGGCGAAGGCCATCATGGCGCGGCCGACGCCGCGGCCGTGCAGCACCGGGCCGACGGCGACGTCCTCGACGATGGCCGACGGTGCGCCGAGATGGCCGAGATTGTCCATGATCAAGAGCGCGAAGGTGCCGACGATGCGGCCGTCGAGCTCGGCGATATAGAGCGTGTAGTCAGGATAGCGGGCGAAGCGGTCGAACACGCGCTCGGCGTCGATCATCGGCAGCACCTTGCCGTCGTCGAGATCGGGCTGAGCATAGAGCGCCAGCACGCCGGGCAGGTCGCGCTTTTCCGCTTCGCGGATGGTGATGGCGTCAATGGCGTCGGCGTCAACCATGGGCGCCTTCCTTCTCGATCGCGGCCACGGGGCCACCCTGCGGCCCATGATGACCGGCGGCGCGACGGTCCTCGCAGAAATCGGTATCCGAGCAGACGAACATGCGGGTACCGGCGTCGTCGGTGATGACTTCGTCGAGATAGGAGTCCATCGCGCCACACAGTTCGCATTGCGCGTCGTGGCGGTACGGCTCGAACGGGTGATCCTCGAAGTCGAGCGACTTGACGTGGGTGTGAGGCGGAATGGCGTAGATGCGCTTTTCGCGGCCGGCGCCGAACAGTTGCAGCGCCGCGCTGTCCGATAGCTTCGGATTATCGAATTTCGGGATCGGCGAGGGGTCCATCACATAGCGGCCGCCGACCTCGACCGGATAGGCGTAGGTCGTGGCGATGTGGCCGTGGCGCGCGATGTCCTCGTACAGCTTGACGTGCATGAGGCCGTATTCGGACAGTGCGTGCATGCGCCGCGTCTCGGTCTCGCGCGGCTCGAGGAAGCGCAGCGGCTCCGGGATCGGCACCTGATAGACCAGCACCTGATCCTCCGTCAGCGCCTGTTCCGGAATGCGGTGGCGGGTCTGGATGACAGTGGCTTCGTTCGTCTTTGTCGTGGTCTCGACGCCCGCGGTTTTGACGAAGAACTTGCGGATCGAGACGGCGTTGGTGGTGTCGTCGGAGCCCTGGTCGATCACTTTCAGTTTGTCGTCGGGGCCGAGGATCGAGGCCGTCACCTGCACGCCGCCGGTGCCCCATCCATAGGGCATTGGCATTTCCCGCGAGGCAAAGGGCACCTGATAGCCGGGAATGGCGATCGCTTTGAGGATCGCGCGCCGGATCATGCGCTTGGTCTGCTCGTCGAGATAAGCGAAGTTGTAAACGGGCGCGCTCATTCGGCGGCATCCTGCATGGGTGTTTCGCTGGCAGCGTCGCGCGCGTCAAATTCGGCCTGCAGCTTGCGCAGCAATCCGAGCTCGGACTGGAAGTCGACATAATGCGGCAGCTTCAGATGTTCGACGAAGCCGGTGGCCTGCACATTGTCGGAGTGGCTGAGCACGAACTCCTCGTCCTGCGCCGGTGCGCCGGTCTCTTCACCCAGCTCGCGGGCACGCAAGGCGCGATCGACCAGCGCCATGGCCATCGCCTTGCGCTCGCTCTGGCCGAACACCAGGCCGTAACCGCGCGTGAAACGCGGCGCCTGCGTGCCATTGCCGGTGAATTGATTGACCATCTGGCATTCGGTGACGCTGATCGAACCGAGCGGCACGGCGAAGCCGGCATCCTCGGCGAAGAACTCGACCTCGACCTCGCCGTAGCGGATTTCGCCGGCGAAAGGATGGGTGCGGCCGAAGCCGCGTTGCGTCGAATAACCCAAGGCCAGCAAGAAACCTTCGTCGCCGCGCGCCAAATTTTGCAGACGGAGATCGCGGTTGGCCGGGAACGACAGCGGCTCGCGGGTGAGGTCACCGACCTCGTCGGCCGGCGGATCGTTGCCTTCGATCAGACCGCCACCGGCGAGCAATTCAGCGACGGACTTGAAACGTGCGCCGTCGGCCGGCGCGGTCGCTGGCTCTTCCACCTCGCTCTGTTCAGCCAAAGTGTGATCGAGCAGGCGATGGGTGTAGTCGAAGGTCGGGCCCAGCACTTGCCCGCCAGGTAGATCCTTAAAGGTCGCCGAGACGCGACGGCGAATGTCCATGGCGCTGGTTTCCAGCGGCTCGGAGGCGCCGAAACGGGGCAGCGTCGTGCGGTAGGCGCGCAGCAGGAAGATGGCCTCGATCAGGTCGCCGCGGGCCTGCTTGATGGCGAGCGCCGCGAGTTCGCGATCATAGAGCGAGCCCTCGCACATCACGCGATCGACCGCCAAGGCCAATTGGTTGTCGATCTGCGCCAGCGACAGCTCCGGCACGTCGCGATCGCCGCGGCGAGCGTCGGCGAGCAGCTTGTGGGCGTTGTCGATGGCGCGTTCGCCGCCTTTGACTGCGACATACATTAATCAGTGCTCCTCGATCATGGCCGAGCGCGGCAGCGCCGCGATGTCGTGGCCGGCGACGAAGACGAGATCGATGCCGCGCGGGAACAGTGCGCGGTTGTCGGCCATGCGCGCGGCGAAATCGGCCGGCAGCGGCGCGGCAGAGAAGGCCCGTGTCGTCTTGATGCCGGGGCCCTTGAGCGTGATCGCGTCACCGCTAAAGCCGTCGATCTGCACGATCACGGTCGTGGAGCGGTCGGGATATTCCGAGGTGCCTTGG
Organism: Pseudomonadota bacterium; assembly: GCA_018242205.1. Lineage (GTDB taxonomy): Bacteria > Pseudomonadota > Alphaproteobacteria > Rhizobiales > Xanthobacteraceae > Pseudolabrys. The sequence continues at coordinate 60,906 of JAFECJ010000018.1, forward strand.
GCGAAGCGGCCGAAATCCGGCATGGCGCGCGCGTCGGCGACCAGCGCGAAGGCGGCATCGGCCGGATCGTGAACGACCGGCGCGCTGGTGTGAAAGCGGATCCAGTCGGCGACTTTCTTGTCGACCGCGAAAGCGGCATCGAGCCACAAAGGCGTTTCGTAGTCGGCGAGGCTCTTGATCAAGGCGGCGGTGGCGGGCGCGAAGGGCGCCGGCGCGTCAGCGCCCTTGAGCGTGCGGATCTCGCCCGGCCGCGCCATGCACTCCATCAGCGCGCGAAACGCGGCCTGGCTGGCATAAGCGGGATCGAATTCCGGCGTGTTGGCGGTGATGTCGAGCATGCTCAATCCTCCCCGCGTACCAATGTGAAGAAGTCGACCCGCGTCGCCGCCGTGCGGGCGCGCTCGATATCCTTCTTTTCTTTCTGCTGCTGTCGCAGCGGCGCCAGCACCTCGGCCTCGACCGCCGCGCGCCGATCCGCGACCTGCCAGAGCGCGTCGCACAGAGCCACCAGCCGGGCCTTTTCGCGGTCGCGACCCAGCACATAGCCGAAGCCCATTTCGCCCGAGGACAATTGCACGGCGGCACGGGTGACGGTGGCCTCTCCGGCATTGAACGGCGCGCCACGCGAGCCGATACGGCCGCGCAACATCACCAGGCCGACCTCGGGCGGCCGCGGTTCCGAATAAGTGAGGCCGTCATCCAACTGACGCAGGCCGCGGGCAATCTCCTGCGATTCGGCGGCGGCGAGGACCGCCAGCGCTTCGCGCCGTTCCGTGAGGTCCGGCAAGTCGCGCGCGGCGGAGGCGTCGGGTTGGTTCATGGCGTCACAGCGGCCTTGCGGAAAGTTGTCTAGTCGACTAGACAAGTGCCGTTATAACTTGTCTAGTTGAATAGACAAGTTATAAATGCGCAGCCGTGACGCTGTGATGACAGGGCCGCTATGCTGACACGCACACCCCGAGGCGCTTCGCGAGGGTCTTCGGACCGTGACGACCTGCTCGCCCGCGGCGTCATGTTGTGGCGCTGCATCGCCGACGATTTCGAGCAGGCTATCCTGGTCGGCAAGCACGAGAACGGCTCGAAGCTGCCGGCCGAAAGCGAGATCGCGGGGCGCTACGGCGTCAATCGCCATACGGTGCGGCGCGCCATGGCGGAACTGGCGGCGCGCGGGCTGGTGCGCACCGAGCGCGGCAGCGGCACTTTCGTCAAAACCGACAAGCTGAATTATCCGATCAGCCAGCGCATGAAGTTTTCCGAGATCGTGACCGCGGCCGGGCACGAGGCGGAAGGGCGGCTGCAGGGCCATCGCCACGAAGCGGCCAATGACGATGTCGCGCGCGACCTTGGAATCGCGCCGGGTGACGAAGTGGTGCGGCTGGAAATTCTGCGCGCCGCCGACGGCGTGCCGATTTCGGTATCGACGACCTGGCTGCCGGCCGATCGTTACCACGAAGCCGCCAAGATATTCCGGCGGGTGCGCTCGATCACGCGCATGCTCGAACATTTCGGCGTCAAGAGCTATCGCCGCAAATGGACGCGGATCAGCGCCGGTTTCACCGACGCGGTCGATGCCGGCCGGCTGCGGCTGTCGGTGCACCGGCCGATCCTGATCGCCGAAGGCCTGAACGTCACCGATAACGACGAGCCGATCATGCTGGTGCGCGGCCGATTCTCGGCCGACCGCGTGGCGCTGGTTGTGGAAAGCTAGGATAAGGCGCAGCCGTCATGCGGCTGTCTTGAAGAAGAGTCGTGCTGAACCCATGGCCAATAAATTATCCCTCGCACCCGTCGTCGATCCGACCGCCGAGCTGACGCGTGCCAAGCTCGGCGCCTATACCGAGGTCGGGCCGCGCACCAAGCTCCTGGAAGTGGAACTCGGCGACTACTCCTATGTCGTCAATGACAGCGACATCGCTTATGCAACCATCGGCAAGTTCACCTCGATCGCGGCAATGACCCGGATCAATCCGGGCAATCACCCGATGCATCGTGCCACCCAGTCGCATTTCACCTACCGCGCCAGCGCCTATTTCGACGGCGCGGCCGACGAGGAAGAGTTCTTCAACTGGCGTCGCTCGTTTCACGTCAGCATCGGCCATGATGTCTGGATCGGTCATGGCGCCATTGTGCTGGCGGGCAATTCGATCGGCACCGGCGCGGTGGTGGGCGCCGGCGCCGTCGTCACCAAGGACGTGCCGGCTTACACGATTGCGGTCGGCAATCCGGCGCGCGTGCTGCGGCCGCGCTTCGCGGCGGGCGTCGGCGAGCGCATGCTCGAACTCGCCTGGTGGAACTGGCCGCACGACCGGCTGCACGCGGCGCTCAACGATTTCCGCGCGCTGAGCGCCGAACAGTTTCTCGACAAATACGAAGGCGGCGCGCTGCCCGTGGCGGCGGCCGAATAAGGAATGACAATGCGGATCCAAGGTGGGCAAACACTGATCGATGGCGCGTTCGTCGAAGCCGATATCGTGGTCGATGACCAGGACGGCGCCATTGCCTCGGTCGGCGCCAACGGCGGCAACGGCCGCGCCTACGACGCGCGCGGTCTCTATGTGCTGCCGGGGATCGTCGATATTCATGCCGATGCCTTCGAGCGGCAGTTGATGCCGCGGCCAGGCGTCGGCTTTCCGATTGATTTGGCCTTGCAGGAAAGCGACCGCCAAGCGGTGGGTAACGGAATCACCACGCTGTTTCACGGCGTTACCTGGTCGTGGGAGCCGGGACTGCGCAGCGCCGACAATGCCCGCGCGGTGTTGACCGGCATCGAGCAGCTTCAGCCATCGCTCGGCGCCGACACCCGCTGCCACCTGCGTCATGGGACCTATAATCTCGACGCCGAAACCGAGATTGCCGACTGGCTCGGCGACCGGCGCATCGGCATGCTTGGTTTCAACGACCACATGCCGAGCGCTTCGGCGCCGCCGCGCACGCGCAAGATCGCCGAAATGGCAGCGCGGGCGGGGCTGACGGTGGAAGATTTCAACGCGCTGGTCGAGCGGCTGCGCGCCCGCGCCAACGAAGTGCCGGGTTCGATCGAGCGCCTCGCGCGCGCCGCCAGCGCCAGCACAGTCGCAACCTTGTCGCATGACGATAATTCGCCAGCGCAGCGCCAGTGGTTCCGCGCGCTCGATTGCCGTGTCGCCGAATTCCCGGTCAATCTCGAAACCGCCGAAGACGCGACGCGCGCCGGCGACAATGTCGTCATGGGCGCGCCCAATGTGGTGCGCGGCGGCAGCCATATTGGCTGGGTCGCCGCCGCCGACATGATCGGGCGCGGCCTCTGCACGGTGCTGGCGTCGGATTATTACTATCCGGCACCGCTCATCGCGCCGTTCCGGCTCGCCGCCGACAAGGTCGCGCCGCTGGAGAAGGCGTGGAGTTTCGTCTCCGAGCGGCCGGCGCAGGCCGCGGGGCTTGACGATCGCGGCGCGCTGCAAACCGGCAAGCGCGCCGATATCGTCGTGGTCGACGCCACCGATCCGTTGCGGCCCAAAGCCGTGGCGACCATGTCACAAGGCCGTTTCGTTCACATGACTGACGCGACCCGTTTCAACTGACAGATCGAGGGCGGCGGCATGAGTTCGGCGGCGCGCTACGCCATCTATTATGTGCCGGCGGCGGAGCGCGCGCTCTACCGCTTCGGCGCGGCGGCGATCGGCTACGACGCCTATCATGGCGCCGATTGTCCATACCTCGATGGCGTCGATGTAGCCGCCTGGCCGGTGCTGGTGCGCGAGCCGCGCGTCTACGGCTTTCATGCCACCATGAAGCCGCCGATGCGGCTCAAGGATGGTTTCAACGAGGACGATCTTATCGGCGCCTTCGCGTCGTTCGCCGCGCAACAGGCGCCGGTCGCGGCGGGCCGCTTGGTGGTGCGCGAGATCGGTTCGTTCATCGCCCTGGTTCCCGAAGCACCGTGCGAACCGCTCAACAAGCTGGCGGGCGATTGCGTGCGGGCCTTTGACAGGTTCCGCGCGGCGATGACCGAACAGGAGCTGTCGCGTCGCCTGACGCCGGGGCTGAGCGACCGACATATCGAACACCTGTATCGCTGGGGCTATCCTTACGTATTCGACGACTTCCGCTTCCACATGACGCTGACCGGATCGCTGCCGGTACAGAAGCGGACGTCGGCGCTCAAGTTTCTTTGTGCGAAATTTGACCAGATGCCGGACGCGGCGACGCTCGATGTTGATCGTCTCGTCGTGTCGCGGCAGCCGGATTCCGGCGCGCCGTTTCAAGTTTTGCACGCCGCGCCGCTTTCCGGAGCGCGTTGAGCGCGTAATAAACATCGCCGGGTTCTTCCGGTCGCAATCTTTCCAAATCGTAATGTTTGAAACGCGCCCGCGTCCGTGAGTTTCACGGATGTGTCATGGAGCACTGTTAGCGAATCCGAAGCGAGGTTCTGCCTTTCACGGAGGCGGCCGTCGCACGTTCTTGCCGCTCACAAAACCTTCGGAGGCTGCGATGCAAAACAAGTTTATTCGGATCGCTGCAATCGCGAGCGCTGCGATTGCCACGATTGCTATGACGGCTCCGGCGCTTGCTGCCAATGCGGCAGATTGTCCAAATGGCGGCGTCGTCCGTTTCGGCGTCGAGCCCTACGACACCGCGCCGAAGCTGGTGCCGATCTATCAGCACATCGGCGAGGCGATCGCCAAGAAGCTCGGCTGCGAGGTCAAGGTTTACGTTGCCACCAACTACAACGCCGAAATCGAAGCGATGCGTAACGGCAAGCTCGAAATCGGCGAGTTCGGCCCGCTCGGCTACGTGTTGGCCCATGAAGTCGCCAAGGCCGAAGCCGTCGCCGCCTTCAGCAACAAGGAAGGCAAGCCGGATTCCTATTGGGCGAGCATCGTGACCTACAAGGGTTCGCCGATCAAAACCGTCGCCGACATCAAGGGTCACTCGTTCGCCTTCTCCGACGCGGCCTCGACCTCCGGCCACCTGTTCCCGGCTTACGGCCTGCGCAAGGCCGGCCTCGATCCAGACAAGGACATCAAGGCGATCTTCGCCGGCAGCCACACCTCGTCGTTCGAGGCGCTCTACAACAAGAAGGTCGATGCCGGTGAGCTCAACAGCGAGCAACTGGAATCGGCGACGCAGCGCGGCCACTACAAGGACGGCGACGTCGTGTTCCTGTGGAAGTCGGGCCCGATCCCAACCGATCCGATCTCGGTGCGCGGCGATCTGCCGGAAGGCTTCAAGAAGCGCCTGACCGACGTGCTGCAGCACCTCGATCTGACGGGTCTGCCGGAAGCCGACCGCAAGATCATGGGCATGGGCGGCCAGAGCTTCGTGCCGCAGAGCGATGCCGCGTACAACCAGATCCGCGATCTGGTGAAAACGCTCAACATCGATCTGAAGAAGCTGAACAGCTAAGCCAGCCGGGCACGCTCGCTTATCCCCTGGCGGGCGTGCCCATCTTCTTTCGCCTGCATTTCCGAACGCACTGAGACGATGGGACGCCCATGCTGTCGGTCCGCAATCTGACGCTGCAATATCCCAACGGCAAACGCGCGCTCGCCGACTTCAATCTCGAGGTCAAGCCGGGCGAACTGGTGGTGGTGCTCGGCGGCAATGGCAGCGGCAAGACCACCTTGCTGCGCTGTATCACCCGCACACTGGCGCCGACCGGCGGCGAGGTGTGGCTGAACGGCACCGAACTTTCGCATCTGACCGGCGACAAGCTGCGCATCGCACGTATGGCACTGGCGCTGGTGTCGCAGCATGCCAGCCTGGTGCGCCGCCGCAGCGTGTTGTCAAATGTCGCCGCCGGCTCGCTCGGCCGCCATTATAATATGTGGACCGCGATCGGCGGCCTGCCGTCCGACGAATTGCAGGCGGCCTACGGTTATCTCGACGAGGTCGGATTGCGCGATCTGGCGCGGCAGCGCGCCGGTACTTTATCCGGCGGTCAGGCGCAGCGCGTGGCGATCGCGCGCGCTTTGGCGCAGAAGCCGAAGGCCATTCTCGCCGACGAGCCGGTTGCCAGTCTCGATCCGGAAGCGGCCGAGGACATCATGCGCCTATTGCGCCGGCTCGCCGAGGAGGAAAACCTCGCGGTGCTGTGCGTGCTGCACCAGGTCGAGTTGGCATATTCCTATGCGCACCGTGTCGTCGGCATTCGCGACGGCCGTATCGAATTCGATCTGCCGCGCGCCGATGTGTCGCGCGAAGCGGTCAAGCGTCTCTATATCAGCGAGGCAGCGTGAGCGCGGACATTCATCTCGGTCGCGTTAAGCCGACCGTCTCCGTCGGCGGCTGGGGTTCGGCGCTGACCGCCGGCATTCGTATTGTCGGCCTTTTGATCGCCATCCTCATCATCGTTCAGGCGCTGATTGTGGTCGAGGCGCGGCCGCAGGATCTGATCAGCGGCATTCACGGCATGGCCGACATCATCCGCCGCTCGGTGCCGCCGGATTTCTCGAAACTCCACGACGCCCTGTGGCCGGCGCTGGAAACAGTCGACATCGCCATCTTCGGCACGTTGGCCGGCGTCATCATGGCCGTCCCGCTCGCGGTGCTCGCCGCCGCCAACGTCACGCCGTCGCGTGTCATGTATTATCTCGCGCGCGGCATCATTGGCTTCACCCGTGCGGTGCCGGATCTTGTCTGGGCCTTGTTCTTCGTGACCGCCGTCGGCCTCGGACCGTTTCCCGGCGGTCTCGCGCTCGCCGTGCATTCGATCGGCATGCTCGGCCGTCTGTTCGCCGAGACCATCGAGCACATGGACATGGCGCCGATCGATGCCTTGTCGTTGACAGGTGCGCGGCGCATTCAGGTCTTCACCCATGGCATTCTGCCGACGGTGCTGACGTCGCTGCTCGGCATCAGTCTCTATCGTCTCGACGAGAATATCCGCTCCTCGCTGGTGCTCGGTTTCGTCGGCGCCGGCGGCATCGGCTTCCAGTTGCTAACCGCAATGAATTTGTTTCAATATCGCGAAGTGTCTCTACTATTAATTGTAATATTTGTAATTGTTGTCGCCGTTGAGCGCTTGTCGGCATTAGCCCGCCAGCGGCTTGCGTAAGGTTACGCCACTGTGCCGAAGACGTTGGCACAGCGACATTATCGCCCTGCAAAGCGGGGGTAAGGCCGGCCGCCTTCATCGTTCTGTCATATGCCGTTGTTAGCGAGTGTGACAGCCAAGGAGGGGCGACCTTGACGACCGACCTCGTTATCGACGCCAAGAGCGTTTCGAAATGCTATGTGCGCGGCGTAGCCGTGCTCGACGATGTCTCGCTGTCGCTCAAGCGCGGCGAGATGGTGGCGTTGATTGGCGCTTCGGGCTCGGGCAAGTCGACGCTGATCCGCAGCATCGCGGGCCTGATCCCGATCGATAAGCCGTCCGCCAATGGCGCTGACAAGGCGAGCGCCGCGCGAATTCACGTGCTCGGCCAGCCGATCCAAAGCGGTGGCCGCATCAATTGCAGCCGCAGCCTACGCGCCCGCATCGGCGTTATCTTTCAGCAGTTCAATCTAGTGCCGCGGCTGTCTCTGCTCACCAATGTTTGTTTCGGCCTGCTCGGCCGCTTGCCGACCGCGCGCGGCACGCTCGGCCGCTTCAGCGACGACGAAAAGCGCATTGCCATGCAGGCGCTGGCGCGCGTCGGCATCGCCGAACATGCGCTGCGCCGCGCCAACGATCTGTCGGGCGGCCAGCAGCAGCGCGCCGCGATCGCGCGTTCGCTGGTGCAGGGCGCCGAGCTGCTGATCGCCGACGAGCCGATCGCGTCGCTCGATCCGGCCTCGTCTCGCCGCGTCATGGATCTGCTCGCCGACATGAACCGCAATGACGGCCTGACCGTGCTGGTGTCGCTGCATCAGGTCGAATACGCGATGAAATACTGCCCGCGCACCATCGCGCTGAAGGACGGCAAGGTCGCCTATGACGGGCCGTCGAGCGCGCTGACGCCGGCATTTCTCAACCGTATCTACGGTGCCGAATCCGAAGAGCTGTTCCTGCCGTCTTTCGACGCCGGCACCGTCGACGACGATTTGCCGCCGCTACCGCCGCGCAAGAGCGCATTCGAAATCGAGCGGATGAGCGCCTGAGCGCGTCATCCGCCCGTAGTCAGACGTACCTAAGAAACTCAAACGCATCACAACAGGAGAAGCACATGCGCAAGCTAGCCCTGATCGGTTCGGCGTTCGCCGTCGCGGTCGGTGTCACGGCGACGGTAGCCCGCGCTGAGACCACGGAAATCAACTTTGGCGTCATCTCGACCGAAGCCTCGGTGAACCAGAAGAAAAACTGGGAACCCTTCCTTGAGGACATGAAGAAGGCGACCGGCCTGAAGGTCAATGCGTTCTATTCCAGCGACTATGCCGGCGTCATCGAAGGCATGCGCTTCAACAAGGTGCAGATCGCCTGGTACGGCAACAAGTCGGGCATGGAAGCGTCCAACCGTTCGAGCGCGGAAGTATTCGCGCAGGTCGTGTCGCGCGACGGCTCGACCGGTTATTACTCGCATCTGATCGTCAACAAGGACTCGCCCTATCAGAAGCTCGAAGACGTCCTGAAGTGCGACAAGTCGATCAATTTCGGCATCGGCGATCCGAACTCGACCTCGGGCTTCCTGGTTCCGACCTCGTACATCTTCGCGGCCAAGAACATCGACCCGAAGGAATGCTTCAAGACCGTGCGTAACGCCAGCCACCAGGCCAACGCCATGGCGATCGCGCACAAGCAGGTCGATGTCGCCACCAACAACAGCGAAGACCTCGAGCGCCTCGTCGCCACCGCGCCCGACGCCCGCAAGGATATCCGCATCATCTGGACCTCGCCGATCATCCCGCTCGACCCGCTGATGTGGCGCAAGGATCTCGACCCGGCCGTCAAGAAGAAGATCTACTCATTCCTTCTGAGCTACGGCCGCCTCGGCACGCCGGATGAAATCGCCAACGCCAAGAAGATCCTCGCCAACCTGCTGTGGTCGCCGTTCCACCCGTCGAGCGACAACCAACTGCTGCCGATCCGCATCCTCGAGGCCAACAAGGCGATCATGAAGATCAAGGGCGACGCCAAGCTCTCCGACGCCGAAAAGGCCGCCAAGATCGAGCCGTTGCAGGTCGACATCAAGAAGTACCAGGCGATGACCGAGAAGGCTAACGGCGCCGCCTTCGAGAAGAAGGTCGAGGCCTTCGTCGCGGCCGACAAGGCGCACGATCAGGCCAAGCTGAAGCAGATGATCGCGGAATTCGCCGACATGGCGGCTTCGCCGGCGACCAACTAGGAAAAACGAAAGGCGCCGGTTCGCAAGGCCCGGCGCCTTTCATTTTCGGTCATGACCGACATCACCGCACGCCCGCCGGCTGCGCCCGTCACCGAGATCGCGGTTCCGAAGCATCCGCTGCCGCAGCGGGCCAAGGGCTGGCTCGGCTGGGCGATCGTCGCCGCCGTCCTGGTCTGGAGCTGGGGCCCGTCGGAGATGTTCCGCGCCACGGCGCTGATCTCCGACTGGCGCAACATGGCGGAATTCGGCAAGGCGTTTCTGCAGCCGAACTTCCACGACTGGGACCAGTACATCTCCGACATGGTGGTGACGATCCAGATCGCGATCTGGGGCACCGCGCTTGCCGTCGCCTTCGGTATTCCGTTTTCGATCCTGTGCTCGTCCAACGTCGCGCCGCAATGGATCGTGCAGCCGGTGCGGCGCTTGATGGACGCCTGCCGCGCCATCAACGAAATCGTGTTCGCGCTGCTGTTCGTCGTCGCCGTCGGTCTCGGGCCGTTCGCCGGCGTGATGGCGCTGTTCGTTCACAATCTCGGCGTCTTCGCCAAGCTGTTCTCCGAAGCGGTTGAGGCGGTCGACCCGCGTCCGGTCGAGGGCATCCGCGTCACCGGGGCCATCAAGGTTCAGGAAGTGGTCTTCGGCGTCATCCCGCAGGTGATGCCGCTGTGGAGTTCGTTCACACTCTACCGCCTTGAAACGAATGTGCGCTCCGCGACGACGCTTGGCATCGTTGGCGCCGGCGGTATCGGCCAGACCTTGTACGAAAGCATTCGCAGTTTCCATTACGCCGACACCGCGGCGCAAATCATCATCGTGGTGGTGACGGTGATGCTGCTCGATCTGGTCAGTGCGCGAATTCGCAAGGCTCTGATCTGATACGGCACTCATGACGACAGCAGGTGCCGTATCGCCGACGCGCCGAACGTCGGCACGGCCGCGCGAGTGGTCATACTTTGTCACAAAACTGTCATATAATTTTTCGGTTTGCCGCGTGGCAGCGACATCCGGCCCGCGCGCGCTCTGAAAAATTCGAAAGCTATCAGCGTATTACAAGGCGCAACCGGTTTCCGTTGACGGTCTTACCATTCGCAGTAGGCTGATTGCGTTCTTGCAGGCGGGATTGTCCAAGTCGGCAGGCCGGTTCGGGCGCCGCTTGGCTGCGCACGCTTCACAACGGCACAACGGCAACGGTGGGTGCGAGTATGTCGAAGAAAGACGACACCAACAAAACGCTGAAGAAGAAATTGAAGAAGCTGAAAAAACTCGAGGCCGAGATCACAGCCCTGAAGAAGGCGGCCGGCAAGAAGAGCAAGAGCGCGAAGGCCAAGGATAGCAACAAGCCCGACAAGAAGGCGGCAAAGGCGGCGTCGAAGACAGCGCCCAAGGCGAAAAGCAAAAGCGGCAAGAAGGGCGTCAGCGAGGCCGCGGCCAAGCCGACGCCGAGCCTGGTCAAAGCCGAACCGGCCAAGCCGGTGACCAAGGAGCCATCGCCTACGCCGCCCGCGGCGCAGCCGCGCCTCGCTACCGGTTAGTCCCGCCGTCTTGAACCGAATGCGAAAGCGGCGCCCTTAAGGCGCCGCTCACGTCACTGTGTCGTTGCCAGTTGCGGCTGCCGCCGGCGGCGTTGCAGCAGGATGATGCCGCCAAGCACCACCAGCGCCGGGATTGCAAACCAGTAGCGGTTCGGACGATCGGCCGGGATGAGCACGGCGGTGACCTCGTCGCCGGCGGCCAGGCCGTACTTCGTCGCCTGGCTGCCAAAGCGGACCGTACCGATCTGGGTGCGCTCGCCGAGCGACATCACGTTGAGGCCGGCCAAGCGCAGCCGGTCAGCGCCGGTCGCGCCTTGGCGCATGGTAAGGCGCACGACTTTCTCCACCTCGTCGCCGGCGCGCGTCTGGCTCTTGGCGCGGAAGCGCAGCGTCGCGCCCAGCGGCAAATCGCTCGCCGTCTTCACCAGTTCGCTGCCCGGGCGCGTCACGAAGGGATCGGCGATCTGGTCGAGCCAGAAGCCGGGGCGGAACAGCGTGAAGCAGATCAGGAACAGCAGCGCCGTCTCGTACCAGCGATTTTTAGTGATCAGCCAATTTTGCGTTGCGGCGACGAAGCAGCCCATGGCGACGATCGATGACAAGATCACCACGCCAAGCTGGAACCAGTTGCCGATGTCGATGAGCAGGAGTTGGGTATTGAAGATGAAGATGAAGGGCAGCAGCGCGGTGCGGATTTCATAGCGGAACGCCTGCACGCCGGTCTTTACCGGGTCGGCGCCCGATATGGCTGCAGCCGCGTAAGCGGCAAGTCCGACCGGCGGCGTCACGTCAGCCATCAGGCCAAAGTAGAAGACGAACATGTGCACCGCGACCAGCGGCACGGCGAGGTCGTTCTGCGCCGCGAGCTCGACCAGCACTGGCGCCATCAGCGTTGCGACCACGACGTAGCTTGCGGTGGTCGGCATGCCCATGCCGAGAATGAGACAGATCACGGCGGTGAGCAGCAGCATGATGATCAGGTTGCCGCCCGACACCGCTTCGACAATCTCGGTCATCACCAGCCCGATGCCGGTGAGCGACACGGTGCCGACGATGATGCCGGCCGTCGCCGTGGCAATGCCGACCGATGTCATGTTGCGCGAGGCGCCCTGAAACGAGGCGACCAGGTCGTCGACGCCGTCGCGCAGCCGCGCTGCATATTCGTGCTCGTTGCGGAAGAAGGCGATGAGCGGCCGTTGCGTCAGCATGATGAAGATCAAGAGTGCGGTGCCCCAGAATGCCGACAGGCCAGGCGACAGTTCTTCGACCATCAGGCACCAGATCAGTACGACGACCGGCAGGAGATAATGCAGGCCGGTATTGGCGGTGACGTAGAAGTCCGGAACCTTGACGATCGCCTGGGAGAGATCGTCCACCGGCAAGTCGGGTCGCCGCGCCTTGTGGCGGATCAGGAACAGATAGGCCGCGAGCAGAAACGCGCCCAGAACCCAGGACGCGGCCTCGCCGAACACGATCTTGGTCCAGCCGATACCGTAGTAGACGATGCCGCTCAGCACGATGATGCCGCAGATCGTCATCATCGCGCGTAGCAGCGCGTGATGCATCGGCGCGGTCGAAGCGCGCGGCAGGCCGCGCAAATGCAGCTTCGCCGCTTCGATGTCGACGATATAAAACAGCGCGCCATAGGTAAGGAACGCCGGCAGGAAGGCGTGCTTGACCACCTCGGCATAGGTGATGCCGACATATTCGGCGATGAGGAAGGCGGCGGCGCCCATCACCGGCGGCATGATCTGGCCGTTGACGCCGGCGGCGCTTTCGATGGCGCCGGCCTTCACGGCCGAGTAGCCGACGCGCTTCATCAGCGGAATGGTGAAGGTGCCGGTGGTCACCGTGTTGGCGATCGACGAACCGGAGATCATGCCGGTGAGGCCCGAGGCGACGACGCCGGCTTTTGCCGGGCCGCCGCGATAGGTGCCGAGCATGGCAAAGGCCATCTGGATAAAATAATTGCCGGCGCCGGCGCGCTCCAGCAGGCTGCCGAACAGCACGAAGAGATAGACCACGCTGGTCGAGACGCCGAGTGCGACGCCGAAGATGCCTTCGGAGGTCAGCCACATTTGCGACGCGGCGCGGGCCAGCGATGCGCCTTTGTGCGCCAGCAGGCCGGGCAGCCACGGCCCGGTGAAGATATAGAGCAGCATGATCGACGCGATCGCCGCCAGCGCCGGACCCACGGCGCGGCGCGCGGCCTCGAGGAGGCTCAAGACGCCGATGATGGCGACGACGATGTCGAGCGTGGTCGGCAGGCCCGGCCGCAGCGCGATCGCGTCATAGAACACCATGAGGTAGAGCGTGGCGCCGACGCTGAGCAGCGCCAGGATCCAGTCGCCGACCGGAATGCGGTCGCGGGACGACGCCTTGAAAGCCGGGAACGTCGTGAACACCAGGAGAAAGGCGAAGGCGAGGTGGATGATGCGCGCCTTGCCGTCGTTCACGACGCCGAAATTGAAAAGATAGGGCAGGGGCGAGGCGTACCAGAGCTGGAACAAGGCCCAGGCCAGTGCGACGCCGAAGATGAACTTCTTGTTGAAGCCCGTGGCCTTGCGGCCGCCGGTGTCGGCCTCCGCGACCATGGCCTCGAGTTCTTCGCGCGTCGCGGTTTGCTGGTTCGTCTCGGTCATCGATCGATCCCCTCAGGCGCGAGATCGCGCCCCAAAATGCGCAGCGTTGCCGCCGTCTATTGGTCACGTTTTTCGTGGCGCCAGGTCCTCTCCTGAGCGCCGTCCTGTCTGGGCAGGATGGCGAAAGGCGGTATCCGCCCTTCGCGATCATGCGGCAAAGAAAACAGGGGCGGCCCGTCGAGCCGCCCCTGTCCGGCGTGGACTTACATCCAGCCCTTTTCCTTATAGTACTTGATGGCGCCCGGATGCAGCGGCGCCGACAGACC
>JAFECJ010000019.1 GCA_018242205.1 Pseudomonadota bacterium
CTCCTCGCGGCCGGTCATAGTGCCGGCGGGCGGAGCCCCGGCGCCGCCCGAGCGCGTGGCTTTGCGAGAGCCACGCCCGCGGGCGCCGCGCCCACCCCCACGAGCCGGAGCAACCGGTTCGCACCCCTCGAAGGGGCAGGCAGGGATATGGGTATATTGTCGTAGGAGGAAAGTCAAGAGGAAGTAGGAATAAAACTTGAGATCGGCAGGAAGCCAAACCTCTTGAAGCTTCCCCTGGGAGCATGCTTGTGATGTTTCAAAAGGGAGATGTTCGATGCGCAAGAGTTGGGCTGCCAATACTCTCAAAGAAGCAATTGAGCAGGCGCGTTACGATGTCTATGACCTTGCGACGGAAATGGAGGCGGCGTTTGAGGGCACGCCTGAGGGGCTTCAGAGAAGCTGGATAGGCTTGGCACGCGAGAATGATGCGGTTGACCTAAGTACAGCGCACGATTTCTTAGCCAACTGCGACGTGCCGGCTGAGGCTGAAGGCATACAAATTCAGTGGCTGGAGTTGAGGCCCGGTAAAAACGGTAAGATATTCCGACCGGCCCGCCGCGACAACGTCGTCAATTGTCTCGCAACCTGCGATTTGCACCTCGGCAAGATAGATCAAACAGACCGAATAGCTAGAATTCGCGAAGACCTGAAAGTATCGATCTCGCTCCTTAAAGGGCTGTCGTTTCCGGGCATGGGTACGAAGCGCGCCGCTTGAAAACTTACGACCAATCCGGAGCTTCGTCGGCCAAACGATCGAGCTTGCTGGCCTGGGCGGCGCGCTCGATCTTCTTACCGAAGCGCGCGGCATGGAGCGCGTCTCTGGTAGACCCCAAGTCTGGCTTTTGGCCAGACCTGGGAGGGCAAGCGCAAGTGTCGATGCGACGCGACACTACGTTGTCACTTACTGCTTGGTCGGCACGCCGCCGTTCGGCATCGCGTTGACACCGTTGGGCACCACATTGACGACGGAGTGATCCAACATAGCTTTCATCTGGATCAAGTTCTCCACCGGCATGGTGACGCGTGCGACCACCACTGCGGTGAGCTTATTAACATCGACCTTGCCCTTGAAAAGTTGGCCGATGTCCGGGCGCATCTGTGTAAATGTCAAGGTAACATAGTTCCCCATCCCATTCATATTGATGGGACCGTTCGCCAATGTTTCGATGACATCGTTAGGGTCACGGACTTCAGGCGTGACAACCTGTTGGATTACCGTCATTTTAACATTCCTATCATGCGCGCAGACGCGTGTCGTTCTGCGACGTTGAAACGTTAAGCAATCGTGGTATGGAATGCCCGAAGGGGTACCGTCGCTAACGCGACGTCAACCGACTGGACTTATTGTCGTTTTGTCGGAGGCGGAACTGACGCCCTATGGTGTCTCCTTCTGTTTGAGCCCTGCAGTCACGGTTTCGGCCTCGTAAGCGGTCCGTGACGGCACTCGATCTGACAAAAAGGCGACCGGAGTAATCCGGTCGCCTTACTCATTCCGATGATCTATCAACTCGGTAGGCGTCTTCGTGGCGAGAGGATTCTCCGCCGAAATCGTCGGCGGTTTCCACCAACATCCCATCGACCAAATATCGACCGTAAGCTACCCGACGGACACGACCTTTGCGGGTGAGATATCCGACGGCGTTGTAAATCTCTTTGTCTGTCGCCTGGACGCCAGCTTGGTCCACGTGCTGCTTTAGCTCGGCCACTGACCAGGCTTTTTGCTTCGGCAGCAGACGTATTATGGTCCCAAGCACTTCGCCGGCGCGGGGAGCAACTTCGACCCGCATTCTTGCTGCAAATTCACGCTTGAGGCGCTCTTGCTCCAACGGAGGGAGCGACTCGATAAGCGTGCGAATAAGGGTAAGAGTCTGCTGCGTGCGTGCATCGCTCGCGACAGCCTCAACTGGACCATGACAATGGGATACAGGCGCTACCATAGCTTACAGTATGCCGAAGCATACTTGGCTTGTCGACTCGCTTCAGCGCCTTTGGGACAGTTATACCCAGTTTTCCACCAATGGCAACGCCGGGCTAGCGACCCCCTATATGTTGCCTGTGGAAAGTTAACCCCGTTTTCCACAGCTAGTCAGAATGTCAGAACGATGCCGGTTTAAACAACTGATCCTGTTATCGTTTTGTGCACGCGTACCCCACCCGGCGCGCTCACGCGCGCCACCCCCCGAAAACGGGGAGGGAAAAGACAGATCACTGCCCCTTCTTCTTCAGGCCGGCGTCCTTCTTCACCAGAACCGGCTTGGGATACTGCCCGGTGTAGCGGCGTTTTCCTTCGCAATATCCTCCGGCGTCTCTTTGGCGTAGACTGTGGGCCGCTCATCCTTCGAGGCTCGCCGCTGACGCGGCTCGCACCTCAGGATGACGGGGCGGGGGCGAGGGTCGCCGCGAGGTCGGCAGGCCGCTTGACCTCAATCTCCACGAACGCCATCGGCTTGTCGCCGCCATTCATGACGTCGTGCTCGATGCCGGCGGGGCGCTGATAGGACTGGCCGGCAACGAGGCGCACCTCGTTCACCTGGCCGCCGATCTCGACCTTCATCAGCGCGTCGGTGAGCATGACGACGAAATAGGGAAAGCCGTGCGTGTGCCAGCCGGTGGCTGCGCCGGGCGCGAAGTCCCAGCGCGTGATGCGCACGGTGGCGTCGTCCAGCTGCACGGTCGGCACCGCGGGCTCGTTGCATGTGAAGGGCATGGATAACTGTTAGTGCGGCATGTGCTGCGGCACAATACGGACCCGGATCCGTCATCCTGAGGTGCGAGCGCAGCGAGCCTCGAAGGATGCACGAGCAGGGAGTCGCGGGCCGTCGTCCTTCGAGGCTCGCCCTTCGGGCGAGCGCCTCAGGATGACGGGTCGAGGCCTGTGCGCGGCAGGGGCGGCGACTTACTCCGCCGCCTTCTGGCCCTTCTTCTTCGGACCCGCATCCTTCTTCGCCAGCACGGGCTTGAGATACTGCCCCGTATAGCTGCGCTTTTCCTTGACGATGTCCTCCGGCGTGCCGGCCGCGACGATCTCGCCGCCGCCGTCGCCGCCTTCGGGGCCGAGGTCGATCACCCAGTCCGCGGTCTTGATGACTTCGAGATTGTGCTCGATCACGACCACGGTGTTGCCGCCTTCGACCAGCTCGTGCAGCACTTCGAGCAGCTTGGCGACGTCGTGAAAGTGCAGCCCGGTGGTCGGCTCGTCGAGGATATAGAGCGTGCGGCCGGTCGAGCGCTTCGACAGCTCCTTGGCGAGCTTGATGCGCTGCGCCTCGCCGCCCGACAGGGTCGTCGCCTGCTGGCCGACATGGATGTAATCGAGGCCGACGCGGTGCAGCAGCGCCAGCACGTCGCGCACGCGCGGCACCGCCTTGAAGAACTCGAGCGCTTCCTCGACCGTCATGTCGAGCACGTCGGCGATCGACTTGCCCTTGAACAGCACTTCGAGGGTTTCGCGGTTGTAGCGCTTGCCTTTGCAGACGTCGCAGGTGACGTAGACGTCGGGCAGGAAGTGCATCTCGATCTTGATGACGCCGTCGCCCTGGCAGGCCTCGCAGCGGCCGCCCTTGACGTTGAAGGAGAAGCGGCCCGGCTCGTAGCCGCGCGCCTTGGCCTCCGGCAGGCCGGCGAACCATTCGCGGATCGGCGTGAAGGCCCCGGTATAGGTCGCCGGGTTGGAGCGCGGCGTGCGGCCGATCGGCGACTGGTCGATGTCGATGATCTTGTCGATATGCTCGAGGCCCTCGATGCGATCGTGCGGGGCGGGAGCGAGGCTCGCGCCGTTGAGCTTGCGCGCCACCGAGGCATAGAGCGTGTCGATCAGCAGCGTCGACTTGCCGCCGCCGGACACGCCGGTGATGGCGGTGAACAGGCCGAGCGGGATCTCGGCGGTGACGTTCTTGAGGTTGTTGCCGCGGGCGTTGACGACCTTGATCTCACGGCGCTTGTTGGGCGTGCGACGCTGCGGCACTGGGACGTTGAGTTCGCCGCTGAGGTACTTGCCGGTCCATGACTCGGGCGCGGCGATCAGGTCGTCGACCTTGCCTTCGGCGATGATGTTGCCGCCGTGGATGCCGGCGCCGGGGCCGATGTCGAGCACGTGGTCGGCGATGCGGATGGCGTCCTCGTCATGCTCGACCACGATCACGGTGTTGCCGAGATCGCGCAGGCGCTTCAGCGTCTCGAGCAGGCGGGCATTGTCGCGCTGGTGCAGGCCGATCGACGGCTCGTCGAGCACATAGAGCACGCCGGTCAGGCCGGAACCGATCTGCGAGGCGAGCCGGATGCGCTGGCTCTCGCCGCCGGACAGGGTGCCGGAGGCGCGGGCCAGCGTCAGATAATCGAGGCCGACATCGTTGAGGAAGCGCAGCCGGTCGCGGATCTCCTTGAGGATGCGCGGCGCGATCTCGTTCTGCTTCTTGTTGAGATGCTTCGGCAGTTCGGTGACCCAGTCGCCGGCGGCGCGGATCGACAGTTCGGCGATCTCCGAGATGGTCTTGCCGGCGATCTTGACGCACAAGGCCTCGGGCTTGAGGCGGGCGCCGTGGCAGGCTTCGCACGGCGTGTCGGAGAAATACTTGCCGAGCTCCTCGCGCGCCCACTCCGAGTCGGTTTCCTTGAAGCGGCGCTCGAGATTGGTGATGACGCCCTCGAACGGCTTCTTGGTGGTGTAGCCGCGCATGCCGTCGTCATAGACGAATTTGATCTCGTCATCGCCGGAGCCGTAGAGGATGGCCTCCTGCGTCTTCTTGGCCAGGTCCTTCCACTTGGTGTCGAGCGTGAACTTGTAGTGCTTGCCGAGCGCTTCGAGCGTCTGGGTGTAATAGGGAGACGACGACTTGGCCCAGGGCGCGATGGCGCCCTTGCCGACCTTGGCGTCGCGATCGGGGATCACCAGTTCGGCGTCGATATGCTGCTCGACGCCGAGGCCGCCGCAGGCCGGGCAGGCGCCGAACGGATTGTTGAAGGAAAAGAGTCGCGGCTCGATCTCCGGAATGGTGAAGCCGGACACCGGGCAGGCGAATTTCTCGGAGAAGATCAGCCGCTCATGCGTGGCGTTGCGGCCGCGATTGGCGGCGGCGCCCGTGGCCTTGGTGTCGGCGAGTTCGACGACGGCGAGGCCTTCGGCGAGCTTGAGGCACTGCTCCAGCGAATCCGCGAGCCGCGCGGCGATGTCGGGCTTGACGACGAGACGATCGACGACGACGTCGATGTCATGGGTGAACTTCTTGTCGAGCGGCTTGACCTCGGCGATCTCGTGGAATTCGCCGTCGATCTTCACGCGCTGATAGCCCTTGCGCATGTACTCGGCGAGTTCCTTCTTGTATTCGCCCTTGCGGCCGCGCACGACCGGCGCCAGCACATAGATGCGCGTGCCTTCCGGCAGCGCCAGCACGCGATCGACCATCTGCGACACGGTCTGGCTCTCGATCGGCAGGCCGGTCGCCGGCGAATAGGGAATGCCGACACGCGCCCAGAGAAGGCGCATGTAGTCGTAGATCTCGGTAACGGTGCCGACGGTCGAGCGCGGGTTCTTCGACGTCGTCTTCTGCTCGATGGAGATGGCCGGCGACAGGCCGTCGATCTGGTCGACGTCCGGCTTCTGCATCATCTCGAGGAATTGGCGCGCGTAGGCCGACAAGCTCTCGACGTAGCGGCGCTGGCCCTCGGCATAGATCGTGTCGAAGGCGAGCGAGGATTTGCCCGAGCCGGACAGGCCGGTGAACACGACCAGCTGGTCGCGCGGGATGACGACGTCGACATTCTTGAGATTGTGCTCGCGGGCGCCGCGGATGGTGATCTGGCGGCTGTCGAGGAGACGCTTGGCGGTCTTGTCGTTCGCTTTGTCGTTCATGGTACGGACGGGAACCTGTTGGCGCGGCAAAAGGTCGGCGTTCCGGCGACCGACTGGGCTCGCTGGAGCACACGACAGGGTGGAACGTAGTGAGAACGGAGCCGCTTCGCTAGGGGCCGAACCGGTCTTTCCTGTGCGCCGGTGCGGAGCGGGGATAAGCCGCCGGTGCGATGGCCGCGCGGAGCAATAAAAAAGGCCGGCGCTAAGGCCGGCCTTTCGAAAGTGCTGAGCGTCAGCCGCCGGCTAGAAGCGATAGTTCAGGCCGGCGCGGACGACATTGTATTTGAAGCTGCCGGTGGCGGTGGCGCCGGCGACATTGAGCGTCACGTCGCCGGAAGCGACGTAGAGATACTCGCCCTTGAGGCTCCAGCGATCCCACACCGCCCATTCGACGCCGCCGCCGATGGCGTAGCCCGAACTCCAGGCGGAGCCGTCAACCGAACCGCCCGGCGCGGACAGCGACAGCTTGGTGCGGGTGTAGGCCCAGCCGCCGGTGCCGTAGATCATCATGCGATCGAAGGCATAGCCGAGCCGGCCGCGCACGGTGGCGAAAGCCGGTATCTTGCCCTCGACGGTGGTGGTGCCGGCCGTCTCGGTGGCCTTGATGGTCGTGCCCTGGAAGTCGCCTTCCACGCCGGCCACCAAGCCGCCGAACTGCATGTTGTAGCCGAGCTGGCCGCCATAGACGGCGCCCTTGGCGTTGTCGGCAAAGGAACTCGACCAGCCGTAACCGCCGTTGATGCCGGCGTACAAGCCGGTCCACGTGAAATAAGTCGGCAAGTAAGCCGGCGGCGGGGCCTTAAGGGGAAGATCGGCCGCCGAAGCGGGCGTGGACAGGGCGACGGCTGGCACAAAGGCGCAACCCAACAATAACGCGTGAAGGCGTTTCATCGCGGTCCTCATCGGTGTGTTGTTGTGAAACGCATTACGCGGAGCTCAATAAGCTCTCGGACCGACCGTGCGTTGAGTCGCCTTTATAGGATGTTAATACCGCCGATCCGGCCGACCTGCGGCCGGTGCGCGCGATGGCGGCCTATCGGACATTGAATAGAAAAAAAGAGCCGGCGCGCAGGCCGGCTCTCAAGTTGAGACACGGAGGTTCAGGGAGGTCAGAAGCGAACGTTCACGCCGGCGCGCACCATGTTGACCCTCGGCCGATAGGTCGTTTCCACGCCGCAGACGCCGGCGTCGCAAGTCGCCTTGCCGAGATCGGCATAGAGATATTCCGCCTTCACCGACCAGTCGCGGCTGATGCCGTACTCAATGCCGCCACCCACCGTCCAGCCGGTCGTGGTCTTCGTGTTGCTGCCGGTGTTGGTCGACATCTTGGCGCCGGAGAAGGCGGCGCCGCCGGTGACATAAGGTAGCCAGCGATCCATGGCGTAGCCGATGCGGCCGCGCGCGGTGGCAACCCAGGTGTTCTTCACTTCGCAGGTGCCCGTACCGCAGGTCGCGGTGTTGGTGCCGTTGCCTTTGATGAAGGCGTAATCGATGTCGCCTTCGATGCCCCAGACCCAGACGCCGGTCTGCAGGTTGTAACCGAGCGTGGCGCCGGCCAGCCAGCCGTATTGCGAACCGGTTTCGAAGTCGGTTAGCGAGTTGGTGACACGCGCCTTGCCCCAGCCGTAGCCGCCGTTGGCGCCGACATAGAGGCCGGTCCAGTTGTACGGCACGTACGCGGGCAGAGCCGGCGCCTTGTAGATCGGGCGGCGGAGATCGGCCGCTACTGACGGCGCGGTCATCGCCAGTGCAACGAGCAATAGTCCAAGACTGCGGATGAGACGCGTCATCAAAGACCTCCTGGGTTTCGGGCGAAAACTCAGACAGGTACCGACACGACTGATGGGGATGACAAAACATACAACAATTGTGGATGATTCGCACCTTTAAGTTGCTATTTAAAAAATGGCGCGCAATGAGTGATTCCATCGGGCCGCCGCATTGACTTCGGTGCCTGCATTGTATAGAACAAAAAGAGAACACTATTAGACGGCGCTGCGGCGAGGACGGATCGCGGTGGTCCGGATGGCTTGTGGATTAACGAGGCCGCGGACGGCAGGCCCCTATGTCGCCCCGGCGCCGCGGACTAGGGTGACTGGACGATTGGGACGGCAAACATGTCGCACGCAGTTCGGCCGCGCGACGTTCGGTTCGCGGCCGATCAAGCCGATCGCCGACAAGACCGATCAACAAGCCGGTTCGCCGGCGTTCGATAAGCGACGAGAATTGCGGAGAGCATCATGGCGGGTAGCGTCAACAAAGTGATTTTGATCGGCAATCTGGGCGCCGACCCGGAAATTCGCCGGACGCAGGACGGCCGTCCGGTCGCCAATCTGCGCATCGCCACGTCGGAGACGTGGCGTGACAAGAACACCGGCGAGCGCAAGGAAAAGACCGAGTGGCACCGCGTCGTCGTATTCAACGAGGGCCTGTGCAAAGTCATCGAACAGTATCTGAAGAAAGGCGCCAAGGTTTACATCGAAGGCGCGCTGCAGACGCGGAAGTGGCAGGACAAGGACGGCCAGGACCGCTATTCGACCGAGGTCGTGCTGCAGGGCTTCAATTCGGTGCTGACCATGCTCGACGGCCGTAGCGGCGGCGCCGGCTCAAGCGGCGGCGATTTCGGCGGCAGCGATGATTTCGGCTCGGGTGGCACAAGTGGGGGATCTGGCGGTGGTCAGCGCCGGCAGCCGGCGATGGCCGGAGGCGGCGGCCGCAACAACGACATGGACGACGAAATCCCGTTCTGAACGGCGAGTACTGTCATCTTTCGTCAAGAGGCGCGCGGGCGACCGCGCGCTTTTCTTTTTGTCGCGGCTGCCGCTGCCGAAGCCCCCGGAACGCGCTAGTCTTCATCGCATAAAACCCAAACACAAAGGGAGGCGTCGGATGTTCAGCGGCCTGCGGCCTGTCGTCGTTCGGTTTGCTTGCGCTTTGTTTCTTGTGGCACCGCCGGTGGCGGCTTTCGCCCAGGGCGATCTGATCGTCGAGAAGAAAACCTTCTCGATGCCGAGCTACACCACGGTGGCCGGCGCGACGATCAAGGACGTCAAGATCGGCTGGGAGGCGGCCGGCACGCTCAATGCCGACAAATCGAACGCCATCCTCATCACGCATTTCTTTTCCGGCACCAGTCATGCCTTCGGCAAGTACGGCAAGGATGACAAGGCCGCAGGCTATTGGGACTACCTGATCGGTCCGGGTAAGGTCATCGATACCAATAAATATTACGTGCTGTCGTCCGACACGCTGGTCAATCTCAACGTCAACGCGCCGAACGTCGTTACGACCGGTCCGGCCAGCATCGATCCCGACACCGGCAAGCCCTACGGCATGCGGTTCCCGGTCGTGAGCATCAAGGATTTCGTGCGCGTACAGAAGGCGCTCGTCGAATCTCTCGGCATTAAGAAGCTGCATGCGGTCATGGGCGCGTCGATGGGCGCGCTGCAGACTTACGAATGGGCGGCGAGCTATCCCGACGCGGTCGATCGCATCGTGCCGGTCATCGGCACGCCGGGCGGCGATGCGTTTCTGATCGAATGGCTCAACATCTGGGCGGCGCCGATCAAGCTCGATCCGAACTGGAATGGCGGCGATTATTACGCCGGCAAACCGCCGCTCGAAGGCTTGAAGCTGGCGCTCAAGATCATCACGCTGCAAGCCAATCATTCGGATTGGGCGATCAAGACCTTCGGCAACGCGGCGGCCGATGCCGCCAAGGATCCGGCCACGGCGATGGACAATAAGTTCAAGATCGAAGCGGCGATCGACGCCGCAGCAAGCGCGCGCGCCGCGACGTCGGACGCCAATTCGCTGATCTATCTCGCCAAGGCCAACCAGCTCGCCAATGCCGATCCGGCCAAGATCAAGGCGCCGGCGCTGATCCTGTATTCGCCGACCGATCTGGTATTCTATGCGCCGCTGGTCGAGGCCGGCGCTAAAAAAATCGCGGCCGGCGGTACGCCGGTCGAGACCGCGCAACTGCCCGGACCGTATGGTCATCTCAACGGTGTGCTGGCGGTGGCGCAGCAGGGCGAGAAGATCAAGGCGTTCCTGGACAAGTGACCGAAAGGTTCCAATCGTGCGGCGCACGGCCTGCGGTCATCCGCGGGCCGTCGTGAGCGCATTCGGACCTGTGCCGGCCGCTCGGAACGCGGCGCCGTTTTCGTCACTGCTCTTATTCGAAACGACGGCCGTCCATTGACGTTTCATTGGCGCGGATTTCGCATGGCTCATGCGTGAGTTCGGGCGCGTTCGGCGCTGAATGTGTCGCGCTGGAAGGTGACGACATCTGCCGAAGGACATCTGCCGCAGGGCATACGCAAGTTTGGGTTGCGGCACCTCGACCCGTGTGTCTAGATCAAGAGCGCGACCCGGACGAGGCCTTTGAATGTTCTCACCCATCGGTGAACTCTACTCAAATTTGGATGCACCGCTGACCAGGCGGTTGGTCGAGGCGGGCGCCATCACGCAGTTCACCCTCATTGACGTCGGCGCCCGCGGCGGCGCCCATCCGCGGTGGAATGCATTAGGCCCGGCCTTGCGGGTCTACGGATTCGACCTGTTCGCCGATGCATTCGACGGACTGCAGAAGGACGACAAGCACCATTATTTTCTGATGGCGCTCGGCGAGCGGGACGGTGAGATCGACGTTGTCAATAAGTCGTTCGAGACGATGATGTATGCGGGGCAGGCACTGGACGGCGAGATCGTCGAAAAAGTGCAGGTCCGAAAACTCGATACCTTGTTCAAGTCGGGCACCGTGCCGCCCGCCGATTTCATCAAAATGGATTGCGAAGGGTTCGAGCGCTACGTTCTGGATGGGGCGGAGGAATATCTGGAGGCTTGCGACCTCATCGGCGCCGATATCGAATCGAGTTTCCATGCCAGTTTCCACAATCATCGGACGCAATTCGTGGAATGCCAAATCCCGCTGGTAAAGCAGCGGCTGATCGTGGCCGACATGCAGATGACGCGTCCCCACGGCAATGCGTATGCCGAGCGTTTGAAGGGCGGCGGCGAACCTCCTCTGCAGAACGTCAACATGCCGCAGACGCTGAACGTCCTGTTTACCCGCGATTTGTGGAGCGAGCGGTTCTCGCCGGCCAATTATGCTTTTCGTCAGCCCAGCCACAAGCCGCCGGTCGAAACGATATTGAAGACGATTGCCGTACTGGAGATCCATTGCCTGATTGCCGCGGCGTTCGAACTTCTCGAGCACTTCAAGGAAGACCTGGCGGGCGCGATCGACGTGGAGGAGGCGCGGGACCTTCTGGTGCCGAAGCTGCCGGACTCGGCATGGACGACGCACGTCGCCGCTCCGGCGATCGCCATACGTGATCAGACGGTCGGCGATACGCGGGGCGTCGATCTCGTGCGTGAATTGATGCGCAGGCTGAAGGCGCGGCTGTAGCGGCTAGCCGCCCATCGCCACCTTCACGCCGTCGATGACGAACTGCACCGCCAGCGCGGCCAGCAACACGCCGAGCAGGCGCGACATCACCATATTGGCGGTGCTGCCGAGCAGGCGGCCGATGCGCGTCGCCAGCAGGAACACGATGAGGCACAGCGCCATCGTGGCGATGATCACGGTCAGCAGCATGGCGAGCCGGATCGGATCGCCGCCGCTGCGTCCCGACAGCAGTACGGACGCCGTGATGGCGCCGGGGCCGGCCATCAGCGGGATGGCGAGCGGGAAGGCGGCGATGTTGCGCACGCGTTCCTCGATCGCCTGTTCGGCGGTTTCGGTCTGGCGCGTCACGCGCACGCCGAACACCATCTCCGAGGCGATCGAGAATAACAGCAGACCGCCGGCGATGCGGAACGCCGGCAGGGTGATCGACAGCGCGTGCAGCAGCCAGTTTCCGATCAGCGCGGCGCCGGCGAGGATGGCGGTGGCGATCAGGCAGGCGCGCAGCGCGACCTGCGGCCGGTTCTTGGCCGGCAGGCCGTGGGTGACGGCCAGGAAGGCCGGCACCAGGCCGACGGGATCGACCACCACCAGGATGGTGACGAGGGCCGAAACCAGAAATTCGAACGGGACGGAACCGAAGATCATGGGCGTCATCGTAACGGCTCGGCGGCGTGTCGGCGCGCCCAAAAACGGTCTTAGGGCGGGTTATCCGACGCGTCCCGCGGCGGCTGTCCGGCAGGCTGTTTTATGGCCTGTAACGTATTGATATAGCGATTGAATTATCGCCTGCGGACAGGGGTTTAAAATTGGCGTTGCGCCCCCAAATCAGCTAAACAGTTCTGCAGATTCTTCATCGTCAGGAAGCCTTCTTTGTCCGACACCGATACCCCGAAATCGGGGGGCGATCACCCCTCCGACGTGCGTCCGATTTCGATCACCGAAGAGATGAAGCGCAGCTATCTCGATTACGCGATGAGCGTGATCGTGTCGCGCGCGCTGCCCGATGTGCGCGACGGCTTGAAGCCGGTGCACCGGCGCATCCTCTATTCGATGCACGAGCAGGGCCATACGCCCGACAAGAAATACGTGAAGTCGGCGCGCGTCGTCGGCGACGTGATGGGTAAATATCACCCGCACGGCGACAGCGCGATCTACGACGCGCTGGTGCGCATGGCGCAGGATTTCTCCATGCGCCTGATGCTCATCGACGGGCAGGGCAATTTCGGCTCGGTCGACGGCGATCCGGCGGCGGCGATGCGCTACACCGAGTGCCGTCTCGCCAAGCCGGCGATGGCGCTGCTCGACGACATCGACAAGAACACCGTCGACTTCCAGCCGAACTATGACGGCAACGAGAACGAGCCGGTGGTCTTGCCGGCGCGCTATCCCAATCTCTTGGTCAACGGCGCCGGCGGCATCGCCGTCGGCATGGCGACCAACATCCCGCCGCACAATCTCGGCGAGGTCATCGACGCCTGCGTGGCGATGATCGACAATCCGGCGATCACGACCGACGAGCTGATCAACATCGTGCCGGGCCCGGATTTTCCGACCGGCGGCATCATCCTCGGCCGCTCCGGCATCTATTCGGCCTTCACCACCGGCCGCGGCTCGGTGGTGATGCGCGGCAAGGTCGCCTTCGAGCAGTTCGGCAAGGACCGCGAAGCGATCATCATCTCGGAGATCCCGTACCAGATTAACAAGGCCACCATGGTCGAGCGCATCGCCGAGCTGGTGCGCGACAAGAAGATCGAGGGTATTTCCGACCTGCGCGATGAATCGGATCGCGACGGGTACCGCGTCGTCATCGAACTGAAGCGCGACGCCGAGCGCGAGGTCGTCCTCAACCAGCTTTATCGCTTCACGCCGCTGCAGACCTCGTTCGGCGTCAACATGGTGGCGCTCGACGGCGGCCGCCCGCTGCTGATGACGCTGAAGGACATGCTGACCGCCTTCGTCGCGTTCCGCGAAGAGGTGGTGTCGCGGCGCACCAAGTTCCTGCTCGGCAAGGCGCGCGACCGCGCCCACATTTTGGTCGGCCTCGCCATCGCGGTGGCGAACATCGACGAGGTCATCAAGCTGATCCGCGCTTCCAAGGACGCCAAGGAGGCGCGCGACGCCTTGATGGCGCGCGACTGGCCGGCGAAGGACATGATCAACATGGTGCTGCTGATCGACGATCCGCGGCACCGCGTCTCCGACGCCGGCACGACGCGGCTCTCCGCCGAACAGGCGCAGGCCATCCTCGATCTGCGCCTGCAGCGCCTGACCGCGCTGGGCCGCGACGAGATCAAGGAAGAACTGGACAAGCTCGCCGCCGAGATCGCCGACTACCTCGACATCCTGCGTTCGCGCGCGCGCATCCAGAGCATCATCAAGGACGACCTCGCGAGCCTGAAGGCGCAGTTCGCCACGCCGCGCCGCACCGAGATTTCGGAAGCGGCCGGCGACATGGACGACGAGGACCTGATCCAGCGCGAGGACATGGTCGTGACCGTGTCGCATCTGGGTTACGTCAAGCGTGTGCCGCTCTCGACCTACCGGGCGCAGCGGCGCGGCGGCAAGGGCCGCGGCGGCATGCAGGTGCGCGACGAGGATTTCGTCGCCCGGCTGTTCGTCGCTTCGACGCATACGCCGGTGCTGTTCTTCTCGTCGGCCGGCAAGGTCTACAAAGAGAAGGTGTGGCGGCTGCCGCTGGCGGCGCCGCAGGCGCGGGGCAAGGCGTTCATTAATATCCTGCCGCTCGATACCGGCGAGACCATTACCTCGATCATGCCGCTGCCCGAGGACGAGAAGACCTGGGGCGATCTCGACGTCATGTTCGCGACCACCAAGGGCACGGTCCGCCGCAACAAGCTGTCGGACTTCGTCGAGGTTCGCCGCTCCGGCATCATCGCCATGAAGCTCGCGGATGGCGAGGGCATTGTCGGCGTGCAGATCTGCACCGAGAAGGACGACGTGCTGCTGACCTCGTCGGGCGGCCAGTGCATCCGCTTTGCGGTGCCGGAAGTGCGCGTTTTCACCGGCCGCACGTCGATGGGCGTGCGCGGCATCGCGCTCGAGGATGACGATCGCCTGATCTCGATGTCGATCCTGCGCCACAGCGAAGCGACTTCGGAAGAGCGCGCGGCTTATATGAAGAAGGCGAGCGCGGTGCGCCGCAGTTCCGGCGGCGACGACGAAGCGGTCGCGGCCATGCAGGTCGAGGCCGAGGAGAACGTGGCCGCGATCGAGCTCAGCGAAGAGCGCTATGTCGAGATGTCGGCGGCCGAGCAGTTCGTGCTCACTTTGTCGGAGCGCGGCTACGGCAAGCGGACGAGTTCTTACGAGTACCGCATCACCGGCCGCGGCGGCAAAGGCATCGTCGCCATGGATATCTGGCAGAAAGCCAAGGGCGGCGGCTTCGAGCTCAAGCCGAAGATTGGCCGCCTGACGGCGTCGTTCCCGATCGAGGAGGACGACCAGGTGATGCTGGTGACCAATGCCGGCAAGCTGATCCGCACGCCGGTGTCCGGCATCCGCATCGCCGGCCGCTCGACGCAGGGCGTCATCGTGCTCGATACGGCGGAGGACGAGCGCGTGGTGTCTGTGGAGCGGCTGAGCGAGGATGAGGGCGGGGAGTAGGCGTTAGCTTCCGCTCTCCACCAGCCCCGCCGCGATCAAGCTCTCCGCCGTCGCAGCAATCGCATCCTCTGCCGGACGCGGTTCCCAGCCGAGCAACGCCTTCGCCTTGGCGCTTGAGGCGTGCTTGACCTTGCCGAGTTCGGGTAGGATTTGGCGCGCTTTGTCGCTCCAGAGTGCGGCAAGCCGCACCATGAAACTCGGCACCTGACGTTTGGGGGCTTGTTGCGCGGCGTCACCGAGCCGCTGGCGCAGAATGGTTGCGACGTCGCGGAGCGAGATGCAATCGCCGGCGATGGCGATGAAGCGCTGGCCCATGGCCTTCGGATTCGCCATCGCCCTGACGTGCAGGTCGGCGACATCGCGGACATCGACGGCGCCGAAATAGATTTTCGGCACGCTCGGCATTTTGCCCTCAAGCATGTCGTGGATCAGCTCAACCGATGACGACAGCCGCGATCCCAGGATCGGACCGAATACGCTGGTCGGGTTGACGACGGCCAACTCCATGCCGTCGCCCTCATCCTCGATGAAATCCCAGGCCGCATGTTCGGCCAAGGTCTTGGAACGGTGGTAGGGATGCAGCGGGGCCGAAAGGTCGGTCCAATCGTCCTCGGTGAAGGGCGTGCGGCGCGCCTTGTGGCCGTAGCCGATGGCGGCGAAGGACGACGTGACAACCACGCGCTTGACGTCAGCCGTTCGCGCTGCGCGCAACACGCGCAAGGTGCCTTCGCGTGCCGGTTTGACCAGCGCGTTCTCGTCCTTAGGCGTGCCGGCCGGAAAGGGCGAAGCGACATGGAGAACGTAGTCGCAGCCGCGCGATGCCTCGCGCCAGCCGGCGGGGTCTTCCAGTTCCGCGGCAAAGAAAGTGAGATCGTCGTTGACCGTCAGGTTATTGGCCGCGGCATGATTTTTCAGCGTCGTGCGCACGTCGGCGGCACGCGACAGGTGGCGGACCGTGGTGTGCACGCTGTGGCCGGCGGCGAGCAACTGAAGGATGGTGTGGCCGGCGATAAAGCCGGAGCCACCGGTAACAAGAACTCTACTCACATTGTCTCCTGAAGGGAGGTTCGGTCTTCCGATGGGAAGCTCGCGCCGCGAAGGCCGTTTGATGGCACGACTGTCCGGTTCATTAGGGCGTGCCGGCGCCGAATTTCAAGATTTCCAGAAAGAAGCGCGTGGCTCTGGACAATCCCGTTAGGTCCGGGATTACTGGGTCGTCCTCAGTTCCCAACGGCGACAGCGAGTCTCATTCTCATGAACTGGCAGCTTTTCTCAGCCTTCCTCGTCATTACCTCGATTCTGATCATCGTTCCCGGGCCTGTGGTCACCTTGGTGATCGCGACCGGGGCGCAGCGCGGCATCCGGCCGGCGCTGGCCACCGTGGTCGGCACCATGATCGGCACCGCGGTGCTGCTCGCCGGCATCGGCCTTGGTCTGAGCTGGCTCCTGAAGATGTCGTCCGAACTGTTCGAGATCATGCGCTGGGCCGGCGCCGCTTATCTGTTCTGGCTCGGCATTCAGGCCTGGCGCCACGCCGGGGCGCCGGTCGCCAAGCTCGAGCCGCGCAATCATGTCTATATGGTGCGTGGTTTCATCGTCGCCGTGACCAACCCGAAGACCATCGCGTTCTTCACCGCCTTCCTGTCGCAGTTCATCGACCCGACCTTGCCGGTCGGCTTCCAGATCACGGTGATGTCGCTCGCCTCGCTGCTGATCGCGCTGGTGTTCGACTCCGCCTGGGCGATCGGCGCAGGCCTCGGCCGGCAATGGTTCCTCAAGCCGCACCACAACAAGCTGCTCGGCCGCATCTCCGGCCTGGTGCTGATGGGCGGCGGGGTGTGGCTGAGCCTGACGAGAAGGCCGGGCTAACGGGCGCCTGCTTTTTCCAGGATCGCGACCATCTCGGCATAACCGCGGCCCCTGGCCAAGGTCAGCGGTGTCGCTCCCGAGCGGTCGGCAATGTTGACGTCGGCGCCGGCCTCGACCAGCGCCTTGAGCGTCGCGGTGTGCCGCGCGCCGCCATTGCCGAGCACGATGGATTCGATGAGCGCGGTCCAGCCCAGATTGTTGACGTGATCGAGCGGCGCCTTGGCCGCGATCAGCATACGCACCACCTCGTCATGGCCCAGATGCGCGGCGGCGATCAGCGCCGTACCGTGATAGGGACTGGTGATGTTGGTGGCCTTGCAGCCGCCGTCGAGTGACAGCTTCAGCATGGCGACGTCGTCGGCCACCGCGGCGATGGTGACGATGTCATAAGCCTGCGCGTCGAGCGCATTGGCGTCCGCGCCGAGGCGCAGGAGCGCGCGCGCTGCGTCGGCCTGCCTGAGATGCACCGCGACATGGAGCGGCGTGCGGCCGCCGCTGTCGCGGGCTTCGAGTGATGCTCCGCCCTTGACCAGCCTGTCGATGCCAGCGGCGTCGCCGTTGACGGCCGCGGCATGCAGGCCGCGGTAGGCGGCGAGGTCGGCCGGGGCGGGCGCAATCTGAGCGAGGGCCGTGGTCGCTGACAGCAGCACGACGGCGGCGATGGCGCGGAACAGCATGGGACGTTTCCCCGGTTGGAGGCCGGCAAGACTAACCCCGCCGCCACCGGTTTCGTCCGGCCGCGCGGCCTTGCCGCAGCCCCTAGGCCGGGGTAGACGGAACCCATGTCTCGGACCGCCCTTTACGCCGGCTCGTTCGACCCGGTGACCAACGGCCACATCGACGTGGTGCGCCAGGCCGTTCGGCTGGCGGACAAGCTCGTGCTGGCCATCGGCATCCATCCCGGCAAGGCGCCGCTGTTTCCGGCGGAAGACCGGCTCGCGATGCTGCAGGAGACCTGTGGGCCGATCGCCCGCGAGGCGAAATGCGAGCTCGTCTGCATCACCTTCGACGGGCTCGTCGTCGCGGCGGCGGAGAAGGCGGGGGCCAGCCTGTTGATCCGCGGCCTGCGCGACGGCACCGATTTCGACTACGAGATGCAGATGGTCGGCATGAACGCCGCCATGGCCCCGGAATTGCTCACGGTTTTCCTGCCGGCCTCGCCGATGGTGCGCCCGATCACCGCCACATTGGTCCGGCAGATCGCCGCCATGGGCGGCGACGTATCGAGCTTCGTACCGAAGAGCGTGGTCGGGCGCCTGAAGCAACGCTTCGCCAACAAGAGCGCCTGAGTTCTCTCAATCCGAGGAGCCGATATGACCTCTCGCCGACTTGTCTTGTCGCTTGCCTGCGGGCTGCTCGCGGCGACCGCCGCGCCGGCTTTGGCGCAGAGCGGCAAGCTCGCCAATCCGGCGGCGCTGACCGAACAGGCGCCGGCGACCTACAAGGCCAAGTTCGAAACCAGCAAGGGGCCGTTCGTCATTCAGGTGACGCGCGCCTGGGCGCCGAACGGCGCCGACCGTTTCTATAACCTGGTCAAGAACGGCTACTTCGACAATGTGCGCTTCTTCCGCGCCATCTCCGGCTTCATGGTGCAGTTCGGCATCAACGGCGATCCGGCGCTGAACGCCAGGTGGCGCGTTGCGCGCATCCAGGACGACAAGGTCAGCCAGAGCAACACCCGCGGCATGATCACCTTCGCGACCTCGGGCCCGAATGCGCGGACGACGCAGGTGTTCATCAATTTCGCCGACAACAGCAATCTCGACGGCATGGGCTTTGCGCCGTTCGGCAAGGTCGTGTCCGGCATGGATGTGGTTGACAAGCTCTACACCGGCTATGGCGAGGGCGCGCCGAACGGCCGCGGCCCCGACCAGAACCGCATTCAGACCGAGGGCAACGCCTATTTGAACCAGGGCTTTCCCAAGCTCGATCATGTGACCAGGGCGACCATCGAGAAGTGACGCCGTCGCCGCCGTCGCGCCGCGACTATTCAGAGACAGCATTTTCAAAGGAGATTGATATGGCCAAGCCGGAAGACACGCTGACGCTGGAAACCACCAAGGGCAACGTCGTGATCGAGATGCGTCCCGATCTCGCGCCCGGCCACGTCGCGCGCATCAAGCAGTTGGTGAAGGACGGCTTCTATGACGGCATCGTCTTTCACCGCGTCATCGACGGCTTCATGGCGCAGACCGGCTGCCCGCAGGGCACCGGCATGGGCGGCTCGGGCCAGAAGCTGAAGGCCGAGTTCAACAAGGAGCCGCATGTGCGCGGCACGGTGTCGATGGCGCGCGCCTCGAACCCGGATTCCGGCGACAGCCAGTTCTTCATCTGCTTCGACGACGCCACCTTCCTCGACGGCCAGTACACGGTCTGGGGCAAGGTGATCGAAGGCATGGACAACGTCGACAAGATCAAGCGCGGCGAGCCGGTCTCGAACCCGGACAAGATCGTCAAGGCGACGATGGGGGCGTAAGGTCTCAGGCGACCGACGTCACATTCAAGTTGTCATGCCCCGCGCAGGCGGGGCATCCAGCCCTTGTCTTGCCACGCGCTTCGGCTGGAAAGTGCTGGATCGTCCGCTTTCGCGGACGATGACGCAGAGCGAAAATGAAAACCGACCTCTTCGATTTCGACCTGCCGCCCGAGCGCATTGCGCTTCGGCCCGCTCATCCGCGCGAGAGCGCGCGGCTGATGGAGGTGCGGCCCGCGTCACCCGGGGAGACGCTGGACGATCGCACCATCAGTGATCTGCCGGACTTGCTCGAGCCGGGCGACTGCCTGGTCGTCAACGACTCCAAGGTCATCGCCGCGCGGCTCAAGGGGCGGCGCATCGGTCGCGGGGAGGCGGAGCCTTCGATCGAGGCGACCCTGCACAAGCGCATCGACGGCTCGACCTGGCGGGCCTTCATCCTCGGGGCCAAGAAGGTCCAGGTCGGCGATATCCTGCGGTTCGGCACCGAGGGACGGGTCTGTTTCCTCGGTCAACTCGATGCTCAAGTTTTACATAAAGATGAGGGTGGCGACGTAACCCTCTCATTTTCCTTGTATGGTCCGGTGCTGGACCAGGCCATCGAGGAGCGGGGCGAGATGCCGCTGCCGCCCTACATCGCCTCCAAGCGCCCGACCGACGACCAGGACAAGACCGACTACCAGACCGTCTTCGCCCATGAGGAGGGTTCGGTTGCGGCGCCGACCGCCGGCCTGCATTTCACCCCGGCGCTGCTGGAGCGGCTCAAGGCTCGCGGCATTGCGCTGCACCAGGTGACGCTGCATGTCGGCGCCGGCACTTTCCTCCCGGTGAAAGTCGACGACACCGCCGAGCACAAGATGCACGCCGAGTTCGCTATCCTCACCGCCGAGACGGCGCAGGCGCTGAATGCCGCCCGTGCCAAGGGCGGCCGCATCATCGCGGTCGGCTCGACGGCGATGCGCACGCTGGAGACGGCGGCGGACGAGGGCGGCCAGCTCCACGAATTCGCCGGCGATACAGCGATCTTCATCACGCCCGGCTACCGCTTCAAGGCGGTCGACCTGATGATGACCAATTTCCACCTGCCGCGCTCGACCCTGTTCATGCTGGTCTCGGCGTTCTCGGGGCTGGAGACCATGCAGCGCGCCTACCGTCACGCCATCGACACCGGCTACCGGTTTTACTCCTACGGCGATGCGTGCTTGCTCTATCCGCAGCCGCGGCGTTAGACGACGCTGCGATGGCCGAACCCTTTTCCTTCACGCTCAAGCAGACCTCCGGGATGGCCCGGCGCGGCGAGATCACGACGCCTCATGGCGCGATCTCGACGCCGGCCTTCATGCCGGTCGGCACCGCGGCGACGGTCAAGGGCCTGCACCCGGAGGCGGTGGCCGGCACCGGCGCGCAGATCCTGCTCGGCAACACCTATCACCTGATGCTGCGGCCCGGCGCCGAACGCATCGCCGCGCTCGGCGGCCTGCACAAGTTCATGAACTGGCCGGGACCGATCCTCACGGACTCGGGCGGCTTCCAGGTGATGTCGCTCGCCACCTTGCGAAAGCTGACCGAGCAGGGCGTCACCTTCCGCTCGCATATCGACGGCACCAAGTACGAACTGACGCCGGAGCGCTCGATCGAGATCCAGGCGCTGCTCGGCACCGACATCACCATGCAGCTCGACGAGTGCCTGAGGTTGCCGGCCTCGCGTGAGGAAATCGAGCGGGCGATGCGCTTGTCGCTGCGCTGGGCCGAGCGTTCCAAGCGCGCCTTCGAGGGGCACGCCCGCGACGGCTTCGGCCTGTTCGGCATCGTGCAAGGCGGCGACGATATCCCGCTACGGCTCAAGAGCGCGCAGGGCCTCACCGAGATCGGCTTCCATGGCTACGCCGTCGGCGGCCTCGCGGTCGGCGAGCCGCAGGAGGTGATGCTCAAGGTGGTCGAGGAAACGACGCCGGCGCTGCCGGCCGATCGGCCGCGCTACCTGATGGGCGTCGGCACGCCGCACGACATTCTCGAGGCGGTGGCGCGCGGCATCGACATGTTCGATTGCGTCATGCCGACGCGCAACGGCCGCCACGGCATGGCCTTCACCCGTTTCGGCCAGATCAACCTGTCGAATGCCCGCCACGCCGACGATCCGCGCCCGCTCGATGCGGACAGCCAGCACCCGGCGGCGCGGACCTATTCGCGCGCTTATCTGCACCACCTGACCAAGGCGGGCGAGATGCTCGGCCAGGTGCTGCTCTCGACCATCAACATCGCCTATTACCAAGCGCTGATGGCCGGTATGCGGGCGGCGATCGAACAGGACCGGTTCGAGGATTTTCGGGTGGCGACGATCGAGGGCTGGGCCGCCGGCGACATTCCGGCTCTGAGCTAATCCCCCCTCATCCAGAGGAGCCGCGCTGCGCAGCGCTCCTCAGGATGAGGCCGGGCGAGGTTGCCCTTCGCAACTGGCGAGGACCGGTTCTGTCACTTTCGTTTGGCCATCGGTTTCGCGATTTCGCGCGCGCAGTCGATGAAAAGCTGGGCGGCCGGACTCAAGGTCCGGTTTGTCGGGGTGACGATGCCGTTGGCTACCGGCGCGATCGGCAACCGCACCGGCAGCGCCTTGATCTCCGAATGCCGGGGCGACATTTTCAGCGCGTCGTCATGGAAGAAGGTAAGGAATTGGCCCGTCGCCAGGAGGTTCATCCGCACTTCCGACGACATCGTCACCACGGTCGTGTGCGGATAGGCGAGCCCGCTCTTGCGGAACGCCTCCGAATAGATCGGCCCCAGGGCGTGTTCGGGCGGCGGCAGAACCCAGCGCTCGTCCACCAGTTCGGCAAGTTCGATCTTCCGCCGCCGGGCCAGCGGGTTTTGCGCTCCGGCAACCACAACATAAGAGGTGTCGTACAGTGTTTCGAAGGCGAACAACTCGTCAGTGAAGAGCTCGAGCCGCGGCACGATCAGCAGGTCGAGTTTGCGCTCGGTCAGTTCGCGGTGCAGCGTTTCGACCTGGGCCGACACGACGCGGAACACCATGCGCGGATGGTGGCGCAGTAACCGGTTGATGATCTCCGGAATGAAGCCGCCCGCCAGCGGCGCGATGCTGCCGACGCGCACTTCGCCCGCGGTCGGGTCGGCCAGAAACTCGATCCTTTTGATCGCCTGATAGAGCTCGTCGAACGCGGCTTCGCCGCCGTCGAGCAGGGCCCGCCCATAGTCGGTGAGCTCAATCCCTTGCGGGCTGCGATCGAGCAGGCGAACGCCGATGGCGGCCTCCAGTTCGCCGATCGAGCGCGATACGGCGGGCTGGGTCGTATTGAGCAGTGTCGCCGCTTTGCGCATGCTGCCGGCCTGCACCACGGTCATCAGAATGTGCAGGTCCTGAAGCTTGAGGCGGCGGCCGATGCGATCGCTGAGCTGCATCACGGGCCTATTGCGAAAGTGATATAGGTATATCACAATTTAGCATTGTCTTGGCATAACCGCATCCGCTATTTGTCGCCCCGCGGACAACGGGCATCCGCAGGACTTGTCAGCGACTTCGGGCGCTTTGGCGGACAGGCAGGTTGCCTCGCATGTTCCGCGGTTGCCGGCCGCCGCTGGCGGCGTTTGTCGCGACGAGAGAATGGTGCGATGCCAACGCACCCAAGTTTGAGGAACCGCCATATGAGCGCCAATCCGGATTTTCTCGCCAAACGCCGCAAGCCCGTCTTCAAGCTGCCGGCTGGCGCCACCGACGCGCATTGCCACGTCTTCGGGCCCGGCGCGGTATTTCCCTATGCGCCGAACCGCCGCTACACGCCGGAAGACGCGCCGAAGGAGATGCTGCGCGCGCTGCACGATCACCTCGGCATCTCGCGCGCCGTCATCGTGCAGGCGAGCTGCCACGGCACCGACAACCGCGCCATGATGGATTGCCTCGCCTGGGATCCGAAGCGCTATCGCGGCGTCGCCATTGTCGACGACACCTTCACCGACGGCGATTACGACAAGATGCACGCGGCCGGCGTCCGCGGTGTGCGCTTCAATTTCATCAAGCATCTCGGCGGCACGCCGGACATGGACGTGTTCTACAAGGTGATCGACCGCATCAAGGGTAGGGGCTGGCACGTCGTGCTGCATCTCGGCGGGCCGGACATCATCCCGAACATGGAGACGATCAGGAAGCTGCCGCTGACTTTCGTCATCGACCACATGGGCCGCGTGCCGGCGAAGGACGGTCTCGATCAGCCGCCGTTCAAGGCGCTGATGGAACTCGCCAAGCTCGACAATTGCTGGATCAAGGTTTGCGGCGCCGAGCGTATCGACTTTCCGCCTTACGACAAGGCGGTGCCGGTGGCGCGCCGCATCCTCGAGACCATTCCGGACAAGGTGATGTGGGGCACTGACTTCCCACATCCCAATGCAAGCCACGAAGCCGACGAGGCCGACCTGGTCGATCTGGTGCCGCAGTTCGCCCCCGAGGCCGATCTGCAGCGCCGCGTTCTCGTCGACAACCCGGCGCGGCTCTACGAATTCTGAGCGGCCGCTGTCGGCCGTGCCTGAAAACCAGAAAGTGGAGGAAACCTGTAATGAAGAATGAATTTTTCAAGCGCACGCGCCGCGGTCTGTTGATGGCCGTGCCGATGGCGATCGCCTTCGCCGCGATGCCGCAGGCGCAGGCCGCCTGGCCGGAGAAGCCGGTGCGCATCGTGCTGCCGTTCGGCGCCGGCGGCGTCGGCGACGTCACCGCGCGCATCGTCGCGGAAAAGCTGTCGACGCTGCTCGGCCAGCGCTTCAATATCGAAAACATGCCGGGGCCGGCCGGCATCACCGCCGCGCGCGCGGTCATCACGGCGGCGCCCGACGGCTATACGCTCGGCCTCCTGAGCAACGGCACCGCGGCCGCGGTGGCGACCTTCAAGAAGCTGCCGTTCGATCCGCTCAAGGACTTCGAAATGGTCTCGACCATGGGCCAGTTCGACGCCGTGCTCGCGGTGTCGTCAAAGTCGGACTTCAAGACGCTCGGCGACTTCATCAAGGCCGCCAAGGCCACTCCCGGCAAGCTCAATGTCGGCACCATCGCCGCCGGCTCGACGCAGAACCTCGGCGCCGAGTTCTTCAAGTCGGTCGCCGATATCAACGTCATCATCGTGCCGTATAAGAATTCGCCGGACATCGTGGTTGGCCTGCTGCGCAACGACGTGCAGATGATGCTCGACTTCCCGCCGGCGGTGAAAGGTCAGGTGAGTTCGGGCGACCTGCGGCTTCTGGCGACGGCCGCCGAGAAGCGCTCGAAAGTCTATCCGGACGTGCCGACCGGCGCCGAGCAGGGCCTCAAGGGTTTCAAGGTCTATTCCTGGAACGCCATCTTCGCGCCGAAGGGCACGCCGAAGGAGATCGTCGAGAAGCTCAACAAGGCGATCCATGAAGCGGTCGCCATGAAGGATGTGCAGGAGCAGTTCGCCAAGCTCGGCATCGAGGCGCACGCCTCGTCGCCGGAAGAACTGACCAAGCGTCTGACCGACGACATCGCCAATTTGAACGCGGTCGTCGACAAGGCCGGCATCCAGCGCAAGTAGGGCGCGCTCGCGCGCCCGAAAGTCAGCGACGGATCAATGATCGATGCAGAGTCCGGGCCCGCGCGTCGCACGCGCGGGCCCGGTACGTTTTTGCGGCACTGTCGCCGGTTATTTCGCTCCCTGCGGAGGCACGACTTCGCCGCGGCGGTCAACGCTTCGTCGCTTTTGTCCGGGAAATCAGGCCGCGGACGCTTCAGTGATCGCGGGAGCGTCGGCCGGCCGTGCGTGGCGCTCCAGGAGCCGCGGCAGCAGGCGCACGATGTCCTTCTGCAGCGCGCTCGCCGCCTGCGCCTTGGCGGCATATTCGGCCCGCTCGCGGTCGAATTCCGCGACCAGTTCGCGGACCGTCGCTTCCGAATTTTCGCGCGCCACCTTGATGACGGTGTCGAGGAAGCCGATGTGCTTGTCCTTGGCGGCGATAGTCTCCTGCGCCGCGTCGAGCTCGGCGCGGATCGCGCTCAACACCGAGGACAACGTCTCGCTGGATTGAACGAGCGCGGCCTTGTCGGCGTCGAGTTCGGCGACGCGGGCGTCGCGGTCGTTGATCAGGGCCTGCAATTCGGCGATCCGGCGTTCGCCATTATCGACGTGGCTCTTGAGTTCGGCATCGAAGCGGCGCTGCAGGCGATCCTCGACCTGCGCAAGCTGGATGGCGTTGGCGGTGAGCGCGGCGCTGAGCTGGGCGCGCAGATCCTCGATCAGGGCCCTGGACTCGGCGAGATCCGTACTCTGGTCATTGAGCGCGCTCTGGCTGGTCACCAGCCGCACCATCGAGTGATTGGCATCGCGCAGCGCGGTCGCCAGTTTCGACTCCAGCGCGACCTTGTCGTTTTCGGATTCGAGCAACCTGCGGGTCAACTCGGCGACTTCGCCGTCGCGTGACTGGGCGAGTTCGTGCAAGGAGCCGAGGGTTGCCGCGTTACTTTCGATCTGATGGCGGGCGCGTTGCAGTTCCTGCGCCTGCTGGTCGCGCAGGGTACTCAGGTCGGCGATACGCCGGTCGCGCTCGCGGAGCAGCATCTCCTGTTCGACGATCCTTGCCTGCAACTCGGTGACGCGCGGATCATCGGGCATCGGCGCCCGGGGCCACAGCCGCCCGTCGGGGTCGAGAGCGGCCGGCGGTTGAGCCGGTTCCCGGCGTGGCGCGGTGTGGTGGGGCGTTGCTGCCGGCGTTGCCGGCGCGGCTCTTGGCGCGACGAGGGTCTTGAGCAGCGGAGCAGGTTTCGGCCCAGCACCGCGCGCCGGCCGCCGACCGCCGTTGAGGGTGTCGATGCGGGTCGCCAGCGCCGCCAGCCGCTGCGACAGCTCGTCGATGCCGGGGGGCTCTGCGCTGGTGGGGGATTGTGCCGGTTGCATGCGCCTCAGGTCGCCATCTGTCGGACGACT
Source organism: Pseudomonadota bacterium (assembly GCA_018242205.1). Lineage (GTDB taxonomy): Bacteria > Pseudomonadota > Alphaproteobacteria > Rhizobiales > Xanthobacteraceae > Pseudolabrys. The sequence continues at coordinate 26,166 of JAFECJ010000019.1, forward strand.
CATCCCTTAATGACAATTAACCATCATCTGGGCGTGATTAACGACCGGTTAACAAGGCGCCGGCACGAAAACGGCCCGCCTTCGCAGGCGGGCCGGGGGCCGCTTCTTGATCGTTGTGCGCGGTCGCGCGGCTCCTTGACGCCCTGATTACTTGGTCACCTGGCCGCGGATTTCGCCGCCCTTATGCGCCGCGGTGTGGACGTTGACGTACATCTTGCCGGCCATGAGGTCCGCTGCCTGGGCGTCGGTCAGCGTCGCCTTGCCCTCGAAGGGGCTCGCCGCCTTGTCGGCGCTGGTGAAGATCGGCACCGCGACGCCGCCGTTCTTGCCCGGATCGCCGATATGGAAATGCGCGGCGACGGCCGGGCCGGTGAGGCCGCTATAACTGCCTTTCCAGCTCAAGGTCTTGGTGGCGGAGTCATAGGTCGCGGTGACTTCGCCCTTGCCGGCGCTGTCGTTGGGCGGAACTTCACTGGCGCCGGACATGGCGGCCTTGAGGTTGACGGTCGCGGCCCAGACGGGCGCGGCTAGCGACAGCGCTGCGATCAGGGCCGCGCCGGTGAGTGCCGGGCGCAGAAAGCGGGATATCATTGGCGGCCTCCAGGTTTTGTTCGAACGGCGGCCGGGTTGCTGGCCGCCCCAAAGCCAACACCGAAGGGCTGCGGATATTCCGAGTGGAGAGGCTCAAGCCACCGCTTCGTCGCGCGGCAGGGTGTCGAGGTCGATCGACGTGCACGAGGCCGTGCCGCAGGTGTCGCATTCCCAGTAATGGCGGATCTCGCCGCCGTCGACGAACTCGGATGCCACGGGCGCGATCAATTGGTCGCCGCACTGGGTGCAGTGCAACGGTGTGCCGAAGGTGCGGATCATTGAGAACGTGGCCGGGTAGCAGTGGAGCTGCATGGTGGCCTCCTAGTGTCACCTTGAGTCGTCCGTGGACGCGAAGGTGGAGGCCAACCATGGCGGCGGCGAGACAGATTGGTGGAACTGTGGTGGCCGCCAAGGCAAAGTTTTGTGACGCGCTTGAATGCATCGCATTCAAAAGTGCAGCGCAGCAAAATGCCAAACGTCAGGATGCGCACGACAATTCATGCCGCGCACGGCCAGTGCCGCGTGTCACGGTAGCGTCATGGTTCGGCCGGGACACGCGGCAGCCTTTATTCGCACGCCGCGATCGAACGGTCAGGCGTCGAGATCGTCTTCGAGCGGCGGCAGTTGTCGGATCGGCCCGGTCGAGAGACTGATCTTTTTGCGCTGTGACGGCAGGCTTTCGGCGACCTTCGGCGTCTTGCGCGATTTATCGTAGAGGTCCGAGCCGAGATTGCCGCCGTGCTCGGCGAGATCGTCCTCCTCGCAACTGGCGGCGATGGCGATGCCGAGCGAGGCGAGATGCGCGCGGCGATAGCAATAGACCGCCAGCATGGCGCGGGTATTCGGCGGTACGGCGTCGATCAACGCGGGCAGACCTTGCGGCGTGACGCGATAAAGTTGACCGAGCAAACTCTCAGGGACGGGACAGGTCTCTTCATTGAGGCGCATGCAGAATCCTCCAACCCGAAGATTCCCATGTGCCCTGATTTGGTTAACAAGAAGGAAATGGGGCGCGAGCCGACGTTGCCGGCAAGCGCGAGCGAACGATCGGTGTCGGCGACAAATTCGGTGCGCGTCAAACTCGCCCGCGGGCAGCTAGATGGGACAGTTCCCTTGTTTTGCAAGAGCGGAGATCGTGGCGTCGATCTCAGCAGAAGTCCGCTTTTCCGGATCGATGCTTACGTAGCGCTGGAGCGGCCTAATGGCTTTACAAAATTCGCCAGCGGCCCGGTAAGCCCGCGTGGCATAGAAGAATTGAAGGTACTCGAGCGTCTTAATGTCATTTGCAAGATCAATTCCTCTCTCAAATTCCTCGCCGGCCTCTGCATTCCGACTCAGTTTTTCGAGAATGAATCCACGCCAATCTGAAAAGGCCAGAATTGTAGCGATATCGTTTGGAAAATATTCGATGATCTCTAGTGCCCTCTTGTAATTCCCCATCCAATACATGCTCTTCGCCGTGTTGTACCCAACACCGCCGTCCTTCCCGCAAGTTGCTAGAAACCGTTCTCCGATATCGGCCGCTTTTTTAAACTCCTTATCGGAGTTGAGCGCGTACACGAGATCCACAGCCAACGGTGGGCTGCAAGGGGACTCTAGAAATTTTCTCGCTGTGCTGCGGACCTTGGCGTCGTCCGAAAACTTGAGAACTTCAATGTTTTCCATGCCAGGCCGAGATCGAGCCCCAAGCGGGTTCTTGCAATAAGCCGTCAAGTTTTCCGTGGCGGCTTCACCACGGTTCTTATAACCGACAGTGGCAAGTGCTCTTCGGAGCGCATCTATCGCGTCCGGGTCGCATTTGTTGAGCCGCAGTTCGTCAAGCCGAAATTTTACGGCCGCTGCCCCTTCGATTGGCGGAGGGAGGTTGATACCGAGACCCTTATAGATTTCGTCGTATTTGTGCGCCTCGGTCCAAAAGATGTAAGCAATCACCGCAGCGGCGCCTAACGCAGCACAGGCGATCGCTACGATGTAGAAAACCGGCCAATTCTTTTGAGCTTTATTCTGGGACTCATTAAAGCGCTGTTCGGGAAATATGTCGGTCACTGAAGGCGGCCTTTCAGAGTCGTCACAAATAAGATTACGCCACATTCGACTAGGGGTTTCAATCGTGCCGGCGCGGTTGTGCGAATAGGAACGTAGGCCCAATTCGGTCGCATGCGAATCTGATGTGAAGCGGCCGGGAACGGCGCCCGGACGAGGTTCAATCTGCGGTCGGCGGTGGCAGCGGTCGGCCCGGCTGGCAGTAAGCGCACAACTACGCCAACATCAGGTTGGGAGGCGCGCCTTACGCTCTCGGTTTAAGACTTCGAGTCCAAGCCTGGCATCGCTGCAACGGAACAGTCGCTCGTTGATCTTCTCACGGCTGGCGACCACTGCAGAACCATTGCAAAGGTAGCGGTTAGTCCGCGTTCTGGCCGCGTGTGCCTTCCGGGTCGCGACGCGGCGCAGGCCGGACGAGCGCTTCAAAGTCATCGTTGATGCAGTCCGGGGCGTTTGTGAATTTGGTGGACAAATATCCCGGCGGCGCGACGGCCTTAAGCCTCGCAACAAAAACCGATTTAGATCGCTGAAAACGCATTAGAAAAAAGGTTGGTGAGCGCGCTGGGACTCGAACCCAGGACCTACTGATTAAAAGTCAGTTGCTCTACCGCCTGAGCTACGCGCTCATCCGCCGCAAGAGACGCCCGCCGTGACAAGGCCTGAGGCGCCGGAACCGGCACACGCATGGACCGCACCCGCGAAATAGGGTGCCGTGGCAGCAAGACCATGCGCGTTGGGCCGCTGTGTAGGGGGGCGTGCCGCCCGGGTCAATAGCCTGCCGGGGCCGGGTTTTGCCCTGTTGACGGCCGAAATCCGATGAAAACCCCGCCATTTATGCCCATATGTTGAACTCGCGTGCCAGCGTCCGGCTTTGCTATGGTGCGGGTCACGCCGAATCCCGCCTGTCATCCGTCCCGGCCCCGCAGCCGTCCTGAGGAGTTCGCCAAGTCATGCCGATCATCAACCGCGTCGCCGACCTGCATTCCGAGATCACCGCCTGGCGGCGTGATCTGCATGCCCATCCGGAGCTGCTCTATGACGTCAACCGGACGGCGGCGTCGGTGGCCGAGAAGCTCAAGGCCTTCGGCTGCGACGAGGTGGTGCCCGGCATCGGCCGCACCGGCGTCATCGGCGTCATTCGCGGGCGGAAGTCGAATTCCGGCAAGACCATCGGCCTGCGCGCCGACATGGACGCGCTGCCGATCACCGAACTCAACGACCTGCCCTACAAGTCGACCAATCCGGGCAAGATGCACGCCTGCGGCCATGACGGCCATACCGCGATGCTGTTAGGGGCGGCGCGGTACCTCGCCGAAACCCGCAATTTCGATGGCACTGCGATCGTCATCTTCCAGCCGGCCGAGGAGGGCGGCGCCGGCGCCAAGGCGATGCTCGACGACGGCATCATCAGCCGCTTCGGCATCGACGAATTCTACGGCATGCACAATTATCCGGGCATGCCGGTCGGCGAATTCGGCATCAACAGCGGCGCGATCATGGCGGCGACCGACACGCTGGAGATCGAGGTCGAAGGCGTCGGCGGACATGCGGCGCGGCCCCATCTGGCGGTCGATGCCGTTTTAACCGCGGCGCAGATCATCACCAACCTGCAGTCGATCGTCGCCCGCAACGTCGATCCGTTACAATCGGCAGTGATCTCGATCTGCGCCGTCGAGGCCGGCCACGCCTTCAATGTTCTGCCGGAAACGGTGTATCTGCGCGGGACCGCGCGCACGCTGGATCCGGCCGTCCAGGACCTCCTGGAGAAGAACATGCACCGCGTCGTCGAGCACACCGCGGCGGCGATGGGCGCCAAGGCGAAACTGACCTATGCGCGCAACTATCCGATGCTGATCAACCACGAGCGCGAGACCGGCTTTGCCGCCGCGGTCGCCAAGGACATCGCCGGCAAGGACCGCGTCAACACCACGCTGCCGCCGATGATGGGCGGTGAGGATTTCTCCTTCATGCTGAACGAGAAGCCGGGCGCCTTCATCTGGGTTGGCAATGGCGACAGCGCCGGCCTGCATCACCCGCGGTACAACTTCAATGACGACGTCATCCCGCTCGGCACGTCGTACTGGGTCAAGCTGGTCGAGACGGCACTGCCGGCCTAAGTCTCGGCCGCCTTCAATAGATTGTCGCGCAGCCTGATGATGTCGCCGCGCAGCTTGACGACGGCGTCGCCGGACAGGCCGACGGCCTCGCCGATGCAGCCGCCGACGCCGCGCGCCTTCTTGCGCAGGCCGGCGCCCTTGTCGGTGAGGCGCAGCCGCACCTGACGTTCGTCCTCCGGATCGCGCCGGCGGGTGAGCAGCCCGAGCGTCTCGAGACGCTTCAACAGCGGCGTCAGCGTGCTCGATTCCAGGAACAGCCGGTCGCCGATCTCGCCGACCGTCTGGTCGTCGGCCGCCCACAGCGCCACCATCACCAGATATTGCGGATAGGTGAGGCCGAGTTCGTCGAGCAGCGGCTTGTAGACGCGGTTGAAGGCGTGTCCGGTCGAATAGATGGCAAAGCACAGCAGGTCGGTGACATCCGGCCGGCTGGTGGGTTTGGCGTCGCTTGGCGGCATGGCACGGCTCCCGGGGGCGGCGGCCCACACGAATTCGTGAATATAGATCGTGTACGATCTAATCGCAAGCTATTGACCTGAGTGGCGGCTTGTCGCTAGAAAGATCGTACGCGATATAAACGCGAACGATCAATTAGGCGGCCTCCATTGAAAGGGGCCGGATGCCTCAAACCAGGAGAAAAACCATGGCAGTGGATGTCAAATATCGGACTTCGGCGCGCGCGACCGGCGGGCGCGACGGCCAGTCGGGAACCACCGACGGCACCTTCAACGTGAAGCTCACCGTGCCGAAGGAACTCGGTGGCCCGGGCGGCGAGGGCGTCAATCCCGAACAACTGTTCGCGACCGGCTACTCGGCGTGCTTCCTCGGCGCCATGAAGTTCGTGGCGTCGCAGGGCGGCCCGAAGGTGCCGGCAGATACGACGGTGACGGCGACGGTCGGCATCGGGCCGCGCGCGGAAGGCGGCTTCGGCCTCGAGATCTCGCTCGACGTGTCGTTGCCGGGGGTGCCGAAGGCGGAAGCGGAGGCCCTGGTGGCCAAGGCGCATCAGGTCTGTCCGTACTCCAACGCCACGCGCAACAATATCGACGTCAAGCTCGCGGTCGTCTGAGCGGCTGCGGCGGCAAAAGCAAAGGGCGCCGATTGGATCGGCGCCCTTTTTATTGGAGCCTCTGCGCGGCAGGTTACTGGGTGAGTTCCGGCTGTTTGGCGGCCATCTGCTGCGGCGCTACCGACTGCGTGACCTTGGCGAGGCGGACGCGGCGAGCGAATGTCGCAAACGCGGCGCGGTAGCCTTCCAGCACCGCGAAGTCGTTGAGGCGCGAGCGTTCCCACAACGCGATCAGGACAGCCGCGGCGAACGGCAGAGCCTGCACCATCATCACGAAGGCGAAGATGTAGATCTCGCGGACTTCCTTGTAGTTGGTTTCGATCAGCGTCACCGCGCCGATCAGCAGCAGCGCCGCCATGATCGATTCCCAGAAGGCGTGGAAATCGGTCTTGCGCCGGCCGCCGCCCTTGTCGGTGCGCACGAAGGGCAGGTGATCCTTGATCAGGCCCATGGCCACGGCGCGGGCGACCGTCCATTGCACCGACATCGCGGCGATCGCGGCCACCGCCATTTCGGTGCGGGTGGTCTTCACCCGCAGGCGATAGAGCGCGACGAAGTGCACCAGCGAGACGACGAAGCTGGCGACGATCGGCACCGTGAGAATGCGGTCCGGCACCGAGATGTCGAGGAATGCGATCACCGGCACCCAGAGGATATTGAGAATGGCGACGACGACGCCGACGCTTTCGGCCCCGAGCCAGTTCAGCCAGCCGAGCGCGAATTCGCGCTTCTGGTCGCCGGTCAGGCGCGTATCGCGCGACAGCATTCGGCGCCAGTGCTTCTTGAGGATCTGGAAGCCGCCATAGGCCCAGCGGTCGCGCTGCTTCTTGAACGCGTCGTAGGTGTCCGGCAACAGGCCGTAGCCGTAGCGCTTGCTGGTGTAGTGCGCCTGCCAGCCGTGCTCGAGCATGCAAAGGCCGAGATCGGTGTCCTCGCAGATGGTGTCGCTCGACCAGCCGCCCGAGGCCTCGATGGCCTTGCGGCGCATCAGCACCATGGTGCCGTGGGTGACGATGGCGTTGTGCTCGTTCCGCTGCACCATGCCGATGTCGAAGAAGCCGGCATATTCGGCATTCATCGCGGCATGCATCGGCGAGCGCCCGGCGTCGCGGTGGTCCTGCGGCGCCTGCACCATGCCGACGGTCGGGTCGGCGAACAGCGGCATCAGGTCGCGCAGCCAGTCGCGGGTGACGACATAGTCGGCGTCGATGATGCCGATCACTTCGGCATCGTCGGCCGTGTGCGAGGCGGCGAGGCGCAACGCGCCGGCCTTGAAGCCCTTGAGGTTGTTGGCCAGCACGAACTTGAAGCGGTCGCCGAGGACCTTGCAGTGCTCCTCGATCGGCATCCACATCGCCGGATCCGGCGTGTTGTTGACGACCACAATGCATTCGAAATTCGCGTAGTCGAGCGCGGCGACGGCATCGAGCGTCTGCTTCAGCATCTCCGGCGGTTCGCGATAGGCCGGGATGTGGATCGACACTTTCGGCGTCGGCAAATCTGCCGCCAGCATGTCGGGAGCGAGCGGCGGCGCGGCCGGGACCAGGCGCGACGGCGTACGACCGAAGGCGATGGCCGCGATTTCCTCGATGCGCGCCAGCGCAATCACGATCAGCGGGATCAACAGCACGGTTCCGAGGCCGAGCGCGAAGGCCGCGCCGGGCACGAAGTAATGGCCGTACCAGTAACCGAACAGTGCCGCCGACCAGGCGCCGACGGCGTTGGCGGCGGCGGCCAGCACGGTCGCCTGCCAGAACGAGGCCGATGCAACGGTCAGGATCGGCAGCGACAACAGGACGCTGACGAGCAGGGCGATGGCGCCGAGCTTCCAGTAGTCGGGATTGGTGATCGGACCGGTCCAGGCAAATTTGGCCTGACGGTCGGCGTTGAAGATGCCCCAATACGGACCGACGCCGCCTTCGAAGATCTTCCAGGGCTGGTCGATCGCTTCGACGATGTTGTAGTCGATGCCGTAGGCCTGGGCGCGGGTCACGAAGTCGCGCAGGATCACGGCCTGCTCGATACGGCCCGGATAGGCGTTGTGATAGTTGTAGCCGGCGCTCGGCCAGCCGAATTCGGCGATGACCACGCGCTTGCCCGGATAGGCGCGGCGCAGCTTGTCATAGATGGTGATGGCCTGATCGACGACCTGCTTGTCGGAGAAGCCTTCCCAGTAGGGCAGGATGTGCGCGGCGATGTAATCGACCGACGAGACGAGTTCGGGGTGGTCGAGCCAGACGCTGTAGATTTCGCCGGTGGTCACCGGCACGTTCACCTGGCGCTTGACCTGCCGGATCATCTTGATGAGACGGGCGACGCCGATGTCCTCGCGGATCTTGGCGTCCTGCTGCTTGGTCTTGGCAGCCTTGAGCTGCTCGGCTTCCTCGGCGTCGAGTTTGTCGCCGGGCTTCGGCGACAGTTCGCCGCGGTAGATGGTTTCGTTACCGACGAAGATGCCGTTGACGTTGCTGTGGCGCTTGGCGAGATCGACGACCGACCGCATCTCGCGCTCGTTGCGCTTCTGGTCCTTGTCAATCCAGGCGCCGACCGTCACGCGCATGCCGAACTCGGCGGCGATGCCGGGCACCAGTTCGACACCGGCGGTCGATGAATAGGTGCGCAGCGACTTGGCGATCGGCGACAGCAGCGTCAGGTCGTGGCGGATCTGCGCCGCTTCGGCCTTGCCGCCATCGTCGGGATTAACGTTGCCTTGGAATGGCGCGTAGGAAACGCTGGCCAGCTGGCCTTCGAAGTTGGGTGCGTCGACATTCGCACGACCAAGCAGCCACAAGCCGGCATGCACGCACGCCACGAGGGCGACGACAGCAGCGACGGTGCGCATAGACTTCATAACCAAGTGGGGCTGGATGACCGGCCGACGAACTCGTCCCCTAAGTTCGGCCGGGGCCTTTTATGCTGTGGTGCAGCATATCGTAGCTTCGAACACGATTTCAAGTAGATACTGCTCATGGCAAATCCAAGACGAACGCATGGCGCACGTATGCCGGCAAAGGCAAATTATCAGCCCAGCGCCAACGCCGTCAGCGGACGGTCGTTCCCTCCGACGTCGTCGTCTTGGGGTCCGCGGACGCGGCTGCCGGTACCGGCGGTAGGCCGGGGTTCAGCCAGCAGGCGTGGACACGGCCATTGAGCGTTTCCGGCGCCTTGGGGTCGATATTTCCCTGCCGGACGATGCATCGGAAGGTCGCCTGGATATGGGCGCTCGGGCAACCGAACCGGTCGTAAAGGTCGAGGTGGCGGAAGGCGGTGTCGAGATCGTCCCGCCACAAGAGGCTGACGACCCGGCGCCCGAGCCACACGCATTCGGGGTTGCCGGCCGGGCCGGTGAGAACCCGGCTGGCTTCGGCGATTTCGTCGATCTTCTTCTGGCCTTCCTTGGCGGTGGCGTCAGCCGGGGCGGCGGCCGCCGGCTTCTGCGGCTCTGCCGGCTTGGCGCCGCCACTCTGGGCCCAAACGGCCGAGGCAGACGCGCTCAACGAAACCACGCAGAGCGCGGCAGCAAGCAAACGCAGCGAAGACATGGACGGTCTGTTCCCGACGATATTGTTAAAGCCGCTAATCCCTGGCCAGCTTCCTGTGAAGGCGGATTGAGACGCTTATGCGGCGTCCTAGCTGAACCCGTGCTGAATAGCCGAAGCTCCCGTTGCCGAAGCCCCTGTTGCCGAAGCCCATGGGCCCCCCGGCCCAGTGTTCCTCATCCCCCAGGCACAGCTTCCGAGAGCCCCGACCGGGACGTCCGGAAATTGTGCGGGCGGAACTTGGCCTCAGAGCCTGACTTTTGTCCAGTGCTTCTGCGACCTGCCGTCGCGCGGCGGCTTGGCAGGCTTTCACCGGCCGCTATAAGCCGTTAACGGCTGGCCGCTCCGGCTCGCCGTTTTCTGCCCGATGGACATCTCCATGCGCCTCGCACTGGCCTGTATTGCCCTGACGCTGGCGGTGATTGCCGCAGTCTGGGTCTGGCTCGGTACGCCGATCCCGATGCCGCATGCACCGCTCAAGCCGGGCGAGAAGCTGTGGTGCCTGTCCTACGCGCCATACCAGGGCAGCCAGACGCCCTACGACCCGACCATCGTCATCCCGGCCAAACAGATCGAGACCGATATCGCCCAACTGTCGCAGATCACCGACTGTGTCCGCGTCTACGCCACCGACCAGGGCCTCGACCAGGTCGTCCCGATCGCCCGGCGCTACGGCATGAAAGTCCTGCAAGGCATCTGGGTGTCGAATGACCCGGTCAAGACGCGGCTCCAGGTCGATGCCGCTCTGGCGCTCGCCGAGCGCTATCCGGACACGGTGCGGGCGATCATCGTCGGCAATGAGGCCTTGCTGCGAGGCGACATTTCGGCCCCCGATCTGGCAGCGCTGATCCGCGAGGTCAAAGCCAAGGCGAAGGTGCCGGTGACCTATGCCGACGTCTGGGAGTTCTGGTTGCGCAGCCCGGAAGTCGCCGCCGCGGTTGATTTCGTCACCATCCATATCCTGCCTTACTGGGAGGACTTCCCGATCCCGGCCAGCCAGGCGGCGGCCCATGTCGATGCCATCCGCAAACGCGTTGCCGCGACCTTTGCGCCCAAGGACGTGGTGATCGGCGAGGTCGGCTGGCCGAGCCAGGGGCGCATGCGCGAGGGCGCGCTGCCGTCGCCGGCCAATCAGGCCGAGGTGATCCAGGACGTATTGGCGCTGGCGGCGCGCGAGAACTACCGGGTCAACGTCATCGAGGCCTATGACGCCACCTGGAAGCGTGCCCAGGAGGGCGTGGTTGGCGGCTACTGGGGACTGTTTGACGCCCAGCACCGGCAGATGAAGTTCGTCTGGGGGGCGCCGGTGTCGAACCATCCCGATTGGAAATGGCAGGGCGCGGCGGGGATCGTCTTTGCGCTGGTGCTGTTCGGCGTCGTCTTCTGGGCCAGCCGCCCGCAGACCCCGTCCTGGCTCTGGCCCGCCGTCTCTCTCAACGCCTTGGCCGGCGGCCTGACCATCGGCTGGACCATCGCCAACGTTCCGGTTGAAAGCATCGGCCCCGGCGGCTGGGTCCGGCTCCTGGCGTTGGCCGCTGTCGCCCTGTGCTCGCCGTTGGTGCTGAGTGCGGCGATGACGCGCGGCGTCGCCATCCTGCCGCTGTCGCGGCTCATCGGCCCGCGCGACGAGCGGACCCGTGATCCGGTGGCCATCGCCGTCGGCCTTGTCGCGACCGCGACCTTGCTGCTGGCCATCGTCACCGCGCTCGGTCTTGTGTTTGATCCGCGCTACCGCGATTTCCCGTTTGCGCCGTTCACCGCGGCGATCGTGCCGTTCTTCGTGCACAGCGTCTTCATGCCGCGTCCGGCGGGCGCGCGCGGCGTGACCGAGATCGGCGGCGCGCTGATCCTCGCCGTCGCGGCGATCTATATCGTGCCCAACGAGACGCTGCGGAACTGGCAGTCGCTGTGGCTCTGTGCGCTGTTCGCCGCGTTCGCGATCAGTCTGGTTCGGGTGCGCGACGCGCAAAGCTGAGCAGCAAGACGCCGATCGCCAAGGCCGACAGCATGACGTTATAGAGCACGACGCCGATGCAGGCGACGGCGAGCCCAACGGCAAACACCACCAAAGTCGGCCGCAACAGGTTGACGGCGGCGACGATCACGGCGGCAGCGCCGATGATCGAGCGGTCGAACAGCGCCGCCAGAACGCGGCGCTGCGCGCACATCCATGTATCGAGCCCGGCGTTGCAGGCCAGTCCGACTCCGGATTGCTCGATGCCCATGTAGCGCACGTAAAGCGCATAGCCGAGCGCGCCAAATCCCACGATCAGCAGGATGTTGGTCTGCCGGGCGCTCGGCAGGAAGAGACGGTTCAATCGGGGTTCCATGGAGCCGGTCCTTGCGCGCCGGACTATGCCGCCGCGCCGGTCTCCTAGCAAATCGCTTTGCAGCGCGCCTCTATTGCTGGGCGAATTTGTCGCCGCTGAAGGTCGTGGTGCGACAGGCCACCTTGGACGCGTGCAGACGACTGCACAGTTCGGCCGCGGCGGCGCCGTTCGGCAGCGGTCCGACGATTAGCCGGTAGGGGATGATGCCCGGCCGGTTGTCGCGGCGAACGAGGGGGCTCAGGCCCTCGATCAGCGGACCGAAATTCGCTTTCACCGCGGCCCAGCGGGCATTGAGGATTTCGATGCTGCGGGCACCGCCGATTTCGACGGCGAGCTGCGACGTGTGCACGGTTTCCGGTGCCGACGTAGCGGCTTGCGGCGACACGGCGGCGACGCGAACCGGTGGCATCGGCACGGCCGCCTTTTGCGCCGGCGTCTCTGCCGCTGCCGTTTCCGTCGAAGCCTCCGGTTTCGCCGCGGCGGCCGTCTCGGCCTTCATCCCGGATGGGGCCGCGGGAGCCGCCGTCTCGGCTTTCGCTTCAGATTTCGGTTCAACCTTCGGCTCCGCCTTGGCTTCGGCCGGCTGACTTTCCGCCGGCTTCACCGTCGTCGGCGCCGAGACTGTCGGCGCTGCAGGGCGCGTCTCCGGGACCGGCTTGGCGGTCGGCGCGGTCGCGGCCACGATCGCCAGGTCGCGTTTGATCGTACCGGTGACGTCGGTGAAATTCTGTTCGAGCGAGGCCACCCGGGCGTTGAGCCGGTCGCGGTCCGCGGTCAGATCGCGGATGCGTGCTTCCAGCCGTTTGGTTTCCTCCAGACGCTGCGCCTCGACGCGCTTGAGCAGGTCGTCATTGCTCGCCATCTGGGTGGCAGCGGTTCGGGGCTGCGACAAGCCCGCGACCAGCCGTCCGGCACCGATATCGGTCTGGGTGATCAAGATGGCGGCGCCTACAGCGACCGTGGCTGCGCCACCCCACATACTCAGGCGCCACATCAAGCTGTTATCACGCAACGGACCGAGTTCCGGCGGTTCAAACTCGTCGGCCATAGCACCCTCAAAAGCGGCGAATCAGGTCATTGAAAACATTAGCAGAATCCGGCATTGCTGGCTGCGTCCGATCGCCGGTCAGCCGCCGATCTTCGGCTAACGCCTTGAGTTTGAACGCATGACGCCGCCGACGGGCCACGACCGTTCCTGCCTTGCCATCGTGCTTGCTGCCGGTGAAGGCACGCGCATGCGCTCGAACCTGGCGAAAGTGCTGCACCAGATCGGGCACAGGACGTTGGTTGCGCATGTCCTGTCGGCCGCCATGCAGGCGGGCGGGGCGCAGATCGGTGTTGTCGTCGGGCCGGGCCGCGACGACGTGGCGAAGGAGGCCAAGCGCGTCGCGCCGCCGGCCAAGGTGTTCGAGCAGCGCGAGCGGCTCGGTACCGCGCATGCCGTGCTGGCGGCGCGCGCCGCGCTCGACGCCGGCGCCGACGACATTCTGGTGATGTTTGCCGACACGCCGCTGGTGCGGCCGGAGACCCTTAAGCGGCTGCGCGCCGCCATTGCCGATGGCGCGGCCGTCACGGCGCTCGGCTTCCGGCCGAAAGACCCGACGGGTTACGGCCGTCTGGTCATGAAGGGCGATGAGCTGATCGCGATCCGCGAAGACAAGGACGCGACGGCCGAGGAGCGCAAGATCACGCTCTGCAATGGCGGCCTGATGGCGCTCGCCGGCTCTTCGGCGCTGAAAATTCTGGATCGCATCGGCAATAGCAATGCCAAGGGCGAGTATTATCTGACAGACGCAGTGGCGATTGCCCGCGACATGGGCTTGAAGGCCACCGTGATCGAAACCGATGAGGATGACGTGCGCGGCATCAACAACAAGGCGCAATTGGCCGAGGCCGAAGCGGTGCTGCAGCAGCGGCTGCGCGCGGCGGCGATGGACGCCGGTGTCACGATGGTCGCACCGGAGACGGTGTTCCTGTCGACCGACACCACGTTCGGCAAGGACGTCACCATCGAGCCGAACGTCGTGTTCGGTCCCGGCGTCACCGTGCAAGATGGCGCGGTGATCCGCTCGTTCTCGCATCTCGAAGGCGCGGTGGTCGGCAAGGGCGCGCGCGTCGGACCCTTCGCGCGGCTGCGGCCCGGCGCCAAGCTCGGCGAAGACGTGCACATCGGCAACTTCGTCGAGGTCAAAGCGGCGGTCATCGAGGACGGCGCCAAGGCCAATCATCTGGCTTACATCGGCGACGCCCGCGTCGGGCCTAAGGCCAATGTCGGCGCCGGCACCATCACCTGCAACTACGACGGCACCAACAAATTCCACACCGACATCGGCGCCGGCGCTTTCATCGGCACCAATTCGTCACTAGTCGCGCCGGTCAAGATCGGCGATGGCGCTTATATCGGTTCCGGCTCGGTGATCACCGACGACGTGCCGGCGGATGCGTTGGCGATTGGGCGCGGCCGGCAGGTCAATAAAGAAGGCGGCGCGGCGCGTTTGCGCGAAATAAACGAAAAGAAGAAGAAAGACAGGGCCGGTTAATCATTCTTGCTGGCCTTGCCCGTTAACCTCCGCTGATACATGGCGAAACAGGTTTTGATTTCATTGCCGCCGGGCCGGCCGTTACAGCATTACGTCATCATGTGGGGGCGGTCTTAGCCAATGTGCGGAATTATCGGAATTCTCGGCTCCGAACCGGTCGCCGATCATCTGGTCGATGCGCTGAAGCGGCTCGAATATCGCGGCTATGACTCGGCCGGCATCGCGACGCTCGACCACGGCGTCATGGGCCGCCGCCGCGCCGAAGGCAAGCTGAAAGGTCTCGAGAGCAAGCTGCGTGACGAGCCACTGCCGGGCAATATCGGCATCGGCCATACGCGCTGGGCGACGCACGGCAAGCCGACCGAAGGCAACGCGCATCCGCACGCGACCGACAAGGTCGCGGTCGTGCATAACGGCATCATCGAGAATTTCCGCGAACTGCGCGATAAACTGATCGCCGCCGGCCATAAGTTCGCCAGCGAGACCGACACCGAAGTGGTGGCGCATCTCGTCACCGACTACATGCAGAAGGGCAAATCGCCGGTCGATGCCGTCGGCGCGACGCTGAAGGAACTGCGCGGCGCTTTCGCGCTCGCTTTCCTGTTTGCGGGCGAAGACGATCTGTTGATTGGCGCGCGGCGCGGTTCGCCGCTCGCGGTCGGTTACGGCAAGGGCGAGATGTTCCTCGGCTCGGACGCCATCGCATTGTCGCCGTTCACCGACACGATCAGCTATCTCGACGACGGCGACTGGGTTGTGCTGACGCGCAAGGGCGCGACGGTGCGCGACGCGCAGGACCGCGAAGTCAAGCGCATGGTCATCAAGTCAGCGGTCAATGCCCAGCTCGTCGACAAGGGCAACCACAAGCACTTCATGGCCAAGGAAATCCACGAGCAGCCGGAAGTGGTCGGCCATACGCTGGCGCATTACATCGACATGGTCGGCGAGCGCGTCCGGCTGCCGGGCAAGCTGCCGTTCGAGTGGACGAAGTTGAAGCGCCTGTCGATCTCAGCCTGCGGCACCGCCTATTACGCCGGCCTGGTCGCCAAATACTGGTTCGAGCGCTTCGCCAAATTGCCGGTCGAGATCGATATCGCTTCCGAATTTCGCTATCGCGGCGCGCCGCTGGAAGAGGGCGACCTCGCGATCTTCATTTCGCAGTCGGGAGAGACCGCCGATACTCTGGCGACCTTGCGCTATGCCAAGGAGCAGAAGCAGCACGTCCTCTCCGTGGTCAACGTGCCGACCTCGACCATCGCCCGCGAAAGCGACGTGGTGATGCCGACGCTCGCCGGCCCCGAGATCGGCGTCGCCTCGACCAAGGCGTTCACCTGCCAGCTCAGCGTGCTGGCCTGTCTGGCGCTGGCCGCCGGACGGGCGCGTGGTCACCTGTCGGAAGAAGACGAGCGGAACCTGGTGCGCGCGTTGGTCGCGGTGCCGCGGCTGATGGCGCAGGCGCTGACGCTGGAGCCGCAGATCGAGAAACTGGCGCACGATCTCGCCAAGGTGCATGACGTGCTCTATCTCGGCCGCGGCACGTCGTTCCCGATCGCGCTCGAGGGCGCGCTCAAGCTCAAGGAAATCTCTTACATTCATGCCGAGGGCTATGCCGCCGGCGAACTCAAGCACGGGCCGATCGCGCTGATCGACGAGACCATGCCGGTCATCGTCATCGCGCCGCACGACCGGGTGTTCGAAAAGACCGTATCGAACATGCAGGAAGTTGCCGCCCGCGGCGGCAAGATCATCCTCATTTCCGACGCGCGGGGCGCCGAGGAGGCGACCATCGAGTCCCTCGACACCTTGATGCTGCCGGACATGGCCTCGACGGTGACGCCGCTGGTTTACGCCATCCCGGTGCAGTTGATCGCCTACCATACGGCAACCGTGATCGGCACCGATGTCGACCAACCGCGCAACCTCGCGAAATCCGTCACGGTGGAGTAGGATCGGATTTGGCGGCGGCGGCCTGGCGGGCGGAGCGCCAAGGCGCATCGCGCAAGAGTGTAAAGGCGGAAGTCGCGTATGAGTGACATGGACAAGAAGCCGGGCGAGGAACTGGCCGAAGACACAGCCCGCCTGGCGGCTGCGTCGCACACCAGCTTCGCCGGCCGTTTGCGCAACTATTTCCTCACCGGCCTGGTGGTCGCCGGTCCGCTGCTGATCACGGCCTATCTCACCTGGTCGTTCGTCACCTGGGTCGATGACTGGGTGCGGCCGTTTATCCCGCCGAGCTATCGGCCGGAGACCTATCTGCCCTGGCCGATCCCCGGCACCGGCCTGATCATCGCCATCGTCGCACTGACGCTGCTGGGATTCCTCACCGCCAACCTGGTCGGCCGCTCGCTGGTCGAACTGGGCGAGGGGCTGCTCAACCGCATGCCGATCGTGCGGCCGGTCTACAAGACCATGAAACAGATTTTCGAGACCCTGTTCTCGAAATCGGGCTCGAGCTTCCGCAAGGTGGCGCTGGTGGAGTTTCCGGCGCCCGGCATGTGGTCGATTGTCTTCATCTCGCAGCCGCCGGCGGAGCCGATCGCGCAACATTTGCCCGAGAATGACAACGTCTCGGTGTTCCTGCCGTGCACGCCGAACCCGACCACCGGCTTTTTCTTCTTCGTGCCGCGCAACAAGCTGATCGAACTCGACATCGGCGTCGAAACGGGCATGACGCTGATCATGTCGGCCGGCATGGTGCAGCCCGGCGCCAACAAGGATACGCAGAAGAAGCTCGCCGACATGGCGGCGACGGCCCGGGCCGCGCAGACCGCCCGGTCTCCGGCTGGCGTCGAATAGCAGCGGACAACCTGGGTTCTTGCCGGTATTTGCCGGGAAATTTACACGCACGCGTGTTTATAATGGCGGCCGCTCGTCGATCGGACGACAGGGGGCTGGGCATGAACTTCACGCAGGCGATTCAATCCGGGTTCAATAATTACGTGACCTTTTCGGGCCGCGCTCCGCGCTCCGAATACTGGTTCTGGGCGCTGTTCTCGTTCATCGTCCAGATCGTCGGCAATATCCTCGATTCGATCATTGGTCTCGGCCTGATCAGCGGCCTGTTATCGCTGGCGCTACTGCTGCCGTCGATCGCCGTTGGCGTGCGCCGCCTGCACGACATCGACCGCACCGGTTGGTGGCTGCTGATCGCCTTCACCGGTATCGGCATCATCCTGCTGATCGTCTGGGCCTGTATGAAAGGCACCGACGGGCAGAACCAGTATGGACCCGATCCGCTGGCGATGGCCTAGCCCGCCCGCATCAGCTTGATCGCCTCGTCCTTGCCGAACAGATAGAGCAGGTGGCGCAACGCCTGTCCGCGCTCGCTCTGCAATTGCGGATCGCGCTCGAGGATCAGCTTGGCGTCGTCGCGCGCGGCGCCGAGATACTTGCCGTGCGTCTCCAGCCGCGCCACCGAGAAACCGGGCAGGCCGCTCTGCCGCGTGCCGAGCAGATCGCCTTCGCCGCGCAGCCTTAGATCTTCCTCGGCGATGCGGAAGCCGTCTTCGCTCTCGCGCAGGATGGCGAGCCGCGCCTTGGCGGTTTCGCCGAGCGGCCCCTTGTAGAGCAACAGACAGGTCGATTTGCCGGAACCGCGGCCGACGCGGCCGCGCAACTGGTGCAACTGGGCGAGGCCAAAGCGTTCGGCGTGCTCGATCACCATGATGGTGGCCTCCGGCACGTCGACGCCGACTTCGATCACCGTGGTGGCGATCAGCAGCTGGCTCTGTCCCGAGGCGAAGCGCGCCATTGCCGCGTCCTTGTCGGCGGCTTTCATCTTGCCGTGCACCAGATCGACCTTGGCGCCGAAGCGCGCGCGCAGGTCCTCATAGCGCGCTTCGGCCGCGGCGAGATCGATCTTTTCGGACTCTTCGACCAGCGGGCAGACCCAGTAGGCGCGCTTGCCCTCGGCGATGGCGCGGCCGATGGCATCCTCGACGTCGCCGACACGGTCGAGCGCAATGGTGCGCGTGTCGATCGGCTGCCGGCCGGGCGGCTTCTCGCGCAATTCGGAAATGTCCATGTCGCCGAAATAGGTCAGCACGAGCGTGCGCGGGATCGGCGTCGCGGTCAGCACCAGGACGTCGACGGCCTCGCCCTTCTGCGTCAGCGCCAGGCGCTGGTGCACGCCGAAGCGATGCTGCTCGTCGACAATGGCGAGCGCCAGATCATGAAACAGCACCTCGTCCTGGAACAGCGCATGGGTGCCGATGATCAGATCGATGTCGCCGAGCGCCAGCCGGTCGAGGATCGTCTTGCGCTCGCCGCCACGCTCGCGGCCGGTGAGAATGGCGACATGGATGCCGGCGGCCTTGGCCAAAGGTTCGATGGTGGCGAAATGCTGCCGCGCCAGAATTTCGGTCGGCGCCATGATCGCGGCCTGACGGCCGGCCTCGATCACGGTCGAGGCGGCGATCAGCGCCACCACGGTCTTGCCGGAGCCGACATCGCCCTGCACGAGGCGCAGCATACGTTGCGGTAACGCCAGGTCGTTGACGATGTCGTTGACGGCCTGCTGCTGCGAGTGCGTCAGCGCGTAGGGCAGCGCTTTCATCACCTTGGCGCGCAGCTGGCCTTCGCTCGACGTGCCGCGGCCGGCCTGACGGCGCATATGCGCGCGCATCAAAGCGAGCGCGAGCTGGCCGGCGAGCAGTTCGTCGAAGGCGAGCCGCGTCCAGGCGGGGCTCTCCGGCATGATGTCATGTGGCTCTGTCGGCTTGTGCAGGCTGCGCAGCGCCTGCGTGAAGCCAGGGAAGCGTTCGCGCGACACCCAGGCCTCGTCCTGCCATTCGGGCAGGTCGGGGAGGCGTATGAGCGCGCCGTCCATGGCACGGCGGACATTGCCGAGGTTCAGTCCTTCCGTCAGCGGGTAGACCGGCTCGACCAGCGGCAGATCGGCGAAGCCCTTTTCGTCAACGACGCGGTCGGGATGCACCATCTGCAGTATGCCGTCGTAGAACTCGGCCGTTCCCGAGACGTAGCGCTTCTCGCCGACCGGCAAGAGCTTCTCCAGATAATCGCGCTTGGCGTGGAAGAAAGTGAGCGTCAGCGTGCCGGTCTCGTCGGAGGTGACGACGCGATAGGGCGCTCGCGGCCGGTTCGGCGGCGCCGGCCGGTGCTCCTCCACGGTGACCGAGACGGTGACCACTTGACCGGGCGTGACTTCGTTGAGCTTGGGCCGGGCGCGGCGGTCGATGGTGCCGGACGGCATGTGCAGAAGCAGATCGATGACGCGCGGCTCCTCGCGCCCCAAGAGCTTGCCGTAGAGCACCGCCAGCTTCGGCCCGACACCGGGCAGGCTGGTGATCGCGGCGAATAATGGGTTGAGGACGGGTGGGCGCATGATTCCCTTATCTCACCTCTCCCGGCTGGCGGGGAGAGGGAGCAGCGTGGCCATGACACGGGCCGCGGTCCGGCCTATATAACCCGCGCCCGGCTCCGTCCGGGTTTTTGGCGTTGGAGAATTCCGGTGAGCGGCACTGAAGTTTCGAGCGAGGGCATGGACCTGCGGCGGCGTAAGCTCAAGTTCCGGCTGTGGCACCGCGGCATCCGCGAGATGGATTTTGTCATGGGCGGCTTCGCCGATGCCGAACTCGCGGCATTGTCCGACGACGACCTGACCGAGGTCGAAAGCTGGCTTGAAATTCCGGACCAGCAGATGTTCGCCTGGGTCAACGGCTCGGAGACCACGCCCGCCGATGTCGACACGCCCTTGTTTCGCAAACTGCGCACCTTCCACGGCACGCGGCCCTGAACCTGACGACCCAAGAAGACCCGAGAAGAAGACCCGGAATGCCCGCATCGCCCGCTCAATCGCTGAAGCCCGGCCGCCCACTCACTCTGGCGCAGGTGGTCGATGGCGCCGAAGGCCTGGTGCTGGCCGACCTCGCGCGCGCCATTGCCGCCAAGTCCGACGCGCCGGCGGTCTCGCTCACCGTCGTCTGCCGCGACGGCCAGCGCATGGCGCAGTTGTCGCGGGCGCTGGCGTTCTTCGGGCCCGACATCGAGGTCATGGAATTTCCCGCTTGGGACGTGCTGCCCTATGACCGCGTATCGCCGAATGCGGCCATCGTGGCGCAGCGCATGACGACCTTGTCGCGGTTGACGCGCGTCAAGGGCCGCGACAAGCCGTCGATCTTTTTGACCACGGCCAACGCTGCGACGCAGCGCGTGCCGGCGCGCGAGTTCACCGCCACCCACGCTTTGTCGGTGGCGCCTGGCAACGTGCTCGGCATGGCGAGCGTGGTCGAGTGGCTCGAGCTCAACGGCTATATGCGCGCTTCGACCGTGCGCGAACCCGGCGAGTACGCGGTGCGCGGCGGCATCCTCGATCTGTTTCCGCCCGGCCTCGATCTGCCGGTGCGCTTCGACTATTTCGGCGACTCCGTCGAAAGCATCAAGACCTTCGACCCGCAGACCCAGCGCAGCGAACTGCCGATGTCGAAGCTCGACCTCGTGCCGGTCGCCGAATTTCAGCTCATCACCGAAACCATCCGGCGCTTCCGGACCGGCTATGTCGCCCAGTTCGGTGTCGCCACGCCCGACGACATGCTCTACCAGGCGGTCAGCGAAGGCCGCCGCCATCCCGGCATGGAGCACTGGTTGCCGCTGTTCCATGAGGGCATGGATACGCTGTTCGATTATCTACCGGGCACGCCGGTCGCGCTCGAGCCTTTGGCCGACGACGCCATCGAACAGCGCTTTGCCCAGATCAAGGATTACTACGACGCCCGCGTCGAGGCGCTGAAGGACGGCGTGACGCCGGCCTACAAGCCGATGCCGCCGGACCGGCTTTATTTGACGGAGAGCGAGTGGAATGACCGGCTCGGCAAAGTCGCCGTCGCCACGCTGTCGCCGTTCGATGTGCCGGCGGCCGCTGACGTCATCGATATTGGCGCACGGGCCGGCCACAACTTCGTTGCGGAACGCGCCGAGCCCGGCGCCAATGTGTTCGAGGCGGTCGCCAAACACGTCGGCGCGCTGCAGAGCGAAGGCAAGCGTGTCGTTATCGCGCTATGGAGCGAAGGCGCGCGCGAGCGCATGGCGCATGTGCTCGGCGACCATAAGCTGGTCAACCTGAAAAACGTTGGCGCCTGGCATCAGGTCGTCAGCGCGCCGAAGCACAACATTTCGCTCGCCGTGCTCGGCATCGATTCCGGCTTCGTCACCGACGAGGCCGCGGTCATCAGCGAGCAGGACATCCTCGGCGACCGTCTGGTGCGCACGCGCAAGGCCGCGCGCCGCGCCGACAACTTCATCCAGGAAGCGACCTCGCTGTCGGCCGGCGATCTCGTCGTCCATGTCGATCATGGCATCGGCCGCTTCGTTGGCCTGCAGGCGATCACGGTGACCGGGGCGCCGCATGACTGCCTGGAAATCCATTACGCCGATAGCGCCAAGCTGTTCCTTCCGGTCGAGAACGTCGAACTGTTGTCGCGTTACGGCTCCGAACAGACCAATGTCGAGCTCGACCGCCTCGGCAGCGGCAATTGGCAGGCGCGCAAGGCGCGAATGAAGAGCCGCATCCGCGAGATCGCGGGCGAGCTCATCAAGATCGCCGCCGAGAGGCAATTGCGCGAAGCGCCGAAGCTGACGGTCGGGCCGGGAGCCTATGACGAATTCGCCGCCGGCTTCCCCTATGAGGAAACCGAGGATCAGCTCACCGCGATCGACGCGACGCTCAAGGATCTCGCCTCCGGCCGGCCGATGGACCGGCTGGTGTGCGGTGACGTCGGCTTCGGCAAGACCGAAATCGCGCTGCGCGCCACCTTCGACGCGGTGATGAACGGCAAGCAGGTGGCGGTCGTGGTGCCGACCACACTCTTGGCGCGCCAGCACTTCAAGAACTTCTCCGAGCGCTTCCGCGGCTTCCCGGTCAATGTCGCGCAATTGTCGCGGCTGGTGCCGGCGGCGCAGCAGACCGCCAACAAGAAGGGTCTGGCCGACGGTTCGGTCGATATCGTGGTCGGCACCCATGCGGTGCTCGGCAAGGCGATCAAGTTCAAAGACCTCGGCCTCGTCGTTGTCGACGAGGAGCAGCATTTCGGCGTCTCGCACAAGGAGCGGCTGAAAACGCTTCGCGCCGAAGTGCATGTGCTGACGCTGACGGCGACGCCGATCCCGCGTACCTTGCAACTGGCGCTGACCGGCGTGCGCGACCTGTCGATCATCGCCTCGCCGCCGGTCGATCGTCTGGCGGTGCGCACCTTCGTCACGCCGTTCGATCCGCTGGTGGTGCGGGAGGCACTGCTGCGCGAGAAGTATCGCGGCGGCCAGGCGTTCTACGTCTGCCCGCGCATCGAGGACCTCGCCGGCGCCAAGGATTTCCTCGACAAGCACGTGCCGGAAGTTCGCGTCGTCGTCGCCCACGGCCAGATGCCACCGACCGTGCTCGACGACATCATGACGGCGTTCTACGACGGCAAATACGACGTGCTGCTGTCGACCACCATCGTCGAGAGCGGCCTCGACATCCCGACAGCCAATACCCTGATCGTGCACCGCGCCGACATGTTCGGCCTGGCCCAGCTTTACCAACTGCGCGGCCGTGTCGGCCGCTCCAAGCTGCGCGCCTATGCGCTGCTGACGCTGCCGGCGAACCGCACCATTACGCCGCAGGCCGAACGACGGCTGAAAGTGCTGCAGTCGCTCGACACCCTGGGCGCGGGTTTCCAGCTCGCCTCGCACGATCTCGACATCCGCGGCGCCGGCAACCTGCTCGGCGAGGAGCAGTCCGGCCACATCAAGGAAGTCGGCTTCGAGCTTTATCAGCAAATGTTGGAGGAGGCCGTCACCAGCGCCAAGGCCGGCATCACCGACGTGGTTCAGGATCGCTGGTCGCCGCAGATTACCATCGGCATGCCGATCCTCATTCCCGAGGATTATGTCGCCGACCTGTCGGTGCGGCTG
The DNA here is from genome assembly GCA_018242205.1 of Pseudomonadota bacterium. Lineage (GTDB taxonomy): Bacteria > Pseudomonadota > Alphaproteobacteria > Rhizobiales > Xanthobacteraceae > Pseudolabrys. Next base: position 49,305 of record JAFECJ010000019.1, read on the forward strand.
GCGCTGTATCGCCGGCTGGCCGACATGGAGGAGGAGCGCGACATCGACAGTTTCGCCGCCGAGATGGTCGATCGCTTCGGCCCGCTGCCGCAGGAGGTCGAGCACCTGATGCAGATCGTGCAGATCAAGGCTTTGTGCCGGCGCGCCAATATCGAGAAACTGGAAGCCGGGCCGAAGGGCGCGGTGCTGGCGTTCCGCGACAATGCCTTTGCCAATCCGGAAGGCCTGATGATCTTCATCCGCGATCATGCGTCGAGCGTGAAGGTGCGCAACGACAAGAACGGCCAGCGCCTGGTTTTCCTCGACGAATGGGACAAACCGGAAGATCGCCTCAAAGGCGCCATGGCCATCGTGCGGCGCCTGGCCTCGATCGCGATCAAGGCCAAAGCGGCGTAAGCTGCCTCAGCCGGCCTGCCGGATCGGGTGCCGGTCATCGCCGTTGGAGGCCGCCAGCGGCGGCCAGACGCGGTTGCGGCCCCGTTGCTTTGCGACATAGAGCGCCTCGTCGGCCGACAGAATGGCGTCCGCGTAGTCCATGCGTGGGTCGGGGCGGACGACGGCGACGCCAATACTGACGGTGACCACCGGCGCGGTCGGCGAGTTGCCGTGTCCGATGGCTTGGCGCTCGACATCGGCGCGGATGCGCTCGGCGACCTGAACGCCGTCGAACAGGGCGCTGTCCGGCAGCACGACCAGGAATTCCTCGCCGCCGAGACGCACCGCCAGATCGGAGCCGGTGCGCAGGTTCTGCTCGATGGTGTGGGCGACCATTTTCAGGCAGTCATCACCGGCCTGGTGGCCGTAGTGGTCGTTGAAGCGTTTGAAATGATCGATATCGATCATCATGAAGACGACCGGCTTCGTCGCGGTTTCCGCCGCGTTGGTGAGGACGACGATGAATTGCTCCAGGCGCCGGCGGTTGGCGAGCCCGGTCAACGGATCGCGCATCGAAATGGCGCTGAGGGTTTCATTGGCGCTCAACAGGCTCTGCGCCCGCAGCTTGTCGCGCAGCGCCACGAGATATTCCCGACGAAAGTCGTGCTCGAGTTTCCAGTTGGCGTACAAGCTCAGCATCGTCGTGGTCGACAGCGTGAGCACGGCGCCGAAGACGATCGATTGCTGCATGCCGTGAATATGCGGGATGGCAAATGCATACATCGCAATGACGATGACCGAGGCGGTCAGCGCATACCAGAAGTGCACGCGCTGGATGATGTTGGGAAACACCAGGATCAACAGCATCGAATAGTGCGCATGAACCGCCAGGGGACTCTTGCTCGCGGTGACCAGGTAAAGCAGTCCGGCTGCGATCAATACGGTCAGAACAGCTTCCATGGCTTCGCGAATCCACGGTCGCGGGTTGCGCCACAGGACGAAGAATGACGCCAAGGCCAGCGGAGTGATGATCCCGAGCCGGTAAATCAAGGCTGCCTGGAAAATATCGCCGAGCTGCAACCGATCGCGAAACAGAAACAGGTCGAAAACACCGAAGGTGATGATCCCGCTGACGAGCAGAAACCGCGAGCGTTTCGCGCCCGTGTCCGCTTCGAACCTCGCCTCGAGCGGCGCCGGAAAACGAAGCAGACGAAAGTCCTCGCCGAGAACGCGATCGATATCCGCGACGGAAATCGCCGGTGTTGGCATCGCTTGTTTGATCCGGGCGACGCCATCTCAGGCTTGTCGCCATGGCCACAGTCTAGGACCTACAAGGCGGCATCAATCGGGCCGCCGGAACGAAGATCGTGTTTAGACGATTGTTCCGGATCGTCATGGTATCACTTTACAGAGCGTTTCGAATGACTGACGACGGCAAAGTCGCCGCCAGCCGCGAAGGCTCTATTCTGCTGCTGCGTTGTCCGCCTGCGCGGCGCGCTTGATGGCATCGGCCAGATATTCTGCTGCCTGGGCGCCGGAGACGGCGAACTTGCCGCCGAAGATGAACATCGGCACGCCCTGGATGCCGGCCTCTTTGGCGGCTTCGGCTTCCTGCGTGACCTCGGCAACATCCTGTTCGCTATCGAGCGCCGCGCGCACGTCTTCCGGATCGAGCCCGATATCGGCTGCCGCCTGCACCAATACGGCCTCGTTGGTGAGATCGGCGCCTTCGGTAAAATACAGATCCATCAGGCGTTGCTTCATTTCGCCCGATTTGCCGATGCCGTCCGCCCAGCGGATCAGACGGTGCGCGTCGATGGTATTGGGCTGGTTGCTGATCTTGTCCATCGCATAGACCAGACCTTCCTGGGCCGCGGCGTCGCGCACGCGCGTGGCGATCTCGGCGTAGCGTTCCGGCGATCCGAACTTCGTGGTCAGATATTGCGTGCGCGAAATGCCTTCGCGCGGAATCCAGTCGTTGAGGAAATAGGGACGGAAGTGGACCTCGACCGGAATGTCAGGGCTCATATTGATCGCCTGCTCCAGGCGGCGCTTGCCGATGAAGCACCAAGGGCAGACCACGTCGGAGACGACGTCGATGCGGACAGGCTTGGTCATCAGGCTATCTCCCGTTCGGGGATAACCTAATCGCCCGGCTACTCCGCTGCAACCATGGGGCTCGCCAGCACCCGTTGCAGCAGGCTCTGCAGCGTGTCGCCGTTCTTGAACGACGCCAGCGTCACATTGGCGGTAATGCGACCGTTGGGATTGGTCGGCGCGCGCATGATGTTCTTGATGGCGGCGGCGAGCCGGCGGGCAACGATATGGGCGCTGCGCAGATCGGTCTGGGTGAAGGCAACGAGCAGGGTGCCGTCGTCGTCGCCGCAGGCGAAATCGATCGCCCGCATCAGTTTGTTGGACAGCCGCGCGCCGTCGCGGCGCGAACGGTCGTCATGGACGCCGTCGAACGAAAAACGCGCCAGCGTCAGGGCATGACTGCGGTCGCTTGCCTCGTCGACCGCCTTGTTCAGTTCGCGCCAGAACGCTTCCGGGGTCAGCAGTCCAGTCTCCGGATCGTGCATGCCGTCGGTATCGAGCGCATGCAGCATGCGTTTGAGCCGTGACTCCAGCGCGTGCAGCCGCACCAACGGTACCATGCGCGACACCAGACGGTCGGGCGCGCCGTCAACGCAATCGAGATTGGGCAGATCGCCTTCGAAGCCTTCCGGGATCTCGCCCATGACGGCGACCGGAATTTCGTGGAACCGGCTTTCGTGGCCAAGCACGTTGAGGAACGCCTCGATCATCTTCGGCGAGAAGCCGTCGCCGATGACGATGCCGTCGATGTCGCGTTCTTCGAGATGCTTGGCGGCGGCTTCGACGCTCAGCGCGCCGACCATCTTGGTATGCTCGCCCATGGCGACGGCGAGCGCGGGGTAGAGCGGGCCGCGGCCGGCGACGAGAACGGTCGCGTCGTCGAGCGGATCGCCGACCGGCAAGGCCGGCAAGACGCCGCCTTGTGCGGCAAAGGTCTCAATGCGGCGCAGGACGGTCGAGTGCAAGGCGCGCACGCGCAACGCGGTGCGGAGGCGTTCGATCAGGCGCTCGAGCGGCTGATGCGCGTCGGCGGTCAGCGCGGTGGGAATGGCGGCGGCACGCTCGGCGTCGGCCATGGCGACGATCGGCACGATCGCGCCTTGGGTGGTCGCGATCTGCAGCGCCAGCATGCGGCCAGCGGCTTCGCTTTTCGGCGCGCCGGGCTCGGCGATGACGACGGCCGCGGGCTTGACCGACACGAAAGCGGTCGGCGCGTCGGCCCAGTTGGTTTCAACGATGGGAAATGCGCCGCCGGCGCCGAGCGCTTCGACGAGATTTGGGGCCGGCGCATCGGCGACCACCAACAGCGGACCTTGCAGCGACATGACACACAACGCGTTACTAGTTACGCAAAACCGTGCCGGCTAACCGCCCGCCGCGGCCGATACGGACGAACCGTAAGCCGGTGGCCGTTAACGCCCCGTCAACGACGAATGGCGATTAGAAACAAATAAATACACAACGGCCGCGGGGACGGCTCGCCGCTCGGATCTGCAAGGAAACAGAGATCAGGCCGCAACACCGCGCGGCCGGAAAGCGCTGGCGACCAGCGGACTGCCGCCTTGCCGCTTCACGAGATCGGCCACCGTGGCGTTGTCGAGGGCGCTGCCGGCTAGTTTCTGCGCCAGGATGCCGCCGGGCAGGGCCACGATGGTCGCCGTCGGATCGGCGGCCATGACCTGCGCCTCGATGTCGAAGGTGCGGAAGCGATAGCCGCCGACGACGGCGACGCCGCCGGGCGGACCGGTCACCGTGATGCGGCTGGTCGTTTCGTCGAGCTTGCAGGTGAACCCGGTGTCGACAAAGCCGTCCTTGTCGATAGCGAGATAGGGCGCCTGATTGCGTTCGGCCCCGGGCGGGAATGCGGCCTGCGGCACCATGGCGCCGCGCAGGAGCAGCGTGCCGGTTTTGCCGCGCGCGGTTTCGATGTCGGCCGGCGTGCCGACCTGACCGTAGGGCAGATCGGCGGCGGTGCCGCTCGCCGGTCGCGGCTCGGCAATCACACCGAGCTCGCCGAAAGCCGATACGTCGATGAGCTTGGCGCTGCCGGTCCAAGCCGCCGAGGTCGCCAGTTGCTCGGGCGAGCGCCAAAGCGCGGCGACGGTCCGCAGCTTGGCGAGATGTCCGGCTTTGGCGATCGACGCCAGTGCCGCGCCGGGAAGAACTGCGGTGTTGACGCCGCCGCCGATCTGGCGCGCGAAGGTCGCGGCGTCGAAGCCATGATGCAGCGACAGCGTACCGCCGCCGAACAGCCACGGCACCACGGTCACGGCCAGGCCGGCGAAAGACGAGGGCGGGATTGTCGCCAGGATCGACAGGTCGGGGCCGACGCCGATCTCGTAAGCGAGTGACAGGCCGCCGGAGATCAGTTCGCTGTGGCTGCGCGCGACCGGTGTGACGCCGGAGGCGGCGACGTCGAAGGTGAGGACGGCAACGTGCTCGGAGGCCTGACCGCCGCGCGTGGTGCGCGGCACGGTTGGCGTTGCCGTCGCCGCGAAAATCTCGTCGAGAGACACGACGCCATCCGGCAATCCGTCGCCGAAGGCGCCGATCAGCCGCACGGGAAACAATTCGGCGCCAACATCGGCGGCCAGTTCGGCATGATCGAAGCGGCCCACCCGCGACGCGGTGACGATCGCCTTGACGCCGAGGTGGCGCAATGCGGTGGAAATTTCCTTGCGCCGCCACAGCAGAGGCAGCGGCACTGCGATCATCCCGGCGCGCAGAACGGCGAGCAGGGTGACGATGGCTTCGACCGTATTCGGCAACTGGATGGCGACCAAAGTGTCGGCTTGCAGACCGGCGCGGCACAAACGCGCGGCGAGCGTGGAGATGGCGCGGTCGGCGTCGGCATAGGTCAGGCGGCGCGGCACGCCGTTGGTGAAATCTGCCCGGTTCGGCGCATCGCACAGCGCGACGGCCGACGGATCGTGCACCGCGGCGCGGCGGAACAGGTCGTCCAGCGTCGGGCCGGACGGCCCCGCGGCCGCTCCGAGCAGTTCCGACCCGCCAATGTCGTTCAGACCATGGGCGCCGCGCAGGATCATCTGGGCATCCCTATCGGGTTAGGTCGCCCGCTATCGGGCGTCTTGGTGCCACCACGTCTCCGGCAGGTAGCCGAACAACGAGGTCTTCGATGGATGCGCGATTCGGGTCCAGCGCGCCACCCATTGCACGGGCGGGAAGTACAGGGGCACCACGTAGAAACCCGACAGCAGCACCCGGTCGAGCGCCCGGGTCGCGGCGACGAAATCGTCGCGTTCGGTGGCGGCCAGCATGGCGGCGATCATGGCGTCGACCGCCTTGGACTTGACGCCCATATAATTGCGGCTGCCGTTCTGGTCGGCCGCGTCCGAGCTCCAGTAGAACAATTGCTCGTTGCCGGGTGACAGCGATTGGTCCCAGCGGTACTGCATCATGTCGAAGTCGAAGGCGATGCGGCGGCGCTCGAACTGGGTGGCGTCGACGGTGCGCACCAGCGCGCCGATGCCGACGCGCTTGAGGCTGTTGCTGTAGGCCAGCGCCAGACGCTCCTGGTCGCGCGTCGTGCACAGGATTTCGAAGGCGAAAGGCGCGCCGGTTGCCTTGTTGACCAGCTTTTCGCCCTGGAGGACATAGCCGGCTTCAGTGAAAAGCTGCAGCGCGCGCCGCATCACTTTGCGATCGCGGCCCGAACCGTCGGTTACCGGCGGAGCCCATTGGCCCGCCATGATGTCGGGCCGCACCGCATCGAGGAACGACGCCAACAATTCCCTCTCACGCGCATTGGCGGCGACGCCATGCGCCGACAGATCGCAGCCGTCGAAATACGATGCCGTGCGCTTGTATAGATCGAAGAAATAGGTGTGGTTGATCCATTCGAAGTCGAACAGATACAGCAGCGCTTCGCGCACGCGGATGTCGGCAAAGATGCCGCGCCGGGTGTTGAACACCAAGCCGTCCATGCCCTTCGGCAGGCCGTAGGGGAAGTTCTCCTTGACCACCTTGCCGTCGCGCAGCGCCGGAAAGTCATAAGCCGTCTGCCAGCGCCCCGGGTCGGTTTCCAGCCGCAGGTCGTAAAGCCCGGTCTTGAACGCTTCGAAGTGCGTGTTGCCGTCGCGGAAATAGTCGAACTTGACGGTGTCGAAATTCCACAGGCCGCGATTGATCGGCAGGTCGCGCCCCCAATAATCTTTGTCGCGGGTGAAGGTGACGCTGTCGCCGGGCCGCACGGCGCTGACGCGATAGGGGCCGCTGCCGATCAATGGTTCGAAGGTCGTGTCCTCGAACTTGGCGACATCGATGCTGTGCTTGGCGAGGATCGGCATCAGGCCGAGGATCAGCGGCAGTTCGCGGTCGTCGGCGCCCTTGAGGTCGAAATGCACGGTGCGCGCATCGATGGCTTCGACCTTGGCGACCTTGCTGTAATAAATGCCGAATAGCGGCCGGCCGTGATCGCGCAGTAGCTCGAACGAGAACACGACATCGTCGGCGGTGACCTTATGACCGTCGGAGAAGCGCGCCTTGTCGTTGATGGTGAAGGTGACGAAGCTGCGGGCGGCGTCGGTGGTGACGCTGTCGGCGAGCAGGCCGTAGAGCGTGAAGGGTTCGTCATAGCCGCGTGCCAAGAGGCTCTCGATGACGTAGCTGCGGATCTTCTCCGCCGGCAGCCCCTTGACGATGAACGGATTGAGGCTGTCGAAGGTGCCGAGCACGCCCTGCGTCAACTGGCCGCCTTTCGGCGCGGCCGGATTGGCGTAGGTCGGCGCGGCGAAATCGGCGCGCCACGCCGGTCCGCCGTGCATCGCCAGGGCGTGGCTGGTCGTCGCGGCGCCGGCCCGGTTAGGGCGCAGGCCGCCGGCGGCGGCGAGGGCGCCGAGCACGACGGTCCGGCGCGACAGCCGGATGCCGGTCGCGATGGGGAGCCTCACAAGCTGGTCGGGTCGGTATGCGATGCGATTCGGGTCCTATGCTTCGCGGCCTTTTACCACACTGCAAAGAACGCATCGTTCGCGAATTTTCGGCGCATTGGTGCCTTTATCGTCGCGCCAATATCGGCTATCAGGCTGCGGTCGAATGTCACGCTCCCGCCGTATTTCGCAACGACAGAGCCGCTCGCAATTGCGCGGTGCGTTCGGGACGCGCCGGCCGGACAGCCGGTCATAATGACGCCGGTTAAATCATAAGGGACGAGTTTCAAATGGATCAACGGATTGCTCCTGCCCGCCCGCTGGCCCGCATGATGGCCGTGGCGACGGGCGCAGGCCTTCTGCTCGGCGCGAGCGTGATCGCCCAGCCGGTATTCGCCCAGACCAAGCCCGCGCCGAAAGCCGCGCCGGCGCCGGCTGCTCCGGCGGCCCCCGCCGCGCCGCAAGCCGGTGCCCCGCAATTGCCGCCACTGATGTACTCGTCCTGGGTCAAGCTGTGCCAGCAGGGCCAGGAGACCGAGAACAAGAAGGTCTGCGTCGTGCATCGCGACGGCCGCATGGAAAACGGCATGCCGGTCATCATGGCCGAGCTGTTGCAGGTCGAGGGCGCCAATGAGCGCCTGCGCGTCACCGTGCCAATGTCGATCATCGTGCATCTGGCCGAAGGCACGCATCTCGTGCTCGACGGTCAGGACATGGGCAGCGCGCCCTATGTCGTCTGCACGCAGATCGGTTGTCTGTCGGACTACGAGATCAACGCCGACACCGTGAAGAAGCTCAAGGCCGGCAAGCAGCTTGTCGTCCAGACCTATCTGATGAACCGCCAGGTGCTCAGCATCCCGGTCTCGCTCGCCGATTTCGCCAAGGCCTATGACGGCCCGGCGACCGATCCGAAGGTGGTCGAGGAACAGCAGCGCAAGCTGCAGGAAGAGATGCAGAAGAAGGCTGAAGAGGCGCGCAAGAAGCTCGAAGCGCAGCAGCCGGCGGCCGCGGCGCCGAAGAAATAAGGCGCGCGAGCATCGCGACAATCAAAAGGCGCGGCTTTGGCCGCGCCTTTTTTCATTGCCGGTTGTCAAATGACGTAGCGTGCTTCGCACCGCCGTCGTTTCAATTCAACATGTCGTCGAGCGGCTTATAGTCGCCGTTCTCATCCTGCTCGAACACTTCCTCGACCTGCGGATGGCGGATCGGCTTGCCGGACGTGTCGGGCAACAGGTTCTGCTCGGAGACGTAGGCGACGTATTCGGTTTCTTCGTTTTCGGCGAACAGGTGATAGAACGGCTGGTCCTTGCGCGGCCGCACGTCGGCCGGGATCGCCTCCCACCATTCTTCGGTGTTGCTGAATTCCGGGTCGATATCGAAGATCACGCCGCGAAACGGGAACAGGCGGTGCTTGACCACCTGACCGATCTTGAATTTGGCGACGTGCATCTTGGGCATGCCGACGAGTTAGTGCTTCGCGCCGGCCTTGGCTAGCCCCAAAATTGTGTCAGCCGGGGCCTTACAGGCCGTATTTCGCGGCCATGTCCGGGTCCTTGGCGGCGACCAGTTTTGCCAAATCGATCAAGACCTTGGCCTGCTTCCAGGTGGCGTCGTCCTGCATCTTGCCGTCGATCATCACAGCGCCGGCGCCGTCCGGCATGGCGTCGACGATCTTCTTGGCGAAGGCGACCTCGGCCGGATCGGGCGAAAACACGGTCTTGGCGATGGCGATTTGCGACGGATGCAGCGACCAGGCGCCCAGGCAGCCCATCAGGAAGGCGTTGCGGAATTGCGATTCGCAGGCCGAGGCGTCGGAGAAATCGCCGAACGGGCCGTAGAACGGCTTGATGCCGGCGGCGGCGCAGGCATCGACCATGCGGCCGACCGTGTAGTGCCAGAGGTCCTGCTGATAGGCGGCGCGCGGCGCGTCACCGGCAGCATCTGCGAGCACCTTGTATTCCGGATGACCGCCGCCGACGCGCGTGGTCTTCATCGCGCGCGAGGCGGCGAGATCGGCCGGTCCCAGGCTCATGCCATGCATGCGTGGGCTAGCGGAGGCGATGGCCTCGACATTGTTCACGCCCTGCGCCGTCTCCAGGATGGCGTGGATCAGGATCGGCTTGGCGATCTTGTGCCGCGCTTCGAGCTGGGCGAGCAGCTGGTCGAGGTAATGGATATCCCACGGACCGTCGACCTTCGGCAGCATGATGACGTCGAGTTTGTTGCCGATGGTGCCGACGATCTCGATGACGTCATCGAGCGCCCAGGGCGAGTTCAACGCGTTGATACGGGTCCACAGGCCGGTCGCGCCGAAATCGACCGACTTGCCCATCTCGATGAAGCCCTTGCGGGCGGCCTCCTTGGCCTCGACCGGAATGGCGTCTTCCAGATTGCCGAGCACGACGTCGACCTGGCGGGCGAGCTCGGGCACCTTGGCGCGCATTTTCTCCACGTGCGGCGGCACGAAGTGGATCATGCGCTCGAGGCGGACGGGGAGTTCGCCCAGGGGCGCCGGCGCGCCGATGGCCAGAGGCTGGAAAAACTGACGGGGCAGTTTCACGATGGTGGCCCTTTCAAAAAGATCGCCTGCCGTCTAGAGCAAAGCAAAGGCCGCGCCAAGTCGGAAGGGCACCAAGTCGGGATATGCCTCGGGCGCCTCTCGGGCGGGGTCTTGCCGCCGGAGCCCCTCGATGATCGACGTCCTCAATCTCGCGTTACCCTTTTTCGGCCTGATCATCATTGGTTTTGCCTGCGGCAAGATCAAACAGATCCCCGATACCGCGCTCGGCTGGATGAATTTCTTCATCGTCTACGTGTCGCTGCCGGCGCTGTTCTACCGCATCCTGGCGCAAACCCCGCTGGAGCAACTGGCGCAGGTCGATTTCATCGTCGCCACCACCTTGTCGACCTTCTGGGTGTTCGCGATGGCGTTCGCCGTCGGCATCGTCGTCAACAAGGGCCGCATCGACCAGTCGACCATCGCCGGACTCGCCGGCAGCTACGGCAATATCGGCTATATGGGCCCGGGCCTGGCACTGTCGACGCTCGGACCGACGGCGGCGGTGCCGGTGGCGCTGATCTTCTGCTTCGACACGCTGCTGTTGTTCTCGCTGGTGCCGTTCATGATGGCGATCGCCAGCCCGCAGAAGAAGAGCGTGGGCTCCATCGCACTCGAAGTCGTCAAGCGCATCGGCACCAATCCGCTGGTGATCGCCAGCGCGCTCGGCATTGCCTCTGCCGCGATCCACTTCCACCCGCCGCTCGCCATCGAACGCTTGATGCAGTTCCTGCAGAACGCCTCGGCGCCGTGCGCGCTGTTCACGCTGGGCGTGACCGTGGCGCTGCGGCCATTGAAGAAGATTCCGTGGGAGATGCCGATCCTCACCGGGGTCAAGGTGATCGTCCATCCGCTCGTGGTGTTCGTGCTGCTGTCGGCATTCGGGCCGTTCGACCAGATGTGGGTCGATACCGCGGTGCTGATGGCGGCCTTGCCGCCGGCGCTCAATGTCTTCGTCTTCGCCCGGCAATACGACACCTGGGTCGAGCAGGCCTCGACCGCCGTGCTGGTCGGCACCGTCGTGTCGGTGGTGACGCTGACGACGGTGATGTGGATGGTGAAAAGCGGTACGCTGCCGCCTTTGTTGTTCAGGTAATTTCTCAATGCAGCCGCTCAAGGGTCTGCTGGTTCTCGATTTCACCACGCTGCTGCCGGGGCCGCTGGCCGCTTTGATGTTGGCCGAAGCCGGTGCGGAGGTGATCAAGATCGAGCGCCCGGGTGGCGAGGACATGGCGCGGTTTCCGCCCATGGTCGACGGTGAGAGCGCGGTCTACGCCATGCTCAACCGCGGCAAGCAGAAGCTGACGCTCGACCTCAAGAACGAGGCGGACCGCGCCAAGCTCAAGCCGCTGATCGCCAAAGCCGACATCGTCATCGAGCAATTCCGGCCCGGCGTCATGGCGCGGCTCGGCCTCGGCTATGACGACCTGCGCGCGATCAATCCCAGGATCATCTATTGCGCCATTTCCGGCTACGGCCAGAGCGGGCCACGCGCAGGCGAGGCCGGCCATGACGTCAATTACATCGGCGCCACGGGGCTGCTCGACCTGCAGCCGGGTCCGGTCACCGCGCCGGTACTGCCGCCGGCTTTGATCGCCGACATCGCCGGCGGCACGTTTCCGGCGGTGATCAACATCCTCCTGGCGCTGCGCGCACGCGATCAAAGCGGCGAGGGCGCCTTCCTCGACATCGCCATGACCGACGCCATGTTCACCTTCGGCTGGTACGCGCTGGCTTTGGGCGTCGCCGCCGGCCGCTTTCCCAAACCCGGCGAATTGCCGGTGACCGGCTCATCCCCGCGTTATCAGCTCTATGCGACACTGGATCGCAGGCTGGTGGCCTGCGGCGCGCTGGAGCAGAAATTCTGGGACGCGTTCTGCCAGGCGATCGGACTTGCCGCACCGTTCACCGACGACGCGCGCGATCCCCAAGCAACGATCGCTGCGGTCGCCAAACTGATTGCGGCGCGGACCAGTGCCGACTGGGCGCCGATTTTTGCCAAAGCCGATTGCTGCGTCACGATCGTCGCGCCGCTGGAAGAAGCCTTGCGCGATCCGCATTTCGTCGACCGCGGCCTGTTCGCGCATCGCCTGAATGTCGGCGGCAAAGACGTGATGGCGCTGCCGGTGCCGGTCGATCCGCAGTTTCGGAAGAAGTCTTAACTGACCCTGCGGGCACGGCGCGTCCGCGGCGCGACGCCTTCGCGCATCACGGCGCGGCGCAACGGGCCGATCTTGTCGAGCGCATAGAGGCCGAGACCGCGCAGGCCCTGCAGCGGCAGGAAATCCGAGAGCAGCGTGCGGTTGGCGAGATCGATGACGAGGCCGCGCGAGGCGACATCGCCGCGCCGCGATCGGTCATAGCCGATCAGCACATCGTCGGCGCCGATATCGCGGCCCTCGTCATGCGCGCGCCCCGCCATCTCGGCGATGGTCATTGCATCGCGCACGCCGAGGTTCAGGCCCTGCGCGCCGATCGGCGGAATGACATGGGCGGCTTCGCCGACCAGCGCGATGCGGTGGGCGCCGAAGCGCGCCGCCGTCTTGACGCTCAACGGAAACAGCGCGCGGCCCGGTTCCAGCGTCATCTTGCCGAGGATCGAATGCGCGGCGCGTTCGATCTCGAGCGCCAGTTCATCATCATCGAGCGCGAACAGAACATCGGCCTCATGCGGGCGCAACACCCAGACGAGGCTTGAACGGTTACCGGGCAGCGGCACGAGCGTGAACGGGCCCGTGGTCGTGTGAAACTCGGTCGACGTGTCGCGGTGCGGCCGCGTGTGTTTCAGGCACACGGTGAGCGCGACCTGATGATACTTGTGCTCGGTGGTGTCGATATGCGCGGCGGCGCGGCACATCGAGTTGCGGCCGTCGGCGCCGATGACGAGCGGCGCCGAGAGTTGCGCGCCGCTCTTGAGCGTGATTGTCACGTCTTCGTCGCCCGTTTCGACGGCGGTGACCTCGTCGTCGATGGTCCGCAGGTTCGGCAAAGCGCCGGCGCGGTTCTCCAGCGCGTCGATCAGGATCGGGTTTTCGATGTTGTAACCGAAGGCGTCGAGCTCGATCTCGTGGGCCTCGAACTTGACCTCGGGCGCGCGCCACAGCCGGCCGGTGGCATCGACCAGACGCATGGTGTTGAGCGGCGCAGCATTCCCGGCGCAGAGTTCCCAGACGCCGAGCGTCTCCAGAGCGGCGATGGAACCGGCGAGCAGGGCGGTGGTGCGGTTGTCGGCCCGCGGCGGGCGCTTGCCGGCGAGCACCGTGGCGATCCCGGCTTGCCCCAGCGCGATCGCCGCGGTCAGCGCCGCCGGGCCGCCGCCGACCACCAGGGCCTCGGATGTCTCGGTTTTGTCCGGCATCAATGCGCCTCTTTGCGATTTCGGGCGGATTACCACGCCTCCCGCGCGGAAACCATGCGGGACAGCCCGTATATCGCCCATGCCTGCCTTGCGCTATGCAGGACGCCATTAGACCCATGACCGAAGCCACCCGCCACCGCCTCGACCACCTGACGCCCGCCGCGAGCCGGCTGGGCGCCATCTTCGCCCATCCCAAGCGGCTGGCGGTGATTTGCGTCATCCTGCTGACCGGGCTCGGCTGGCTCTATCTCGGCCTGCTGATCGCGGAGATGGGCGGCCCGGCCGGCGGCTTCGGCCCCGGCATGGCGGTGCTCGATTATCTGCCGCGGGCCTGGGCCGCCTTGTGCAGCCCGACCTTCGGCGTATCGCTGATGCCGGAGGGCGAGTGGGGCGCCACCGGGTTCCTGCTGGTCGCGCTGATGTGGGGCGCCATGACGCTCGCCATGATGCTGCCGAGCGCGGCGCCGATGATTTTCACTTACGCCGAAATCGCCGACACCGCCGCGCAGAAGCGCGAGAAAGTGGTGTCGCCCTTCGTGCTCACCGCCGGCTATGCCGCGGTCTGGTTCGGCTTCTCCGCCGCGGCGACCTTGGCACAATACGCGCTGACGCGGGCCGCCGTGCTCAACCCGAGCATGGCCTCGGCGAGCGGGCTGTTCTCCGGCGCCGTGTTCGTCGTCGCCGGCGCCTACCAGTTCTCGGCGCTCAAGCACGCCTGCCTCAGGCAATGCCGCGCACCGTTCAACTTCTTCTTCACCAACTGGCAGACGAAGTCGCGCGGCGTGTTCCGCCTCGGCGTCAAGCAGGGCCTGTTCTGCCTCGGCTGCTGCTGGGCCATGATGCTGGTGATGTTCGCCGTCGGCATCATGAACGTGGTGTGGATGGCGGCGCTCGGCGTCCTGATGACGATCGAGAAAATGACGGTGACCAACCGGCTGACTTACGCGATCGGCGTCTTCGCTATCGCCGCCGGTTTGGTCTTCATCGTCTTCGCCGTGCTCGCGCATTTACCTGCGGGTTTCCTTGGCGCGGCGATTTGAGCTAACAAACAGAATAAGCCGTAATTGGGAGTGAAACCGTGACCGAAGCCTGGACCCTCAAAGGCGAAATGACCTTGTCGTGCAATTGCACGGTGTTCTGCCCCTGCGTGCTGTCGCTCGGCGAACACCCGCCGACCGAAGGCCGCTGCCAGACCTGGGCCGGTGTGCGCATTGACGAAGGCCAGTTCGATAATGTCGATCTGTCCGGCATCAATGTCGGCCTGATGATGGACTTGCCGGGCATCATGGCGCGCGGCAACTGGACCGCGGCGCTGTTCGTTGACGACAAGGCGCCGATCCAGGCGGTGAAAGGTCTCACCCGCATCTTCACGGGCCGCGTCGGCGGCACCACGCATCTCTTGTCGATCCTGGTCGGACAATTCCTCGGCGTGCACCAGGTGCCGATCAGCTACGAGACCAACGGCAACACCCGCATCGTCAGCCTCGACAAATACGGCGGCGGCGCCGTCACCCCGGTGCGCGGCACCGACCGCAACGAGGGCGTCGTCATCCGCAACTCCGAATACTGGATCGGTCCCGACGTGATTGTCGCCAAGTCCGACAAGTCGCGGTTCCGCGGTTTCGGTCGCAACTGGAACCTCGGCGGCCGTTCGGCCGAGATCGTCAAGCTCGACTGGGGCAATCAGTAGCGCATGATCCCGAAAAGTGGGTACCGGTTTTCGGACCGGATCATGCGCAAGGCATAAAGCATGGATCTTCGGCGCGTCGGCGCTTTCGCGATCCACGTCCTCACCGCGAGCGGCGCAGCTTTTGCGTTGCTGGCGCTGATCCTGGCGACCGGCGGCCACTGGGCGATGATGTTCTTCTGCCTGGGCTTGGCGCTCGTCGTCGATGGCATTGACGGGCCGCTGGCGCGGCTCTTTCACGTCAAGGACCGGCTGCCGCGTTGGGACGGCGCCGGGCTCGATTTTGTCGTCGATTTCACCACCTATGTTTTTGTGCCGGCCTATGCCATCGCCGCCAGTGGTTATCTGCCGGAAGGCTTCGGCGTGCCGGCGGCCATCCTCATCGTTATCACCGGCGCGTTGTATTTCGCCGACCGCATGATGAAGACCGACGACAATTACTTCCGCGGTTTTCCGGCGGTGTGGAACGTCATCGCTTTCTATCTCTACATTCTGCCGCCGCTGCCGTGGCTCGCATTGCTCGTCATCGTCGCGCTCTGCGCGCTCACTTTCGTGCCGGTCGCCTTCGTGCATCCGCTCAGGGTGCGGCGACTGCGTTCGGTCAATATCGGCCTCATGGCGTTGTGGGCGGTGCTGGCGGCCTTCGCCGTCGTGACCAATCTCGAACCCGGCCCCATCGTCGTCGCCGCGCTGTCGGCGATCGCGCTTTACTTCCTGGGCGCGGGTTTGTTACGCCGTGCCGGCTGAACAAAATTTACGCTGGGGAGTAACGCCGATGTCCAGACCCGTCCTTCTCGTCGCCGGCGGCAGCCGCGGCATCGGTGCCGCGATTGCCAAACTGGCGGGCGCGTCAGGCTATGACGTCGCCGTCAACTACAACAGCAACGCCAAGGCCGCTTCCGGCGTGGTCGACGCTGTGAAGGCCGCCGGCGCCCGCGCCATCGCCATTCAGGGCGACATGGGCCGCGAAGCCGATATCGAGCGCGTCTTCGCCGAACCGACAAGTTCGGCACGCTGACGCATTTCGTCCATTCCTCCGGCATCATCGGACCGATGTCGCGGCTCGACGAGGCTTCGACCGAAACTATCCGCGCTGCGCTCGACGTCGATACTTTCGGCGCGCTGCTCTGCCTGCGCGCCGCGATCCGCCGTATGTCGACCAAGCACGGCGGCAAGGGCGGCTCAATCGTCATGATCTCGTCGATGGCGGCGGTGATCGGCGGCGCCACCGAGTGCATCTGGTACGCCGCCGCCAAGGGCGCGGTCGATTCCATGGTGATCGGCGCCGGGCGCGAGGTGGCGAAGGAAGGCATCCGCGTCAACGGCGTCAGCCCCGGTATGATCGACACCGACATTCAGCCGGCCGGGCGTATCGAGAAGCATATGGCGGGCGTTCCGATCGGCCGCGCCGGCACAGCGGACGAGGTTGCCGACGGCGTGCTTTACCTCTTGTCCGATAAGGCGTCCTACGTCACCGGCGCCAACCTGCGCATTTCCGGCGGCCGCTGAACAGGGCCGCGTGAGCGGGGCAGCCACAACCGGCCTAACCTTGCGCTCGGGCCGGCGCTGCCTATGATCCCGCCCGACAGTTGTTCCGACAACAAGCCATTCTGCCCCAGGGAGTGAAACGATGGTTGCTGCAGTCCGCGTCCATAAAACCGGCGGTCCCGAGGTTCTGACCTTCGAGGACATCGACATTCCGGCGCCCGGGCAGGGCCAGATCAAGATCAAGCAGCACGCCTGCGGCGTGAACTTCATCGACACCTATTTCCGCAGCGGGCTCTATCCGTCGCCGACCGGCATGCCGTTCGTCGCCGGCAATGAAGGCGCCGGCGAGGTCGTTGCCGTCGGCCCCGGCGTCAGCGATCTCAAGGTCGGCGACCGCGTCGCCTATGTCGTGGCACTCGGGGGCTACGCTCAGGAACGACTGCTGCCGGCCGAACGCGTCGTCAAGATGCCGGACAACATCAGCTACGACCAGGCGGCGGCGATGATGCTCAAGGGCATGACCGCCGAATACCTGCTGCACCGGACCTTCAAGGTCGAGAAGGGCTCGACCATCCTGGTGCATGCCGCGGCCGGCGGCATGGGCGGCATCCTGTGCCAATGGGCCAACCACATCGGCGCCACCGTCATCGGCACCGTCGGCAGCAAGGACAAGGCCGAGATCGCTAAGGCCAATGGTGCGCACCACGTCATCCTCTATCGCGAGGAAGATTTCGCCGCCAAGGTGAAGGAGATCACGGGCGGCAAGCTCTGCGACGTCGTCTATGACGGCATCGGCGCCGACACCTTCCCGAAGTCTCTCGACTGCATCCGTCCGCTCGGCATGTTCGTGTCGTTCGGTTCAGCCTCGGGCCCGGTCAAGGCGTTCGACATCAACCTCCTGCAGCAGAAGGGCTCGCTGTTCGCGACGCGGCCGACGCTGAACACCTATGCCGCCAAGCGCGAGGACCTGGTGTCGATCGCCAACAACCTGTTCAAGGCCGTCGGCTCCGGCGCGGTGAAGATTCCGGTCAGCCACAAATACGCGCTCAAGGACGCCAAGCAGGCGCATATCGACCTTGAAGGCCGCAAGACCACGGGCTCGATCATTCTGCTGCCCTGACCGGGTACCCGGCACCGCCGGGCTTGTCCCGGCGATAGCCTTTGGATAGGCAGGTTGCATGACGGACACGGCGGCCGGGCTCTTCCCGGCCGTCGGACGTTGATGGGACCCGCCTTTATGCCTGCCCCTGACGCAGCCGTGCTCGGCGAACGCGCCGACCTGATGATCCGCACGCTCGGCGCCATCTCGGCCGAGCCGAACCGGCTGGTGCGCGGATTTCTCACGCCCGAGCACCGTGCCGCCGCCGATCTCATCGGCCAATGGATGCGGACGGCCCAGCTTGAGGTCAGCGAGGACGCGCTTGGCACCGTGCGCGGCCATTGGCCGGGCACCGGCAGCAAGCGGCTGCTGATCGGTTCGCATATCGACACTGTGATCGAAGCCGGCATGTTCGACGGGCCGCTCGGCGTCATCGTCGGCATTCTCGCCGCCGAGCATTTCGCCAAGGCGGGCCGCAATCTGCCCTTTGGCCTCGACGTGCTCGCTTTCGGCGACGAGGAGGGCTCGCGCTTTGCCAAGACCTTGTCGTCGTCGTTGGCGGTCGCCGGCCAGTTCGACGCGGAGCGCCTCGAGCTCACCGACGCCATTGGCGTCACTTTGCGCCAGGCGATCACTACGTTCGGCAGGAACCCCGACGATGTCGCGGCCGCGGCCTATGGTCGCGACACCGCCGCCGCTTACGTCGAAGTTCATATCGAGCAGGGGCCGGTGCTCGAGCATCGCAGCCAGGCGCTCGGCGTCGTCACCGCGATCGCCGGACAAACCTATATCAATGTCGAATTCCTCGGCGAGGCCGGCCATGCCGGCACCGTGCCGATGCTGCTGCGGCGCGACGCGCTGGCCGGCGCCGCCGAAACCACGCTGCTCGCGGAAAAGATGGCGCGCGACACGCAAGGTGAAGTCGTCGCCACCGTCGGGATGCTGCGCATCCCCAATGCCGCGGCCAATGTCGTGCCCGGCAATGTGGCGCTGATCGTCGATATCCGGTCTGGCTCTGATGAGGCGCGGCGCAAGTTCGTCGATACCTTCAAAGCGGAAATCCGCGCGCTCGCCGACCGCCGCCATCTCGGCGTCACCATGACCGACACCCGCAACGTGGCGACGACGCCGTGCGATCCGGCTTTGCAGGACGGTTTGGCCGAGGCGATCCGCGCGACCGGCGGCGAGGCGATCCGGCTCGTTTCCGGCGCCGGCCATGACGGCATGGCGATGGCCAAGCTGTGCCCGATCGCGATGCTGTTCGTACGCTGCCGCGGCGGCATCAGCCACAACCCGGCGGAGTATGCGAGCCCGCTCGACATGGGCCTTGCCGTCGCGGCGCTGATCCGGTTCATCGAGAACGCGAAGTTCTGAGAGGGCTGTGACATGAGCCAGGCGCTCTATGACGGGCCGATGATCGATACGCATCATCACATCTGGCTGCGCAAGGACGTCGCCTGGCTCGCCGATCCGCCGGTCCCGCGCATGTTCGGCGACTATTTCGGCATTCGTCGCGATTATCCGGTCGAGGAGTGGATGGCCGACATCGTGCCGCAGGGCGCGGTGAAGTCGGTTCACGTCACGGCAATGTGGGGGCCGGGGAAGGCGCTCGAGGAAACGAAGTGGCTGCAGGCGGTCGCCGACAAGCACGGCTATCCGCACGGCATTATTGCCAATGTCGATCTTGCCGCGCCGGACGCCGGCGCCGCGTTGAAGGCGCAGATGCAGTACCCCAATGTGCGCGGCGTGCGTCACATGCTGTATTACGACAAGCAGCCGGAGCGGCAGGGCTGCCCGCGGCCGGACTTCTGCAACGACGCCAATTTTCGTCGCGGCTTCGCGGCGCTAGAGCAGCACGACTTGCATTTCGAGCTGCAAATCTATCCCTATCAGGCGAGATACGCCGCCGAACTGCTCAAGGCACACCCCAATGTGCGCATGATCCTGGTGCATGCCGGGATGCTGACCGAACGCACGTCAGCGGCGATCGACGAATGGCGCGCCGCGCTGACGATGCTCGCGGCGTTTCCAAACCTGCATGTCAAGCTGTCCGGCCTCGGCATGTATTCGCTGGGGCTGACTTATCCGCAGGCGCGGCAGGTGATCCGCGATACCATCCAAATCTTCGGCATCGAACGAACCCTCTACGGCAGCAACTTCCCGCTGGAGAAGCTGCATCTGAGCTACGCCGATTTCTTCGCCATCTATCGTCGCGTGATGGCGGAATATCCCGCGGCCGACCAGCGCGCCGTGTTCCATGACAACGCGGCGCGCTTCTATCGGCTTAGCGATAAATATACGTGACCCGCCGCGTCGTCGGCTCGACCAGAACCGGCACGCCATTCACGTAGGCGTAGTCGTACCGATAGTCCGGCACCGGCGTCAGCACCACGTCCTGCGGCAGACCGGCACCTTCCACGACCTCGCCATTGAGATAGACCGGCGTCACCGGATGCTGCACGACATAGGTCTGCACCGTGGCCGGCGGCGGCGTGATCGACAGCGGCGCGGTATTGGCGACCGGCGCGACGAATTCGCCGCTGATGGTCGGCGCCGCGACCGCCGTACCGACTGTTGTCGGCGGTGCGTCATAGACAATCGCCGGTACGTCGCGAATTTGCGTCACCGCGACCAACTGGCCGGCGGCCGACGCGGTCAGGTATTGCGAATAGGCCCAGCCCTGCTTACCGTTATACATGACCTGGCACCACAGGCTGCCCTGGATACAGCCGGTGACGGTGGCATGGCCTTTGTCGGGGATAGCGCCGACGACCGGAAATTGTGGACCGGGGCCGGTGCGGATGTTGAGCGATGTCGTCGCCGTGGCGAGAGTGGCGGCCGAAGCGGTCTGCGACAGGGCCGGCAGCGACAGGGTCGCCAGCGCCGTGACGGCGGCCAGGATGGACGCGCGCTGCATGATTGAAACTCCATGGTTGATGGAGTTTCTATAACGCGCGGCCTTGGGCCGCGTTCCGCCGGAACCCTTACGCATCGCCCTCGGGAACCCGCGGCGCGCGCACGACGGTGACGCTGCATGCCGCGTCGGCCGCGACTTTCGCCGACACGCTGCCCAGCACGCGGCGGCGCAACGAATCCTGCCGCGCCCCGATCAGCACGTGATCGACGCGATTGGCGGTGACGAATTCGAGGATGGCGTCGGCGGCATCGGCGCCTTCCAGCACATGGGCGGTGAGGCGGCGCTCATCGAGCTTGAGCGGCGCCGCCCAGGCCTTCAACCGCACCAGACGGTCGATCTGCTTGTTGTGGCCCTCCTTGTCGAGCGTGCTGTCGAGCGCGATGGCGCTCGACTTGAGCACGTTGAGGCAGGCGAGGCGCGCGTCGGGCAAGGTCGCTAGCATGCGCGCGGTGACGTCGAGCAGCGCGGCGTTGATCGGTGCGGCCTCGGTGCCGACATCGACAGCGACCGCGACGATCGGGGCCGACGACAATTGCGCCGTCACCGGCGCGCGGCGCGGCGCGGTGAGATCGGTGTTGAAGCGCCGGCGCATCGCTGTGGCAAAAGAGTCGCGCGCCAGCTTTTCCGAGCGCGCGGTGAGTTTAGCTTCACTTGGATGGCTGAGATCGAAGGCGAGCTGCGCGGCGGTCGGATGCCGCCGGCCGGCTTCGACCTCGAGACAGCGCAGCACGATTTCCTGAAGCCACGGCGGATAATCGGGGCGCAAGGCGCGCGGCGGCATCGGGTCGCGCCACAGCCTCCTGCGCATGCCGCGCATGGATTCGGCTTCGCCGAATGGCCGCACGCCGGTCGAGAAGAAATAGAGCAGCACGCCGAGGGCAAACAGGTCGCTACGCGGTTCGTTGCGGATACCCCGCAACTGCTCCGGGGACATATAGGGCGCGGTGCCGAACGGCACGCGGAATTCCTCCTGCATCAGATCGGGCAACTGGTCGTGATGCGACAGGCCGAAATCGATCAGCACCGCTTCGCTGTCGGGGCGGAACAGGATGTTGCTCGGCTTGATGTCGAGGTGGACGACGTGCTGGCGATGCAGGTCGTCGAGCGCGTCGGCGATGCGGACGCCGAGGTGCGTCACCTCGTCGTAAGGCAGCGGCAGGTCCGGCAGCTTCTTCAGCAGGCTCGGGCTGTCGATCGCCTCCATGACGATATACGGCTGCCGGGCGAAATCGCCGGCGGCGATGAACTTCGGCACATGCGCGCCGTTGAGCTTGGGCAGGATCATCAGCTCCATCTCGAAGCCGACGATGGCCGCCGGGTCGGCGCCTTCGCCGATGCGCGGCACCTTCATCAGCATCGGGCCCTCGAGGCCCGGTTTGCTGACGCGCCACAGCATGGCCATGCCGCCGCGGTGCACCAGCTCGTCGAGCCGGAAACCGTCAATCTCGACACCCGTCTCGTGCAGCGGCTTGACCATCTGGTTGCCCGTCTATTTGCCCATGAACAGCCGGTCGGCGAGCCAGCTCGGCAGGCCCTGCTTGCGGATGCGCGCCGCGGCTTCCTCGACGTCGTAGGGCACACGGGCATAGGCCAGTTCGCCGCGTTCGGTGTCGTAGAGCGCATAAGAGGCGGCGGGGTTGTCGTCGCGCGGCTGACCGACCGCGCCCAGCACCGCGAGCCAACGCCGGCCGGGCAGCAGCGGGATGGTCGCGCCTGAGGTCGGCGTGAAGGCGGTCATCTTCGCGGTCGACGACAGGCTGTAGAGCGCCGGGCGGTGCACGTGGCCGCAGAAGGTGACATGGGCCTGCGTCGCGGCCAGGCTGTCGGCGGCTTCCAGCGTCCCGGTGACGTAGGTCCATTTCTTCGGATGGCTGGCGTCGGCGTGCACATAGAGCCGGTCCTGATCGACGTGAGTCAGCGGCAACCGCGTCAGGAATTCGCGCGCCGTACGGCCGAGTTCGGTGCGCGTCCATTCGATGGCGATGCGCGCCTCGAGATTCATCTGCTCGGCCGAGCCGCCAACGGCGTCGTCATGATTGCCCATAACGCAGACCGCGCCTTCCTCGTGGAGATCCATGACGCGGCGCATCACCCATTCGGGATCGCCGCCGTAGCCGACATAGTCGCCGAGCAGCACAATGCGATCGACGCTCTGATCATAGGCGTGCGCAAGGCAGGCTTCGAAAGCCTGCCGGTTGGCGTGAATGTCGGCGAACAGTGCGATCAGCACGGCGTTTCAATCCCGGACATCGCTCAGCATGGCGTGAGAGGATCGGGGCATCTTGATCCTTGTCAATTGGGGCAGGGCGAAGAGAAGCAGACACGCGTCATCGCCCGTATTGTTTGATCGGCCCCGGGCAGGCCGTCTTCG